>JASEHI010000016.1 GCA_030018695.1 Anaerolineales bacterium
CAATCCGACCTACGAATTGCGCGGATCGCGCAAATGATACCGAGTAATACTATAACGCGGCTATCACAATCGCGAAGATTTTGTAGCGCGATATGCTTCGCGATATCGCCATCTGGTTGCGGAATGAATTCGGCATTACGGATTCAACAATAATTGGATGGCCGCATCCAGTTGTGGGTCGCGGTCAGCGGCGGAATCTTCGTCTGTACGCTTTACAACGACATCCGGCGTCAGGCCAATCCCTTGGATGTGGCGTTCTTTCGGTGTCAACCACTTGGCGATGGTGACGGTCACCGCGCCTTGATCATTGGCAAGCGGAAGCCAATTCTGCACCGAGCCTTTGCCGTAAGTGATCACGCCGACCAGTTTGCCGCGCCCGTAATCCTGAATGGCGCCGGCGACTATTTCGGAAGCCGAAGCGGTGCCTCCGTTGACCAGCACCACCAGCGGAATATTGGTGGCCAGGCCGCCCGGTTGAGCGCTGTATGTCTCGCGCGTGCCATTGCCATATTGCTCATACATGATGACGCCCTCGCCGATGAACTGCGAGGCGACTTCGATTGCCGTGACGAGATAGCCGCCGCCGTTATTGCGCAAATCAACGATCATACCCTGCGGGTTCTGCGCCATCAACTCGGTCAGTACGCGCTTCAATTCAGGAGTGGTTTTATCGCCAAAGGTGAAAATCTGGACGTAGGCAATGCCGCCATCCAGCATCTTCCCTTCCACGCTGGGGACGCTGATAGTGGCACGCGTGATGGAGAATTCGAGCGGCAGCTCCACACCCGCGCGGCGGATGGTCAGGATGACTGTGCTGCCAGCCGGGCCGAGGACTTTCAGCCGCGCCACTTCGGGAGGCACGCCGGTCATGTCTTCGCCGTCAATGGCAATGATCGTGTCGCCGGTCTTCAAGCCAGCCTGCTCGGCGGGTGAAGCCGGCATCGGGCTGACAATCGTCAGGTAATCCCCGCCGGTATCCACCCAGGCGCCAATCCCCTCGTACTCGCCAGAAATCGAAATTGTGGCATCCGAGTATTCCTGCGGATCCATATACGAAGTATGCTTATCGCCCAGCGATGCCAACATGCCGCGGATGGCGCCGCGCATCAATTGAACGTCGTCCAACGGCTGATCAACATAATACTGATGCGCCAATTGCCAGGATTCCCAGAACGGGGCGAAGAGGGTCTGCAATTCTTCGGGCGTTCCGCCGGTAGAAGGCGAAAGGGGTGTCGCAGTGGGCGGTTGCGGCAGAGGCAACCCGATTTTTGGAGCGAGCGGCAGGAACTGCCCAGCCACAAATCCGCCGCCAAACGAACCGACGACCAGCACACCGGCAACGAACAAAATCAATATAAAACGCAGTAACTTGTTTTGCATCGAGAATTTATCTCCTTCTGGTAGCTTACCAGCTACCATTATGGCAAGGCTGATGTATAGCCTACCCATGGCTTTTTCAAAGTCGCGGACTCTTAACGCGAATGCCGCGAATGGGCGAATTACGCGAATTTTAATGGGTTTATTCGCGTCATTCGCTTATTCGCGCAATTCGCGTTTGGTTTTTTGTCTCCGCACCGCGAGAATCCGATTCTGTCAAGGAAACATGAGAAAGCCATAATAGCCTACCATGCGGTTATTAAAGAATAATGAGAAAGAACCAGTTTACCATCCATCCAGAAGTTGCGGTAAATCTATCAAACGGGCAAGTGTCGCGTTGGCATCCGGCGAGGGCGAATCATTCCCGACCGAGTAGGCGTTGCCCTGAGCTGGCAGGTTGAGCTTGTCGAAACCCTGTCGAAGGGTGCTGCGCATCAGCACAGTAAAGAAGCCGAATTCACGCGCCGCGCGCGTTGTGCGCGGCAGATCATCAATCAGGACGCACTTCCTCGCCTCGCTCTCCCCGGCGAATTCCAAGGCGATCTCAAAGGCCTGGCGCATCGGCTTGCAGTAAGGCTCGAGGACATGGACATCCAGGATGGCGTTGAAACAGCCATCCAGTCCCATGGCACGCACCACGCGCCGGGCATGGGCGGCATCGGCATTGGTGAAGATGATCTTTTGAACCGCCAAAGCCTCAAGCATGGCGCGCAGCCCCGGGTCGGGTTGCAGGTAATCTTCCAATGCGATACCGTGGACAAAGGCCAGATAGTCATCCATGTTGACAGCATGGTTGGCCTGCAAGCCGCGCAGGGTTGTCCCATACTCGCGAAAGTATTTTTCGCGCACGGTTTCAATTTGTTCTTTCGTGAAACCCAAGCGTTCCTGCATATACAGGTTCATCCGTTCCCTGATCGCCGGCCACAAGCCGGAGGAGGTCGGGTAGAGGGTCTCGTCCAGGTCGAAGAAAATGGTTGTAAATGACATGGGGTTATTATAAGGGAAAGAATAGAAAATTGAGAATAGAGATTAGTCCCTGAACTATTCTCTACTCTCGACTATAATCGAAATATGCCCATTCGCATTCTATCTCCCGAAATCGCCTCGCAGATCGCGGCCGGGGAAGTGGTGGAACGCCCGGCCTCGGTGGTCAAGGAACTGCTCGAAAACGCCCTGGACGCCGGGGCGCGTTCCGTTAGCGTGACAATTGCCGCAGCCGGTCGGACCCTGATCGAGGTCGCCGATGACGGGAGCGGAATCTCAGCCGAGGAACTCCCCCTGGCGCTGGCGCGTCACGCCACCAGCAAGTTGAGCCGCGCCGAAGACCTGTTTGCCATCACCACGCTCGGTTTCCGCGGCGAGGCGCTGTCTTCCATCGGCTCGGTCGCGCGGCTGGCGATTACCTCGCGGGCAGCCGACTCGGCAAGCGGAGCGAGGTTGAAGGTGGAGGCTGGAGTGGCAGGGCGGCTGGAGAGCGTCGGAGCGCCAATTGGCACGCTCGTCCGCGTTGAAGATTTGTTCTACAATGTCCCCGCGCGGCTGAAGTTCCTGAAGCAGGATGTGACCGAGCGGCGCGCCATAGATGCGCTGCTGACGCGCTATGCCCTGGCCTATCCGCATGTACGTTTCAAGTTGGTTGAAGGCAGCACGCTTGCCCTGCACACTTCCGGCGATGGCGACCGGCGCGCGATCCTGGCCGCCCTTTATGGCGTGGAGGTGGCCAAGCAAATGCTGGAAGTGACGGCTGAAGAAGAAGGCCCTTCGACAGGGTTTCGACAAGCTCAACCTGCCAGCTCAGGGCAAGGCCTGCGCCTGACAGGTTTTATCAGCCCAACCGCGCTGACGCGTTCCAACCGCAAGGAAATCACCTTCTTCGTCAATGGCCGCTGGATCCAGGATGTGCCGCTGACCACTGCGCTCTTGCGCGCCTATCACACCATGCTGATGGTGGGGCGTTATCCGCTGGCGGCGATTTTCCTCGAAATCCAACCCGAAGAAGTGGATGTCAACGTGCATCCAGCCAAGGCCGAAGTGCGCTTCCGCAGCCCCGACAGGATATTCAGTTTTGTTCAGCGGGCGGTGAGAAGGGCATTGCTGGCCTACTCGCCCGTGCCGCCGGCGACACCTTCGCTGTGGGGCGCGCAGGCTGGGCAAGTGGATCCAGCTTGGAGATTGGCGCACGATGCGTACCGTGGACCGTGGACCGAGGACCGTGGAAACCTTCCAGAAGAGGGGCAGCCACCAACGGTCAACGGTCAACTGTCTACGGTCATTGCGCAAGCGCCAACCCTGGGCCAAGTTCCTCTGCTGCGTTTGGTCGGCCAAATCGGCGCCACCTACCTCGTCGCCGAAGGGCCGGATGGGTTGTATTTGATTGACCAGCACGCCGCGCATGAACGTGTCCTGTTCGATAAACTTATGGCGCAGCATGGAACAAAAAACACCCCATCCCAGACGCTGTTACAACCGGTAGTGGTTGCCTTCCCACCCCAATCTGCTCATTTACTGATTTCCCAATTACCTGTCCTCGAGCATTTCGGCTTTGGGGTGGAGCCTTTCGGGCCGAATACCTTCCAAGTGCGCGCCATGCCGGCCCTCTTCGCCGGCAGTGATCCCGCGGCTGCGCTGCGCGCCCTGGTCGAAGACTTCGAAGAAGACGAGACCCCTTTGCAGCACGAAGTCGAAGCCCGCATTGCCGGGCGCGTCTGCAAGCGGCTGGCGGTGAAAGCCGGGCAGGTTCTTTCGCCCGAAGAGCAGCGCGCCATGCTGAATGACCTGGAGGCCTGCGCCTCGCCGCGCACCTGCCCGCACGGGAGACCGACGATGATCCATCTCTCGGTGGATATGCTGGAACGGCAGTTTGGACGGAAAGGCGTGAGATAATTTCAATAAACACAAAGGACACGAAGAATCACAAAGGTTTTACCCCCATTCGTGCACCTTTGCCTGCCCTGGCGGGCCAGGCCAGGGTGGCCTTTGTGTTGAAAGGTTTTCCATGCAATCCCTCTGGCTCGAAAATCAATCTCTTTCCTTGCGCGACGTTCCCCGCCCGGCAAAACCCGGCGAGGCGCTGATCCGCGTCCGCCTCTCCGGCATCTGCGGCACGGACTTGGAACTGGCGCGCGGCTATTATCCATATACCGGCGTCATCGGCCACGAGTTCGTCGGCGAGGTGGTCGAGGCACAGGACAAAACCTGGATCGGCAAACGCGTCGTCGGTGAAATCAACGCGGTTTGCGGCGAATGTGAGCAGTGCCGGAATGACCGTCCCACCCACTGCGAAAAGCGAACCGTGCTGGGAATCGTTGAGCGCGACGGGGCGCACGCTGAATATCTCTCTCTGCCCGTGGCGAACCTCCATCGCGTCCCCGATTCTGTCCCCGACGAAGCGGCGGTTTTCACCGAGCCGCTGGCCGCCGCGCTGGAGATCCAGCAGCAGGTGCACCTCCAGCCCACCGACCGCGTCCTGCTGATCGGCGCGGGGCGGCTGGGGCAGTTGATCGCTCAAACCCTGGCTCTCACCGGCTGCGACCTGCGTGTGGTCGCGCGCCATCCGCATCAAAAGCAATTGCTGGAATCAAGGAAAATCCGGCTGATTACTGAGGATGAAATCCAGCCGCGGCGCTGGGATGTAGTGGTGGAAGCGACCGGGTCGCCCTCCGGCTTCGAACTGGCGCGCCGGGCCGTATGTCCGCGCGGGGTTTTGGTGCTGAAGTCCACTTATCGCGGCGAGGCGAGCGTCAATTTTTCATCCCTCGTCGTAGATGAAATCACCCTGCTCGGCTCGCGCTGCGGGCCTTTTGCACCGGCTTTACGGCTACTGGAAAACAGGCAGGTTGACCCCACCGCGCTGATTGCGGCGCGTTACCCGCTGGCGAAGGCCATCGAGGCCTTCGAACAGGCCAGGCAGCCGGGGATGCTAAAAGTATTATTGGAGACGTAACGATTCAGCGATTCGGCGAGTCAGCGAGTCTACGTTGTTAGGCGGCGCGACGCCACATGGCACGATCTGTCTTGCGTCAGAGAGTTGTATGAAATTCCGCTCTTAGCTGTGAAAGGCTTCAAATATGGATAAAGCATTGATTCAGAAAAGGACAAGAGAAGCACTTGAAAAGGCAGTTGAACCGAAAGAGTTCACGAAAGGGTTGCAAGAACTCCTTCAAATCCTTGTAGATAGAGAAGCAACAAAGAACTATCGAAGAATTATTCCCGATACAGGAAAGTTCTATGGAGTTCCCAAGCCTATCTTGTGGATAATAGCCTCTGAGATAGGGAAATTCATCCAGAAAGAACCAGAGAAAGCCCAAGGATTATTGAAGGTTATCTGGGCCGAAGGCTCTTTTGAAGCAAAGCAGATAGCAGGAAAAAGTTTGGAAAAGTTTGGCGCAAAGAATCCAAGAACCTGTTTAGATTTTGTCTCTTCAGCATTACCTGATCTTGACAACTGGTCTGTATGTGATTGCCTTGCTATGTATGGAATAGAACCAATCGTATATTCTTATCCTGAACTTGTTTTGCCGCTTTCAGAAAAGTGGATTCAGAGCACGGATAAATGGATCAGGCGTTTTGGAGTTGTGACTTTGCTAGGATATAAGAGAGTCAAAACTACTGAGAAAGTATTCGAACTGCTTGATATGGTTATGGAAGACAAGGATAGAGACGTGAGAAAGGCAGTGTCCTGGATTTTGAGAGAGATCGCCAAAAAGAATCGTGAGGAAGAAGCAGAGTTTCTAGGAAGGTGGGCTAAAACAAGCCCAAGTAAAGACGCAAGATGGGTAATCAGAGACGGAATGAAGAAGTTGAGCAACGATGAACAGAAAACGATTTTGGTATTATTGGGGTAATGCTTTTGGGCAGGGTTCGGCAACGGTATCTACAATTGAAAACGATATGCCGCCTAACAACCGCTACCACTTGACCGCCTTCGTTGCGCGGGTATGCGTGCGCTCTGAGGCAGCCGTCGTTCTGGTTTTTGGAAGGAGTCTTGCCAGAGTCGGCGGCAAGTGAAGCGGAGTGAATCGCTGACTCGCTGACTCGCTGAATCGCCGAATCGCCGAATCGCTGCCCCTATTTTCTTGGCAGGTGGATGATAAAGGTCGTCCCCTCACCGAGCTGGCTGTGCACCTCGATACAACCCCCGTGTCCTTGAACAATTTGCTTGCAAATCGAAAGCCCCAATCCGGTGCCGCCCGGCTTGCCTTCCGCGTCCTGGACGCGATAGAATTTTTGAAACAGGTACGGTAACGCTTTTTCGGGGATGCCGATGCCGGTATCCTGCACGGACAGGATAAACTCCTTCTCCTCCGCCAAGGCTCTCAGTGTGACCGAACCATTTGGACGGTTATACTTGATCGCATTGCTCAACAAGTTGAGAATAACCTGTTTCATCTTATCGCGATCGGCCTCCAGAGCGGGGAAATCAGCGGGGATTTCGATGTTGATCTGGATACCCTCTTCAGCGGCCTTGCTTTGCATCACCTTTCTACATTCCTCCAGCAAGGCCTTCAGGTCTATCTCGCTGCTGTGAAACTGAACACGGCCTGATTCCAGGCGCGCCAAGTCGAGGAACGAAGAAGCAAGGGCATTGAGCCGGTTGGTCTCATCATGAATGCTGTGGATGGTCTGTTCGAGTTGTGCGTGGGACATCTCCGGCCTGAGCAGCAGATAGGTCGCCGTGGTGAGCGCACAGAGAGGCGTACGCAATTCATGGACGAAATCGGCGATCAGGTCGGATTGCTGGAATAAGCGTGTATTTTCAATCGCCACGGCTGCCTGGGCGCCCAGAACCGAGAGCAGGTTTTCGTCTGTTTCGGTAAATTCGCCGGATTGTTTGTTCAGGGCTTCCAGCACACCGATGACTTTATCTTTGGTGACCAACGGAACGCCCAACAACGAATTTGTGGCGTAGTGGGTCACCTCTTCGATCTCCCCGAAATGACGTGGATCCTCTCGAGCGTTTGAGATCCGCACCGGCTTCCGGTGGGTGACGATCCAGCCGGCAATGCTGCCCTCCAACGGCACGACCAGGCCGCGCATTAACGGCGTATCCATGTCGGTCGCAACCTGGAAATGTAACTGGCGGGAGGTATCGTCATAAAGCAGGATCGAAGCTGCCTGTGCATTGGTAATATCCACCGCGGCCCAAATGATACGGTTGAGCAGAATGTCCAGGTCGAGCGTCGAGGCCAGGTCACGGGCGATATCAATCAATCGCCGGTAACCTTCCAGTTGTTTTTTGGTATCAGTCATGGTAGCCGCTTCTACTGTGCCTTGTGGAGCGGCTACCATCATGTAAGACACGCTCCGCGATCATGGGAATGATATCAGCAACATCCCCCAGGATGACAGCATCGGCACGTACGCTCAGGTAGGTCTCTGAGAGGTTGGCGATGACCAGGTGCGCGCCCCGGTCGAGGGCCTGGAGCGGCAAGCCGGCAACGGGCAGTACCTCGAGCGAAGATCCGGCCACCAGGATCAGGTCACAATTTCGACAGGCAGACTGGGCTTCATACCAGGTCTGCAGCGGTAGTTGTTCGCCAAACAAGATGATATCCGGTTTTAATATCCCCCCACACTCCGGGCAGTACGGGATCAGACCATCTTTAAGATATGGTTCGATGAATCCCTGGCTGCTGATTTGCTTGAAACACTGCGTACAGGACATCGTCTGGAACGTGCCGTGTGTCTCCAAGACGTACGAGGATCCCGCCTTTTGATGAAGGTTATCAATATTCTGGGTGATGATGGTTTTGAAATAACCGGCCGCCTGCAACTGCGCAAATGCTCGATGAGCAGGATTAGGCTCTGCATTGAAAATTTGAATGGCCAGGGGACGGATCCACTGATAGAAACGCTCGGGCGCGTAGCGAAAAGCGTTCAGCGTGGCAACCTCCATCGGGTCCACCTTGGACCATAAACCTGTGCCTTCCGAACGAAAATCGGGGATACCCGATGGGGTAGACACGCCAGCGCCGGTGAGGACTACGCCGCGCTGTGACTTGCGAATTATTTCCGCCGCATATTGGATGCACTCAAGGGTCTGGGCAGAGAAAAAGCTCATTTCTCTAGTTGGGCGCGTTCAAGCATCAAAGAGGCCAGTTTGGCGAACTGTTGAGAGGTCTGGGTATCTGGCTGATACGAGACGGCTATGGTTTTCATCTGCGCAGCCCGGTATATGAGTTCCGGGAAAGGCATAATGACCGCAGGCACTGTAAAATCCAATTTTTCCTGAACTTGGGTCGCGCTCAATTGTGTATCCGAGCGGAGGCGATTGACCACAACAGGGCTGATTCTGCGCTTATTGACATCCAATTCCACCAGGTTGGCGATCAAAGCTTTGGCGTGTAAAACTGAGTTCGAGCTTGGCTCCACGATAACAATGAGATGCTGGCATTTCTTGAGCAATTTTTGGGTCAACGGAGGTAGGCCGGGGCCAAGGTCCAGAATCAGATAGGGCGCCAGGCTCGTCAAGCGATTGATAATCGCCTCAAATTGGGCGGTTGCATTCTGCAATATCGCATCCCGTGGTTGCACCGACCCCAACAATAATCTCAGGCCGGTATCATGGGTAAGAAGGCTATCTTTGACCTTTTGCTGGGTTAATTCATCCGGCTTGGCTTGTAGAAGGGAGGCAAGTTCTTTGGGATCAGGTTCTCCCAGATCAGGGCCAAGCGTACCCATGCCGGGGCGTAGTTCGGCCATGATGATTTCCGCCTGGGCGGCCGTCATCAGGCTTTTGGCCAGGTTTACCGCCAATGTCGTCACACCCTGACCGCCGCGCGCGGCGAGAATACCGATGGTGAAGGGCGGTTTCTCCACCGGCACCACCACGCCGGCCTTCCATCGTTTCGAACGAGCCAGCAGCGCTTTGACATGCGCCTGAAGCTCGGCCGGATGTGTGGGCTTGGTCAAGTAGTCATCCGCACCCGACTCGAAGCCTGAAACCTTATCGTCCAACTGGGTCTTGGCGGTAAACATCAGGATGGGGATATCCGCCGTCTGCGGATTGTTGCGCAGGCGCCGCGTCACTTCATAGCCATCCATATCCGGCATCATAATATCCACAAGGATCAAGTCGGGATTTTCAGACCCTGCCTGGGACAATCCCTGTTCGCCATTTGAGGCGACTGCGATTTGATACCCCTGTCGCTGGAGCATCGCGCCCACCAAACGAAGTGTATCGAGGTCATCATCAATGATCAAAATTTTCTGAGCCATAGTCAAATCCTCATTAGGACTTCATCGGTCTTCAGGAATTCCTGTGAAGGGCTGTTTCGTGTATTTAAGTCTAGCACAAAGCAGACTTTCAAGCAAGTAAAATCGCGAATTTGCGAGGCTGGTATAATAATTGTTTGCGTCATCTTCAATACCCGTTTTTGAAACAAATGTGCTACAATTACCCTACTCTCATACTTTCCAAAGGGAAACATGCCTGCAAATGTCATCCGCGTCGTTGGGGCGCGTGAACACAACCTCAAAAACATTACCGTAGAAATCCCCCGCGATAAACTGGTCGTCATCACCGGGTTATCCGGCTCGGGCAAGTCGTCGCTGGCCTTCGATACCATCTTCGCCGAAGGTCAGCGGCGCTATGTCGAGTCGCTCTCGGCATACGCCCGTCAGTTCCTGGGCCAGATGAACAAGCCGGATGTGGATTATATCGAAGGCCTCTCCCCGGCCGTCTCCATTGACCAAAAAGGCACCTCGCATAACCCGCGTTCGACCGTCGGCACGGTGACTGAAATTTACGACTACCTGCGCCTTCTTTTTGCACGCGTAGGAATCCCGCACTGCCCGGTATGTGGGCGCGAGGTGGTGAAACAATCGGCCCAGGAAATCGTGGATGGCATCGAATCGTTGCCTGCCGGCAGCCGCATCCTGGTGTTGGCGCCAGTAGTGCGCGGCCGCAAAGGGACATACCAGGCCGTCTTCGAGGAGATCCGCAAGGCTGGCTTTGTCCGCGCTCGCGTGGACGGGACGGTCTACAGCTTGGACGAGGAGATCAGCCTCGACCGTTACAAGATCCACACCATCGAGGCGGTGGTGGATCGTTTGGTGGTATCCGGCCACGCGTCCGAGGATGAGCGGAAGGCAGCGCGCACGCGGCTGACGGATTCGGTCGAGACAGCCCTGAAGTTTGGGGATGGGTATCTGACGGTGAGTCTTCAGTCTGATAGTCTACAGTCCAATAGTCTCCTGTCTGACAGTCGGCAGTCTGATAGTAACCGACCCACCGGCCATCGAACTAGAGACTATGAGACTAAAGACTATCAGACTAACGACCTGCACTTTTCCGAACACCTCGCCTGCCCGGAGCACGGCATCAGCATCCCGGAGATCGAGCCGCGTACCTTCTCGTTCAACACCCCACACGGCGCCTGTCCCGACTGCCAGGGCCTGGGCAACAAACTGGAAATAGACCCCGAACGCGTGGTTGATCCCGAGCGTTCGTTATCCGAAGGCGCGCTGATCGCGATGGAGTGGAATAACCTGCGCGAGGACATGGGTTACTACTGGCAGCTCCTGGATGCGACCGCCCGCCATTTTCGTATTGACCTGAACGTGCCTTTCAGCGCGCTCTCGCCCGAAAAGCAGAATATCGTCCTTTACGGTACAAAGGGCGAAAAAGTGACGGTTCACTATCACAACCGCGAAGGACGCCAGGCGGTCTTCGACACCGCCTACGAGGGCGTCATCCCCAACCTGGAACGCCGCTACCGTGAAACACAATCCGAGTACATCCGTTCCAAGATCAGCGAATACATGACCGACCGTCCCTGTCCGACCTGTCAGGGAAAACGCCTGCGCCCGGAAGCCATCGCCATCACTGTGGATGACATTAATATCATCGAAGTTACCGCCTGGCCGATCAACCGCACGCTGGAATGGATCGAGAGACTGGCCAGGAAAAAAACGCCCCTGAATGCACGCCAGCAAGCCATCTCCGAGCGCATACTTAAAGAAATCCATTCCCGGCTGGGATTCCTGGTCAATGTGGGGCTGGACTACTTGACCTTAAACCGCTCGGCCGGGTCGCTTTCCGGCGGCGAAGCGCAGCGCATCCGCCTGGCCACGCAGGTCGGCTCGCGGCTGGTCGGCGTGCTTTACGTGTTGGACGAACCCTCCATCGGCCTGCACCCGCGCGATAATGGCCGCCTGCTCGACACGCTGAAAGGCTTGCGCGACCTGGGCAATACCATTCTGGTCGTCGAACATGATGACGAGACCATCCGCACCGCAGACTGGATCATTGACCTCGGCCTGGGCGCGGGTGAACATGGCGGGCGGATCATTGCCGAAGGCACGCCAGAGGACATCCTGGCGCACCCCAAGTCGCTCACCGGGGCATACCTGTCGGGGCGCAAGCAGATCCCGATCCCGAAAAAGCGGCGCACGGGCAATGGCAAACATCTCACCGTGGTCGGGGCGCGGGCGAACAATCTAAAGGATTTGACCATCCGCATCCCGCTTGGCAAGCTGGTCTGCATCACGGGCGTTTCGGGTTCAGGCAAGTCCTCCCTGATGACGGATGTGCTTTACAACGCGCTGGCCGCCAGGCTGCACGGCGCCCACACCCAACCCGGCGACCACGACCACATCGAAGGTCTGGAGCATATTGACAAGATCATCAATATTGACCAGTCACCCATCGGGCGCACGCCGCGCTCCAACCCCGGCACCTACACCAGCCTGTTCGACGAGATCCGCAAGCTCTTCGCCGAACTGCCCGAAAGCAAAGTTCGCGGTTATAAACCGGGACGCTTCTCGTTCAACGTCCACGGCGGGCGGTGTGAGGCCTGCCAGGGGCAGGGTCAGTTACGCATCGAAATGCAATTCCTGCCGGATATCTACGTGCCATGCGACGTCTGCCACGGGAGGCGCTTCAACCGCGAGACGCTGCAAGTCCACTTCAAGGGCCTCTCGATCGCTGACGTGTTGGACACGACTATCGAAAAAGGATTGGAACTTTTCGCGGCTTTCCCGGCCATGGTCAGCAAATTGAAGACGCTTTCAGAGGTTGGACTTGGATACATTAAGATCGGACAGCCGGCCACAACCCTTTCTGGCGGCGAGGCGCAGCGCGTCAAACTGGCGCGTGAGCTTTCGCGCCGCGCCACCGGCCGCACCCTGTACGTGCTCGACGAACCCTCGGTCGGACTCCACGCTGCCGACGTGCACAAACTGATCGAAGTCCTGCAACGCCTGGTGGAGGCGGGCAACTCGGTGCTGATCATCGAGCACAACCCCGACATCGTCAAAGTCGCCGATTGGATCATAGACCTGGGGCCCGAAGGCGGCGAGCGGGGCGGCAGGTTGGTCGCTGAAGGGACACCGGAAGATGTGTGCAATCTGGCAGGGTCATATACCGGGCAATTTTTGAAAGGACATTTGAAATAGAAACCCCACTCGCTTAATCCATAAAGTTCAGGTAGAATACAATTATCGAGGCTGTCAAGTTGTTTACGGCCTGCCTTTCTAGTGAAGAGATGGGATTACCTATGAGCAGACAACCTCCTATCGCAGCCAACATTGGAGCTTACCGGAAGAAAAGACAGAAATGGACGCCGTTTATCATTGGGGGCCTGGCAATCCTGCTGGTCGTGATCGGCGTGATCATCCTCGTCGTTGGTTTTAGCGGCGGCGGCGGTTTTACGCTGTTTTCCACGCAGACTCCCACGCCGACCATCACCCCCTCCCCAACCAATACACCCATACCCACCCACACGCCCACCATCACGCCGACACCAACCGATACCCCAACAGCGACCCCCTCTATCCCGTATAACTACACCGTTGTGGAAGGCGATTCTTTGATCAAGATTGCCAAGGATCATGGCCTGGATGATAACGGTTATTTGGTGATACTTTTACTCAACCCACAAATCAACCCGAATACGCAGATCATCTATCCCGGTCAGACCATTCTTCTCCCCCCGCCCGGGATGCAGTTACCCACGGCGACCCCTCTGCCGAGCAATGCGCCGCCCGGCACCAAGATCAACTACTTTGTCCTGCCCGGCGACAGTCTGGGCAGCATCGCCAACAAGATGAACAGCACCATAGAAGACATTGTCAAAAACAACAAAGACCTGCTGAAAGACGGCGACAAGACGGTCATCCACCCTGGCTGGACGTTGGTCGTCCGGATCAACCTGGTCACACCGCAGCCAACTGCAACACCCGCAGTCACACAGACGCCAACTGCAACGAAAACGCCGTAAAAAATCCATGTGCCTCCCCCCTCACGGCAAGGAGCAATCGTGAGTAAGTGGCCTGAAAAATATGTCATTGGGCTAACCGGAAATATCGCCACCGGCAAGAGCGTGGTGCGCAAGATGCTGGAGCACCTGGGCGCGTACGGAATTGACGCCGACGCACTCGGCCATCGCGCGATAGCGAAAGGCGCGCCGGGCTATCAGCCCATCTTGGATACCTTTGGCCACTGGGTATTGGATGGCAACGGACAGATTGACCGCGCCAAACTGGGACGTCTCGTCTTTGCGAACCCAGAAGGGCTGAAGCGACTGGAAGCAATCGTTCATCCGCTCGTTGAGCAAGCAGTTGACTTGCTTATCCGGCGAGCATCGCAACGGATCATTGTCGTCGAAGCGATAAAGCTGCTCGAGAGTAACCTGGCCAGCGCCTGCGATACAGTTTGGATAACCTATTCGCCAGAGAATCTCCAGAAAACCCGGCTAATGGCAAAACGCGGGATGAACGAAGTGGAGGCGCTCCAACGCATCCGCATGCAGCCGCCGCAGGATCAAAGGATGGCTTCGGCAACGGTCATCATCCAGAACTCCGGCACTTTCGAGGGGACCTGGAAGCAGGTTGTGGCAGCCTGGAAGGTGATCTCGCCGATCGGCGATACCGACCCGATCATCACAAAGAAAGCCGCGGCCGGCGAATTGTCCGTCCAGCGCGGCCGGCCGCGCGATTCGGGTGCCATCGCCACTCTGATCACCCGTCTCAGCGGAGGCGCTCGTTCGCAGACCTCCCAAGATGTTATGGCTGCCTTCGGAGAAAAAGCTTACATGTTGCTCAAGTCTGGTAACCAGTTCGTCGGCCTGATCGGATGGCAGGTGGAGAATCTGGTCTCCCGCACCACCGAAATTTACATTGATGCCTCCATTCCAATGAAACAGGCGGTGAAAGTTTTAGCGAGCGAGGTCGAGCGCACCTCACAGGAACTGCAATGTGAGGCCTCTTTACTCTTTCTGCCGCCGCAGATGGCTTCACAGGAAGCCATCTGGCGCGAATTGGGTTACGAAGGACGCACGCCACAATCACTGAGTGTTCAGGCCTGGCAAGACGCGGCCAACGAATCCATGCCAGCGAACACTATCATGCTCTTCAAACAACTCCGCCAGGATCGTGTCCTGCGGCCAATTTAAGTCAGGTAGTGGGTATAAAGGGTTTAGGCATCCGCGATTACCTGATTCCTGGCTTTCGAATGGTTTTTTATCGCCGTGCCAGAATTATTGAGTGATTTTCTTTTTCTATTCCAGCGCCTCGACTGGCTTGGGGTGGTTGATATCCTGCTGGTCGCGCTGATCTTCTTTGGGCTGCTCTATCTCGTCCGGGACACCCAGGCGATGCTCTTGTTGCGCGGCGTTATCTTGCTGCTGGTGCTAACGGTACTATTTACCAGCCTGGTCAACCTGCCGGCCTTTTCCTGGCTGCTGCGCACCGCGCTGCCGGCGCTTGTTTTTGCCATCCCGGTCATCTTTGCGCCGGAAATCCGCCGCGCCCTGGAGCGCATCGGGCGCGCCGGCACTTTCCGGCCGAGCACCAAGAAAGCGCTCAACCCGGAAATACAGCGAACCATCCAGGCCGTAGTCAGCGCGGCAGCCCGGCTCGCGGCGCGCCAGCACGGCGCGCTGATCGTCCTGCAACGGCTGGACAGCCTGGATGGATATATCCGCTCCGGCGTATTGATGAAGGCGCAAGTCACCCCTGAACTGCTGCTGCAAATTTTCTACCCCAACACGCCGCTCCACGATGGCGCGGTGATCATCGAGAGGAATATCCTGGTCGCGGCAGCCTGTGTCATGCCGCTCTCATCCAGCGGTATCCTGGCGCGATCTCCCGATCACCAAATGGGATTGCGGCATCGCGCCGCGTTGGGCACCTCTGAAGCCACGGACGCCATTACGGTCGTCGTCTCTGAGGAAACCGGCGCAATTTCCATCGCGCACGCCGGGCGGATGATCCGCCGCCTGGATGCAGAACGGCTCGAAAACATCCTGACCGCTTTCTACGACCCTTCACGTACCTCCCTCAAGACGGGTTTCTTCGAGCGTCATTTCCCTTATCTTTTTCCACGTAAGGATGTGTGAAGGTAAAATGCTGCACTGGCTGACCAAAAACTTGCGCACGTTGATGCTCGCTTTCGCGCTGGCGTTGGCCGTCTGGATCTCGGCAGTCACAGCAGCCGATCCAGATGAGACGCGCCTCCTCGCGAATTTAATCCCCATCGAATTTGTCAGCCAGGACCCGGGGTTGATCATCCAAGGGCAAGTCCCGCGCCAGGTACAGCTAACGCTGCGTGCGCCTCGCTCCGTATGGGACAAATTGACGACTGAAAAAGATGCCATCCATGCTCTGGTGGACCTCTCTGGACTAGCAGCCGGGACACACAGGCTGGATGTCCAGGTGCAGATCAATGCCCAGCCCGTACGGCTGATTTCCTTCTCGCCTGAAAAATTAGACCTGACCCTCGAAAAACTCGTCACCCGTTCATTGCCCCTCGAGCTTACTCTGACCGGCGAACCGGCTATCGGTTACCAGGCCGGGGACCCGATCCTGATCCCGGCTGAAGTGATAATCTCCGGCGCGCAGTCGCTGATGGATCAGGTCGCGCAGCTCAGCCTCTCGTTGGATCTATCGGGTTCACGGCAAGATATCCAGACAAACCTCCCCATCCAAGTGCTGGATGACAAAGGCAACTTGGTGACCGGTCTGACCATGCACCCGGATAATGTACAGGTCCGCCTGCCCATCTCGCAGCAGGGCGGTTACCGGGATCTGGCGGTCAAAGTGGTGACCATAGGACGGCCGGCCAATGGTTATCGTCTGACCAATATCGCACCCATCCCGCCGATGGTCACGGTCTTTTCATCCAACTTGGAGCTGATCAGCGCGCTGCCCGGTTATGTCGAGACCACCCCGCTCGACTTGAACGGCGCCAACGCTGACATCGAAATTCGCCTGAACTTGAGCCTGCCGAACGGGGTGGCACTGGTCGGTGAACAGAACGTGCTGGTGCAGGTCGCCATCTCGGCCATCCAGAGCAGCCTGAAGCTCACCAACCGGCCAGTAGAGAAAAACAACCTCTCCGCGACGCTGCAAGCGAAAGTCTCCCCCGAAAGTGTCGACGTGATCCTTTCTGGGCCGTTACCAGTATTGGATACTCTTGCGCCCAGCGATGTGCGGGTGATCATTGATCTCAAAGGACTCGGCGTCGGGACACATCACCTCACGCCAACCGTCCAAATGGTGATAGCCGGCGTGACGGTCGAGTCGATCCTGCCTGGGACGGTCGAAGTGATCATAAGTTATAAATAATATGCCGAAACCAATCGTCGCTTTAGTCGGACGCCCCAATGTGGGCAAGAGCACCCTGTTCAACCGCCTCGCCGGAGAACGCCTGGCGATTGTGGACGGTACGCCTGGCACCACGCGTGACCGTATCTTTGCCGAGGCAGTGTGGAATGGTATTCCCTTCGCCATCGTTGATACAGGCGGCATAGACCCGACGCATGGCGGCAAAACCCCGCTCTCGGTCGGCTCCGCAGAATTTATCGTCCAGATCCGTGAGCAGGCGCTGATCGCGGTCCGCGATGCCGATGCCGTGTTGTTCATCACCGACGGCTCGGAAGGCGTCGCCCCGGCCGACCACGAGGTGGCCGAAATCTTGCGCCGCCACCAGAAAACTGCTCAGGGTAAACGCTGGCCGCCCATCTTGTTAGTGGTGAACAAATGCGAAAGCCCAAACCGCCGCAGCCAGGCGGTCCAGTTCTACGAACTTGGACTGGGCGACCCTTACCCCATCTCCGGACTGCACGGCATGGGCACCGGCGACCTGCTGGAGGATCTCGTTGCGGCCTTCCCCTCCTCAAGCGAAGAACCGGAAGACGAGTCGGTCAAGATTGCCATAGTCGGCAAACCCAACGCGGGGAAGTCCAGCCTGCTCAACAGATTGGTGGGCGAGGAGCGGGCTATCGTCAGCCCAATACCCGGCACGACGCGGGATGCGATTGACACCAAAATCGAATTTAATGGTTTGCCCGTCACGCTGATTGATACGGCGGGTATCCGCCGGCGCGGCAAGATAGATCCAGGTGTAGAAAAATACAGCGTGCTGCGCTCATTCAAGGCCATCGAACGCGCCGACGTGGTTTTGTTGCTGATTGACGCCACCACCGGCATCACTGCCCAGGATACCCATATTGCTGGATTTATCCTGGATGCCTGGAAAAGCACAGTTGTACTGGTCAACAAATGGGACGCCATCGAAAAAGACTCTTTTACAATGGATGAGTACACCCGCGTGGTACAGCGGGAACTTAACTTCATGGCTTATGTCCCCCTGCTATTTATCTCAGCCAAGACCGGTCAGCGCGTCGATCAGGTGCTGCCAATGGCTTTGCGCGTCCAGGAGGAACGCCTGGCACGCATCATCACCTCCAAGCTGAATCAGGTCCTGCGTAATGCCCAGGATGTTCACTCGGCGCCATCCCATGCCGGGCGACAGTTGAAAATCTACTACGGCGCCCAGGTGCGTACCGCCCCGCCGACGTTCGTCATCTATGTCAACGATCCGAAACTGCTGCATTTCTCGTATCTGCGTTTTTTGGAAAACCGCATCCGGGATCAATACGAGTTCCTGGGTACGCCAATCAAAATCATCGCCAAGGGACATAAAGAGGATTAACCATTGAAAAATCTCTTGACGAATTCCGAGTTTGGCTGTATCATAAGACCTGTATGATGCCAGTAAGTTCACGTTGGATTGTGTGACAATGGTCCGAGGCACTTCACCCCGGACTGTTCTGTTTTAACCGTCCGTCGGAACTACTCGAGCACCTGATTCTTTTCCCTTTTGCCAATAAGGAGGCAAATCAAATGTCAGATCGAATCGTCGGTACGGTCAAGTGGTTCAACGCCAGCAAGGGCTACGGGTTTATTGCCCGTGAAAACGGCCCAGATGTGTTTGTCCACTACTCAGCTATTCAAAGCGATGGCTTTCGCAATCTCGAGGAAGGCCAGAAAGTAGAGTTCGTCGTCGAGCAGGGCGCCAAGGGGCCGCAGGCCACCAGCGTAACCATCCTGTAAGCTTGACCAACTAAGTACCAAATAAATCAAATGGGCCAGAGGTTTATCTCTGGCTCATTTGATTCTTGAATCTTTGGCTCATTTGTGTCTGGGCCAAACCCAGCCTGCCAGCGCGTAGGCGATCCCGAGCAGGATCAGCCCAAATTTGAATAGCGCACACCAGTAAGAGAGCAGCGGCCAGGCGGAATTTGCCGCGCCGAGCAGCACGTTCCATAGAGCGACATTTTCGACGGCATCCAGGATTGCAGCCAGAATGAGACCCCATCCCAGCCACGCGCCGAGTTTGGCGAACGCGCCCGGGTGACGACCGGCTGCCAGCAGGATGCCAAGAGCGATGGCGAGGGCGTAGGAGGGCATGAAGAGATAGTCGAAGCCGAGGCCAAAGGCGGCAAAGAGTTGCGCGCGCTCATCCCACGAATCCAACATGCGGGCGGCGTTCTCGGGCGTGTGCGCCAGTTCGAACGAGACGATGCCGGAAGGGGCGGCGGAAGTGGTCAGCGGGGCGGAAAGCGGCCGGAAAATGGCGAACAGGATCAGGGTCCAGACCAGCAGCGCAATGAAAATCGGTTTGCGGTTCGTCGGCGTGATAAATTCCAATGGATGTTTCATGTTGTCTCCGTCTTTCAAACGTTTCTTCGATACACGCGGTGGTTCTTGTATTCCACGCCGTTCAGGTTCTTCAGGTCGGCGCGCATCTGGCGGGTGGTCTCGGCCACCTGGGTCATCTCGACAAACTCGAACTTGTAGAAATCGAGGACGGTTTTGCCAAGTTCATAGTAAAGCAGGGCGTTTCCGCCTTTGCCCTGGAACTCAGGCAGCACGCCCATGCCGTTACCGGAGACGGTTTTGGTGCGCTTCATCTCGAGCAGGATGTCCAGGATGCCGAAGGGGAACAGGCGGCCCTTGGCGCGCTGGAGCGCCGCCGAGACATCCGGGAAAGCAAAAAGGAAGCCGACGATGTCTTCGCCGTGCAAGATGAGTTTGATCAGGCGATGGTCGGCGACCATGAAGACGTTATCCACGGCGTAGTCAATATCACCTTGGGAGAAGGGGTAATACTCCCAGTTGTGGATGAAGGTCCTGTTGTAGGTTTCGCCGATGCGCTGCGCCCACTGGATGAGTTCCTTCTTGCTCTTGAAGCGCTTGACGGTCAGGTTGCCGCGCTCCAGCACACGCTGGGCGATGCGCTCGACCCGTTCGGGGATTTTGAAGGCATCGGCGGGCAGGTAGCAGGAGACGAAATCCACTTCTTTCTTGAAGCCGATGACTTCGACCAGTTTCGGGTAATAATCGTAGTTGTAATTCATCATGGTCATCATCTGGCGCTGCTCGAAGCCCTCGATCAGGCAGCCGTAACCGTCGAAGGGGGAGAGACCCTTCGGGCCGATGACGGTATCCAGGCCGCGCGCCCGCGCCCAGTCGAAGAGGGTATCGAAGAGCGCTTGGGCGACTTCGCGGTCATCAATGGCGTCGAAGAAATAAAACTGAGCTTTCTTTGTTTTGTGATATGCGTTGAAGGGCTTGTTCTCAGCGGCGCAGATGCGGCCGACCACTTTGCCATCCCGCACGGCCAGGAAGAAATCAGCCTCAGAGTGGTCGAAGAAGGGATGCTTCTTACGGTTGAGCGGCAGGTAGGCGTCTATATACAGCGGCGGGACCCATTGTGGGCAGTCCTGGTAGAGAGCATAGTAGAATTCGACGAAACGCTTGACCTGTGACTTGTTGTCCGTGTCAACTTTTTCGATGGTGAGCATGGCAGTCTCCTTGGCGAAGGGATAAGTTTCTGGCATAAGTATATAACAAAGTTGAGGAATAAGGTAGCATGGTATAATTTCGGCGCGAAAGGCATCATCCCTCACAAAAGTGGTTCTC
Organism: Anaerolineales bacterium; assembly: GCA_030018695.1. Classification (GTDB taxonomy): domain Bacteria; phylum Chloroflexota; class Anaerolineae; order Anaerolineales; family Villigracilaceae; genus CG2-30-58-95. The sequence goes on from JASEHI010000016.1 coordinate 20,587, forward strand.
AAGGAGATTTTATATGTCTGGACACAGCCATTGGGCGACTATTCGCCGCAAGAAAGGTGCAGCGGATGCCAAGCGTGGTCAGGTTTTTACGCGCCTGGCGCGTGAAATAGTGATGGCGGCGCGTGAAGGCGGCGGCGACGCTGGCAGCAACTTCCGCCTGGCGTTGGCCATCGAAAAAGCACGCGCCAGCAATATGCCGAAAGACAGCATCGAGCGCGCCATCAAGCGCGGCACGGGTGATGATAAAGAAGGCGGCGTCTTCGAGGAATTGACCCTCGAAGGCTACGGCCCGCACGGCTCGGCCCTGATGGTGGATTGCATGACTGACAACCGCAATCGCACGGTGGCCGAGTTGCGTCACTCTTTCAGTAAAAGCGGCGGCAACATGGCCGAAGCCGGCGCAGTCGGCTGGCAGTTCGCACGCAAGTCGTATTTTTCATTCCCGGCCAGCCAGCTTTCGTACGATAAGGCCTTCGAACTGGCCATCGAAGCCGGCGCGGACGATGTGCAGGAAGATGGTGAAAACATCGAGATCATCGGCCCGGTGGAAGTCTTCAAGACCCTCAGCGACTTCCTGCAGAATGTGAAGGTCACTCCCGACGAAGCCAGCCTGCGCCTGATCGCCAGGCAGGAACTGGAACTCGGCGTGGATGAGACGCTCCAAGTGTTGAGAGTGGTCGAAGCGATCGAAGAACTGGACGATGTACAGAGCGTCTTCCACAATCTGAAACTGTCTGAAGAGGCCCTGGCTGCACTCGAGGCTGAGTAGTCATGACGCTGGTTCTGGGCATTGACCCGGGGACGGCGACGACGGGTTACGGTCTGGTCCGCGACCTGCCCGACGACAATCTGCAAATGGTTGAATTTGGCGTCATCCAGACCCCTGCCGGTATGCCGGCTGCCGAGCGTTTGTCAATGCTCTATCATCGCTTACGCGAGCTTCTGCTTCTCCATCGCCCCGAGTCGGCTGCGGTGGAGAAGTTATTTTTTCAGAATAATGTGAAAACAGCCATTGCGGTTGGGCAAGCGCGCGGGGTGGCGCTGCTCGCCCTGGCCGAAGGCGGCCTGGAGATCGCCGAGTACACGCCAAATGAGGTCAAGCAAGCAGTGGCCGGTTACGGAAGTGCCGACAAAAAACAAGTACAGGAAATGGTGCGTATCTTGTTGAGAATGGCGCACGTCCCCCAGCCCGACGACGCCGCTGACGCCCTGGCGATAGCGATAACGCATTTACACACACGAAGGTATTAATTCACCGGATAAACACGTTCATCGAACCCCAATTACGTTTATCTCCGTTCATCCCCGGTTAAAAGGGTTTCCTATGATTGCGACTCTGCGTGGTGAAGTGACACAAATCGAAGACAACGCTGCCATCCTCGAAGTCGGCGGCGTCGGGCTGCGTGTTTTCGTCCCCGCGCCGTTACGGGATCGGATGAAGGTCGGCGAGGTCGTCTTGCTCCACACCCACCTGGTCGTCCGCGAGGACGCGCTGACCCTCTACGGCTTCGAGACCATCGCCGACCGCAGCCTGTTCACCATGCTGCTCAGCGTGGATGGGGTCGGGCCGAAAGTCGCCCTCTCCGTCCTTTCCACACTCAACCTGGATACCGTACAGCGCGCCGTCTTCAACGAGCAGGATGAAATCCTGAGCCGCGTCCCGGGTGTGGGCAAGAAGACCGCCCAGAAGATCGTCCTGTACTTGCACGACCGGCTCAAGCCGATCAGCGGATTGCAGGCCGTGGCAGCCATGTCGGATGCAGATTCGGAAGTCCTGGCTGCACTGACCGCGCTGGGCTACAGCGTGGTCGAGGCGCAGTCCGCGCTGCAATCATTACCCAAGGACACGCCGGAGGAAGTGGGGGAACGACTGAGGCTGGCGTTGAGGTATTTTGCCGAGTAGGCCTTCGGCGGGGAAATAAGGAAGCAGACTCTTTCTTATTTCTTTGCCTGCATTTCCTGCAAGATTATCAAATCCCGCTTGAGGTTGCGCCAGCGCAGGATCAGGCTGGCGATGTAAATCGCCATCACGCTAAAGATGACGGCGTAACCGGCGAGCATGAAATTAGTTGTGTCGGGGGTCATTTTTCGCTCCTATTGCATGACATTGAGTTTGAGTTGTTCCACCTTTTCGGCCAGGCGTCCCAGGCGGATGCGATGCCAGAGCAGGACGACGAAGATGAGCGAGAAGGTGAACAGGCTGAAAAAGAAGGTGAGTTTCATCGGCGCGCTCATGTCAAAACCACCCTGGGCTGCGGAAGAGGCGGTGCCAATTAGCGCGGGATGGATGGTGCGGAACAGACGGATGGACAGGAAGGTGAGCGGTACGCTCAAGCCACCGATCAATGTGTAGACCGCGCCAAAGCGCGCCCGCCGTTCCGGGTCTTCGATGCCCTGACGGAGCAGGAGATAGGCAAGATAGATCATCTCAAGGATGGCGGCCGTGGTCAGGCGCGGGTCCCAGGTCCACCAGGTGCCCCAGGCCGGGTAGGCCCAGATGGAACCGGTGACGATGGCGATGAGGAAAAAGACCAGGCTGATCTCGACCGCAGCCATTTCGAGGATGTCCCATTTCATATCGTGGGTGCGCAGGTAGGCAATGCCGGCCACGGCGGCGGCGACGAAACCCAACATACCGACCCAGGCATTGGCAACGTGGAAATAGAAGATTTTCTGCACATTGCCCATGACAAGTTCCAGCGGGGCGTAGAAAAAGACTAGACAAGCGGCAATGGCGAGCAGGACGGCGGAGAGGATATTGAGTATTTGTAAGATAAGAGGCTGACGTTCCATGAGTTTCTCCTAGGAGGGGAGTAATGCGTAGTGCGCCGAAGGCCTACTCGGTAAAACGTAAAGCGTGAAAGAATTACGTTTTACGTTTTACGTTTTATTCTTCTACTACATAATCGAACACCATAAAGGCGATGGCGATAAAGATGACATCGTACACGATAAGCAAATTCAGCCAGGGCATGATCTCGGCCATCTCCAGTCCCTGCAATAAACCGTTGGAGGCCTTGACGGCTGCCACCAGCACCGGGAGGACGACTGGAAAAAGCAGGATGGGCAGCAGCACGTCACGCGTGCGCGCCTGCACGGCCATGCTGGCCAGCAGCGTTCCAACGGCCACATAGCCGACTGAGCCGAGCAGGATGACGCCGATCAAGCCCAGGTTGAACAGGTTGGTGTTATACAAGACACTGTAAACCGGCAGGACGATGGCTTCGACGATGAACATAAAAACCAGGTTGCTGATGGCTTTACCAAAATAGATGACGCTGCGATCCACCGGCGCCAGCAGGAGGCCATCCAGGCAGCCGCGGTCTTTTTCAATCGCCATCGAGCGGTTCAGGCCGAGCGTCCCGGCAAAGGCGAAGGTTACCCACAGCACGCCGGCGGTGACGGTCGAACGCGTCTTGAAATCCAGCTCCAGAGCGAAGTTGAAGATCAGGATGACAAGCAATGCGAAAACCAACATCGCCGAGAGCAGTTCGCGCGAGCGCAATTCGGCGGCCAGGTCTTTCCAGGCAATGGCGGTGACGGCGCGGAGGAAAGAGCCGAGTGGCGAGTGATGCGTGATGCGTGATGCGTGATGCGTGATTGATGACGGATTACGTTTCACGTTTTACGTTTTACGCCTCCTCCAGCGACTGACGATAAAATGCCAGCAAGCCATTTCTACGAATGTCCGACCGGCGAACAGACGCGGCGATCACGCCACGCGAGAGCACGTCGAAGCGGCTGGCCAGGTCTTCGACGCGCGCCAGGTCGTGGGAGGTCATCACCACCGTGCGGCCGCGGGCAGCCACATCGCGCAGGATCTTATCCAGCATATCGCAGGCATCCTGGTCGAGGCCGGTATGCGGCTCGTCGAAGAGCATCACTTCCGGGTCGTGGAGCACGGCGCGCCCGATGGCAAGACGTTGCTGCATACCGCGCGAGAAGGTGCGCAGCAGGTCGCGGCGGCGGGCGGTCAAACCGACCAGTTCCAGCACCTCGTCAATGCGCGGAGCCAGACGCGGCACAGCGTACATCTGCCCAAAGAAAATCAGGTTCTCCTCGGCGGTCAGGTCACCATAGAGCAGCGGCATGTGTGAGACCACGCCCAACCTGCGGCGGACGGCCGCCGCCTGCGCGGGCAGGCGATAACCGGCAATGCGGATCTCACCCATCGAGGGCCGCGCAAGCGAGGCCAGGATGCGCAGGAAAGTGGTCTTTCCCGCCCCATTCGGGCCAAGCAAGGCCACAAATTCACCTTCCTCAACCTGGAAATCCAGGCCGCTCAGGACGGTTTTCAAGCCAAAACGTTTGACGAGTTTCTTGACTTCGATCATGGTCTTACGTTGTCAGGTTATCAGGTTTGCAGGTTTTTACGTTTTACGCAAACGGGTCGTAAAACGTAATGCGCCGAAGGCCTACTCGGTAAAACGTAAGAACTACAACAAATCCTTGAGCCTCGCTTTGAGTTCAGCCCTTCGTTTCTCGTAGGCTTCCTTTGCAATGCCTCCAGACTTGAACTGATCATCCAGAGCAAGGATGGCATCCGTCAAGCTGGCGGGATCCTCACCGAGGGCGTCTTCTGGGGTTTCTTCTTCCTCGCCTTCTTCAGGCTCGACTGGTCGGGCGCGCTCACGGAAAAAGAGGTACACGCCGGCCAGGATAAGGACGATACCCAGCCCGCCCAGACCGACGATCAGGCTGGTCTTCGTATCCAGGCTCGTACCGCCGGTTGAAGTCTTGGTACTTCCGCGGACGGTGAAAGTGAGCGAACTATCGGCTTTCACATTTTCAGTTGTGTACGTCTGGAATGAGTTACCTTGTATTGTTTTGATGCCCGCGTCGGTCAACTGGTCGCCTTTGACCTTGAAACCCTCGGGAAGAAACAAAGTCACCGATTCGGCCGCGAGCTTGAAGGGTTGGGTCACTTCCAGTTTTTTATCATACGGCAATGTGAAGAAGGCAACAATCCCATACTGTGTTGTGCTCGGCTGTATCGCAAAGCCGCCGTCTGCAGGCAGGAGAGGCGCACTGCCCTGGGCGAGATCGAAGCCGACATTCTGTGCATTTTCGGGCAGGGCGATGAACGGCAGGGATTGCCCATCGGTAAGGATCACAATCGTCTGGACGCTCGAATTGGTCAAAATGTATATCTCGTATACTTGAGCAACGCCCTGGCTGGAGAAGTCGAAGGCGATGTTGGTTTGATCGAGCGTCAGCAGCGCCGTGTCGTTCGTTGTCTCGTAGATGTTGAGCGGCGGCAATGCCAGCCTATCCATCCCAGCCTCGGCAACCAAATAACCGGATTGGTATGGCACACCCGTGAACGTTACCTGCGCCAGGAACAAGCGCCCCGCGGGCATTTCGACGTTTTCAAAGTTGAAGGCGCCATCAGATGCCAGCGGGACAGATAGATTAATCGCTTCCGCAAGCCCAGTGGAGGCCTCTGAGCCATGATCGAATCCACGCAGGGTGACTGTCAGGCCGGTGGGGAGGGCATTGCCGGTCGCGTTGACGACCGTGCCGCTAACCGTTCCCACAGCGATCTCAGGGGTGGCCGAAGCTTCGTTTGTGACAGCCGCTTCGGGGGTGGAAAGTTGCGGGTCAGGGGTCGCGGGTTGCGCTTCGAGGGTCGCGGTAGCCTCCGGCGTCGAGGTAGGGATGGCCTTCGGCGCGGACAAGTCAAAGGTCAGTGAACGCAAATAAGCCACCAGCGCCACGCGGTCGGCCTCGCTCAATTCTGGACTGAAACCAGGCATGTTCGGAGCAACGCCCTCAGAAATGGCGCGGTAAAGCCCGATGCCGGTCGCCTTCGACATCCAGTTCTGATGCGCAGCACCTACTCGGTCGGTGAAATTGGCCGGGGCGCGGCTCAGAGCGGCCGCCTGCGGACCGTCGCCCCTGCCTTGCAAACCGTGGCAGGCGGCGCACTTATCGGCGTAGATGAGCGCACCTTTCGCTACGTCATCCGCAGAAGCGCTCAAGCTGAAGACATAGGCAAGCACATCCCAGCGTTCCTGGGTGGACAGGCGGCTGGCGAAGGACGGCATGTAACGATCCGTGCGGCCCTGGGTGACGACGGCGTACCACTCGGCTGGAGAGGACTGGCGGGAAATGTCGGCCAGGCCGATGGCTGCCACCGGCACGGGCAGACCCGCAGCCTGCGCGCCGTTCCCAAGCCCCTTCTCCCCGTGGCAGGTTGCGCACTCCTTGGCGAAGATGGCCGCGCCGCGCGCGGGACTGGGCGGTGTGGAAGGGTATAACGGGCCGAGGGTCGGCGCGGGGGTTGGGGTGACGTAGTTCGGTGGAGGGGTGATATCCTCCGCCAGTGAGAAGTTGCAGGCTGATAAAACGACAGCCATCAATAGCAGCGTCGTGATAAAACGAATTTTCATTATATTTCCTTCGGGATACGTTTGCACGTTGGCAGGTTAGCAGGTTGGCACGTTGGCACGTTGGCACGTTCAAACGTGTAAACGTGCTAACGTGTAAACGTGTTAACGTGTGAACGTGTAAACGCGTAAACGTTATTTGAGCGCGTAACCGCACTGCGGGCAAAAACTATCCGAGCTGAAGATGGGACGTCCACACTTGGGGCAGAAACCGGCGGCTTTGTCCTTGAGGCTGGCGCGCCGTTTGGCGATCAGCGCCTCCAGGTCTTCATCCGTGGCTTCTTTACCTTCTCCCTCACCCATCACCGCTAAGGGAGAGGTAAGAGGGCTGAGGGCATCCAATTGACGCAGAATAGCCGCGCCGCGTTGGAGCAGATTAGCGCGTTGGACAGGGTAATCCTCGGCGGGTATCTTCCCCAAAGTGTAGTCGAAATCAATTTCCTGCAAGGCGTTCAGGATGCGATCCCGTTCGACCAATAGCGCCGAGACGATGTGCGCGTCATCCATCTGAGGGGCGGGTGCGCGTTGCATAAACGGTCGCGCCACGAACAGGGCAACCAGGATGAGCAAAGCCAGAAGTAGAAATATTACGCCAATATCCATAGCGCGGCCTCCAGCCGCAACCAAAAAGATTCACCGCGAAGATGCGAAGGCCGCGAAGTTTTATTAACCTTCGCGAAGGATAATTTCCCTTCGCGCTCTTCGCTGCTTCGCGGTTCCAAAAGATTTACGCGCTTGATGCAAATGTCAGGAGGCAATGCTATATTTTATTCCTGTAGGGTCGCCGCGACGAAATTATTTCCCGGCCAGCAGCGGGGAGATCGCGGCCTGGATTTCAGCCACCGACGCAAACGGGCCAATCTTGATAAAGCGCAGGATACCCTGCTGGTCAATAATATACGTTTCCGGGACGCCCATGCGCCGGTTGAGGGCCTGCGAGATGCGCGTGCCCAGGTCGGGGCCGTTGGGATAGGTGATGTCGAACTTGGCAAGATATGAGCGCGCCTCCGGCTCGGTATCCACGTAATCCACACCCAGGAAAATCACCTCGCCGGCCGGCTGGTAGATGCGCCAGGCGGCTTCCAGATCCGGGGCTTCATGTTCACATGGCTTGCACCACGAGGCCCAGATGTTGACGACCACCACCTTGCCGCGCAACTCAGCGAGACTGACCTGCGGCTGGCCGTTGTATTCGTAACCCTTGAACAGCGTCAGGGTAAAATCCGGGATTTCTTTGCCTAACTGGACAGTGCCCTGCTGGGATTTCATCAGGCTGACGGCCAGGATGCCGAGCAAGCCAAGCAACCCGATCCAGACCAGAATCTGGGCCCACAGCGGGACTGCGCGTTTGGGGGCAGTATTTGCGAAATTATCGGTCATTGACGTTTCTTTAGTTCCTCTTCCAGGCGGGTGACGTATTCGTCTTCGGCTGCGGGGGTTTCAGCCTCCTCTGCGCCAGCCGGCTGCTTATCCAGGGCGCGCCAGGAGCGGAATGCCCGGTACAAGATATACGCGCCGGCCAAAAATGCCAGCGGTGGCAGGAGGTAGATTAGCCAGTTAAGACCCGTGCGCGGCGGTTCGGCGAGCACGCGCGCCCCATATTGCTCGACGAAATACTGGTTGATTGTATCCGCTGACTTCCCTTCGGCCAGCATCTGACGGATGAGTTTACGCCACTGCACGCAGGCCTGAGTGGGGCATACATCCAGGGGCGTGTTCTCACATACCGGGCAATATAACTGCTTTGCGATGATGTTCACCTCGTCATCCGAGGGCGTGGGCTGCTGGGCGAGGGCGGTGTTTGCGGTGGCAAATATGAGCAGCAACAAGAAAACGTGAAACGTAAAACGTAAAACGTGAGAAGTAAAACGTGAAACGTAAAACGTAAAACGTAATGGGTTCTTGGCAAAAGGTTTCATCGTGGCACTCTCCTTTACGTTTTACTCATTACGTTTTACGAATCTTTTTCCGGCCAGGCAGCTACCAGGATGCCGAAGACGAAGATAAACGTGCCAATCCAGAGCCAGTTGACCAACGGGTTGTGATACACCTTGAAGGTCGCGCCGCTGGCTGAAATCGGCTGCCAGTCCACCAGGATGATGTACATATCATCGGCCAGGGTGGAGTACAAGCCAGGGATGGTCATTGGTTGGCTGGATTCATAATAATAATCGCGGCGCGGGTAAAGATCACCCAAATAACGATCGCCTTTGAAAACGCTTACCACGGCGCGGGTGACATTGCGCCCGCCAGCGGTATCGAATTGGGCGACAGAATCAAATTTGACCGTGTAGCCGGCGAGTTCGAGGGAACTGCCCTGCGGGAGGGTGCCCTGCGTCTCGGTTTGGAAGACCTCGATGCCCAGAATGCCGATCGCCATCAGCACCATGGAGATGTGGATAATGTGCCCACCGTAGCGGCGGCGGTTTCGTCCGGTCAGCTTCCAGAGAGCCAGGAAGAAATTTTCAGCCGAAGTTTTACTGCGCGCCCGGGCCGCGCGCCAAAATTCATACAGGGTGACGATAAGGACCAACGCCACAAGCCCAAAACCGATCAAAGCCACCGCGTTACGCATACCCGCCGCAAGGATGACAGCCATAACCAATGCGGCCAGCAAAGCCGGTTTCCAGAGGGCGCGTCCGAGGGTCTTGATTGTCGAGTGACCCCAGGCGGAAAGCGGGGCAACACCCATCAGCAGCATCAACGCGCCGAAGAGCGGCGCGGTGGCGCGTTCGTAAAACGGCGGGCCGACGGTCACCTTCTGGTTGGTGACCAATTCGGAGATGAGCGGGAAGATCACACCCCAAAAACAGACGATCAGCACCCCGATGAAGATAAGATTGTTTAGCGTGAAAAGCGCCTCGCGCGAGAGCATGGACTTCATCTCGACTTCGGCCTTGAAGTCATTCCAACGATAGATCAGCAACGACACCGAGCTGACGAAGGTCAGACCGATGAAGGCAAAGAACATTGGCCCGATGGCGCTCTGGGCGAAGGAATGGACCGAAGATAGCACGCCGGAACGGGTCAGGAAGGTGCCGAAAAGCACCAGGTCGTAGGTCAGGATGATGAGCAGCATATTCCACTGCTTCAACATGCCGCGTTTTTCCTGGATAATGACCGAGTGCAGGAAGGCCGTGCCGGTCAGCCAGGGCATGAGAGAGGCGATCTCCACCGGGTCCCAACCCCAGTAGCCGCCCCAGCCAAGCACATCGTAGGCCCAGCGCGCCCCGAGGACAAGACCGAGCGAAAGGAACAGCCAGGCCCACAGCGTCCAGCGGCGGGTGATGCGGATCCAGCGGTCGTCGGTGCGGCCAGTAATGAGCGCGGCAATGGCAAAGGCGAATGGAATGATATAAGCGACAAAACCAAGATAGAGCAGCGGCGGGTGGACAATCATGCCCGGATGCCGCAGCAACGGGTTCAAGCCCCGTCCGTCTCTGGGTGTAAGCAGGACCGCGCCGGCCGGGCGGAACATGGCCGCCACCTCGCCAGAGACTGTCTGCCACCAGCTCATAAAAGGGTTTTCAAAGAAGATGACTAGCGAAAGAAAAAAAGCCAGCGTCACTGAGGAGACCAGGATTACCCAGGGCAGGAACTCGCGGTCGCGCTCCCATTTGCGCAGGGTGACTGCCGAGGTAAAGGCTGAGAGCAGCCATGCCCAGAAGAGCAGCGAACCGGCTTGCCCACCCCACAGCGCGGTGATTCTGAGATAGAGCGGCATGGAATTGCTGGTTACAGAGTAGACGTACTGAATCTCGTAATGGCCGCCAACCAGCAAATAAAGCAGCGCCAGGGACGAAAGCGTGAGCAGCGGGAAGGTAAGCAGCATGGCGCGCCGGGCGCTTTCTGCCCAGGGATAGGATTTTGTCAGCGCGCCATACAGCGCAGCGCCGATGCTGAAGAACGACAGGATGAAGGTCACCACTAAAACGCCGAAGCCAAAATCTGCAATCATGAAGGACTCCTATCATGGTAGCTGCTCCGCCTGGCACAGTAGAAGCAGCTACCATCATGAGAGCTGACAGGTTTCATAAAAACCTGTCAGCTCTCGTCTTTACGCGCTGCTTAATTTCCGCCGGCTTGCGCCGGTAAAGCCTCTTCGTACTTGGTCGGGCATTTGAGCAAGAGTTCGTCCACGTAGAAGATGCCATCCTCGCCCAGTTGTCCGGTCATGATGGCCTGCGCTTCGTCCCGCAAGAGGTCCGGCTTGGGTCCGTTGTAGATCACCTTCAAGCGGGCGCGCAGCGGATCAATGACGGCCTGATGCAGGACAACTGCCAGACCACCGGCGGCCTCGATCGCTTTATTGTCGCCCGGGATGCTCGCCACTTCGAAAGTGAGATTCAGAGTCTGTGGGTCATACTGGATCGTGTCACCGATTACCGCCCCGGAGACGCGCAGGTTGCGCCCGATGACGCTGCTGGCCTTGGCGTGCAATTCATCCACGGTCAAAAAATACTCGGCGCTGGCCGAGGTTGAAGAGGCGATGAGATAGACCACCGCGGCCAGGATCAGCAGGCCGCCGACAATGAATTTGCCCCGTCCAAAATTCGCGCTAGATTGCATCCTTGTTCCTCCCGAGTAGGCCTTCGGCAACATATATCGGGAGATGAGGGGTTGTGGACGAGCTTTCGCCTGTCCGCAACCCATCATCCCTTATTTTATTAACCACTAATAATTTTACACATTCAGATTAAGAGAAACTGAGAGATCGCACTTAATTTGCACACCTGATCCCCACTGTCCCGGGTAGGGCCGCCCCGCCATGAGCAGAGACAGTTATTACAATTGCACCAACCCGGTGCGGATGGCGAACTTGACCAGCTCTGTGCGCGAGTGCATGTTCAACTTGTTCATGATCCGCTCTCTGTGGCGAGCGATCGTCTTCGGACTGAGGCCGAGGCTATCGCCGATCTGCTGGTTGTTCGACCCCTGCGCCACCATTTCCAGCACCTGCCGCTCGCGCTGGCTGAGGGCATCCAACCCAACTATAGCGATGTGATTGCCAGGCGGCGATTGAAAGGATTGTCCCGGTTGTTGGATCAACCGCTGGTAATCTTCCAGCAGCCAGCGGGCTAATGCCGGCTGCAAATAGACGTGACCGGAGGCGACGGTATGGATGGCATCTATCAGATCATCCGCGGCGGCATGTTTGGTGATGTAGCCGGATGCGCCGGCGGCCAGCATTTGCATGAAATATTGTTTGTCGTCGTGAACGGTCAGCGCCAAGATCAGGCAATCCGGGCACAGGACGCGCAAGCGGCGCGTCGCCTCCATCCCATCCATGCCAGGCATAGTGATGTCCATCAGGATAATATCCGGATGTATTTCCATAGCCCGCGAAAGCGCTTCTTCGCCATTGCCCGGCAAGAAATGCTGCAAACGAATGTAGCGTGTCTGGCTGATGGATGGTGGTATTCAGTCGTGGCCGGAGGAGTCGGCGGTGGGATATTAGCACAAGTGTTCTGGAAAACCAAGCAATTTGCGTAATAAATGCGGACTTCCCTGGCTCCTGATTATCCGATGTCTTTGTCTCTGTAATATTGGTTCTATCGTATAATAAATCCATCAAGCCTCCTTTGGGAAAAGTGTTATTACCCTACGAGGGTTCCCATGCCTCGCATCTTTGACAACATCAAGCAAAATTTGCTTCCTGCACTCCAGCACACAATTCAAACGTCCCTTCGCGCGGATTTTTGTGTGGGGTATTTCAATCTGCGTGGCTGGAAGCACTTGCAGGATTACATTGACCAATGGACCGGCGGAGAAGAAAACCGATGCCGCCTCTTGGTGGGGATGCAGAAACTACCTCAAGATGAATTGCGTGAGTTGATGAGCATATCGGCAGAGGCGGCTGAGATCAGCAATCAGGTCGCCGATAAACTCCGCAAACGCCTGGCTGTTGAATTCCGGGAACAACTCACGATTGGCACACCGACGAATGACGATGAAATTGCCTTACGCAGATTGGCGGAACAAATCAATAAGGGGAAAGTAGTAGTTAAACTGTTTCTGAGACATCCTTTACACGCCAAGCTTTATCTCCTGTTTCGCAATGACCTGGATGCCCCCCGCGTCGGGTATCTGGGAAGCAGCAATCTAACCCTGGCCGGGCTCTCTGCCCAAGGCGAGTTGAACGTGGACGTGGTGGATGCAGACTCCAGCCAGAAATTGGCTGACTGGTTCAACGATCGCTGGAACGACCATTTCTGTGTGGACATCTCGAAAGAACTGATCCAGATTATCGGTGAATCGTGGGCACGCGAAGATTTGATACCGCCTTATTACATCTACTTGAAGATGGCCTATCATCTATCACAGGAAGCTCGAACCGGCATTTCTGAATTCCGTATCCCTGGCGACTTGTACAATAAACTCCTTGAATTCCAGGCCGCGGCGGTCAAGATTGCCGCACACCACATTCATAAACGTAACGGAGTTTTGATTGGTGACGTTGTTGGCATGGGGAAAACTCTAGTGGGCACAGCGGTCGCTCGCATCTTCGATGAAGATTTGGGATTCGACACGCTCATCATATGCCCAAAGAATCTGGTACCAATGTGGGAAGACTATCGGGATAAATATCGGCTGAGAGCAAAGGTTCTTTCGATAAGCCGGGTTATTCGCGAATTGAAATCGCTGCGACGTTACCGGCTGGTTCTTATTGACGAAAGCCATAATCTACGCAATCGTGAGGGGAAACGCTACGGGGCGATCAAAGACTATATCGAGAAGAATGAGAGCAAGGTCATCATGTTGACGGCCACGCCGTACAACAAAACTTACCTCGATCTTTCCAGCCAATTGCGCCTGTTCGTTACGGAAGATGAACAATTACCCACAAAGCCCGACCACCTATTGCGAGAAATCGGTGAAGTGGAATTCATCCGCAAGCACCAGGCGCCGTTGCGCTCCATTGCCGCCTTCGAGAAGAGCGAACATGCCGAAGACTGGCAAGAACTGATGCGTCTGTACATGGTTCGGCGCACGCGTACGTTCATCAAAGCCAATTATGCCCAAACAGATGAGAGGGGTCGAAAATACCTGCTCTTCCCGGATAATCGGCGTTCGTACTTCCCAGATCGAATTCCAAGAACCGTCAAGTTCAAGTTGGATGAAAAGGATCCAGATGACCAGTACGTGCGAATGTTCGCGCCGGAGGTGGTGGATACGATAGGCCATCTTTACCTGCCTCGCTATGGCCTGGGGCAGGATATTTACGTAAACGATAAGAAAGAGAAGTTATCACCCAAAGAACAGAAAATCCTGCAAGACCTATCGCGGGCCGGGAAACGACTGATCGGCTTTTCGCGTACGAACTTATTCAAGCGCCTGGAGAGTAGCGGATATGTCTTCCTTCTCTCGATTGAACGGCATATCTTACGTAATTATGTCTTCCTGCACGCTTTGAATAACAATCTACCTCTACCTATTGGTACACAGGATGCTGCTCTGCTGGATTCCCGCCTCACCGATGAAGATAAAGATGGGAATTTGGCCGACCTGTTCGATATCGAAAACACCGACCTCGACGAGGTTGAAGAGAAAACCGAAACCGCTACCGTAGGGCTGCGGACAGAGAAAGATTTCGTGCGGGAGGCAGAAAAGGTTTATCAGCTTTATTCCACCAAGTTCCGCAAACGCTTCAATTGGATCCGCTCGGAAGTATTCGGCTTAGCGCTGGTAAAACACCTGAGTGAAGATGCAAATGCTTTGATGGCTGTTCTCCAAGGCTGCGGGGTTTGGAACCCGGAGAAGGATGCCAAACTTCAAGATTTATACAATCTGGTGACCAAAAAATATTCAAACACAAAAGTGCTAATTTTTACACAATATGCCGATGCTGTTCGCTATCTGGAAGAACAGCTCAAAGAGCGCGGTGTGACATCCCTGGCCGGCGCGACCGGCGACTCTCCAGATCCCACTTGCCTGGCATGGCGCTTCAGCCCAGTCAGCAATGAGAAACAGGATTTGGTAAAGCAAAAAGATGAATTGCGGGTCTTGATTGCCACCGATGTCCTCAGCGAAGGCCAGAACCTGCAAGATTGCTGCGTGGTTGTCAATTTTGATTTGCCCTGGGCGATCATCCGCTTGATTCAGCGCGTCGGGCGCGTGGACCGCATCGGCCAGCAAGCGGAGAAGATTTACAGCTATACCTTCCTGCCGGCCGAGGGCGTGGAGCGTATCATCCGCCTGCGTGAGCGGCTGCGTAACCGGCTCAAGGAAAACGCCGAAGTGGTCGGCTCGGATGAGATGTTCTTTGAGGATGACCAGAACAACCAGGTCATTGTAGACCTGTACAATGAGAAAGCCGGCATTCTCGACGGTGAAGAAGACGAGACCGAGGTGGATTTGGCATCCTACGCTTACCAGATCTGGAAGAATGCCACGGATGCCAACCCAAAACTTCAGAAGATCATCCCAGACCTGCCGCCGGTCGTCTATTCGGCGCGGACATTCCAGCCAACCGAGCGCGAACCAGAAGGGGTGCTGGTTTACCTGCGCACCGCCGAGGGGAATGATTCTCTCGGTTGGATGGATACAACCGGCCTGAGTGTGACCGAGTCACAGTTCGCTATCTTGCGGGCTGCGGCCTGTTCGATTGATACGCCAGCCGTACTGCGGGCGGAGAACCACCACGAACTGGTTCAAGCTACTGTCGCCTATCTCGGCGTGGTGGAAAAGGCCGTTGGCGGGCAATTAGGCCGGCCATCGGGCGCCAAATTCCGCACCTATGAACGGCTGAAGCATTACGCTGAACAGGTCAAGGGTCAGCTTTGGGACACCCAGGAGCTGCGCAAGGCCATTGATGATATTTACCGCTACCCGTTGCGCAGTGTAGCCGTAGATATCTTGAACCGCCAGTTACGCAGCGGGATTTCGGATGAGGCACTGGCCAGCCTGGTTGTGGCCTTGAACGGAGAAGGCCGTCTGTGCGTCCGCACGGATGATGAAGAGAAAATCCAGGAGCCGCAGATCATTTGCTCGCTCGGGTTGAGGAACGTTGCAGGGGAACCGAAAGTATGAAACTCGACTTTGCCGGCGTTCAAGAACTGCTCAAAACCTTCGACTTTCCGACACTGTTCCGGGAAGAATTGGGCTGGGAACTCCTCCGCTACGCGCTGGATATTCCCATCAGTGATGAGACCTATCACCTGAAGACTATCGCCCACAAGCGCGGTTTTTTTGCCTTGCGTTACAGCGGTTCAATCCCGGCCTATGCCATCCGGCGCAAGATCGATTCCCAGATAGCAAAATCGTACCACGAGCATCTCATCATTTACACCGATCCCACTCAAACGACGCAAGTCTGGCAGTGGATGAAACGCCAGATCGGCAGGCCGGCCGCATCGCGAGAGCACACCTTTCGGCGTGAACAGAGCGGCGAGGCATTGATCCAGAAACTGGAACAACTGGCAGTCACGTTGGATGAAGAAGATGAATTGACCATCCTGGATGTGGCCGAGGGCGTCCGGCGCGGCTTCGACGTGGAACGCGTCACCAAACGCTTCTACGACCGCTTCAAGGACGAGCATGCCGTCTTCCTGAAATTCATTGCCGGTATTCCCGAAGAAGGGATGCAGCGCTGGTACGTCTCGGTGACGCTCAACCGGCTGATGTTCGTCTACTTTATCCAGAAGAAGGGCTTTCTGGACGGTGACCTGGACTACCTACGCCACGGGCTGGCCGAAAGCCAGAAGCAGGGCCGCGACCGCTTTTACCGCGGCTTCCTGTGCCCCTTGTTCTTCAAGGGCTTTGCCAGCAAAGAGCACGACGCCACCACCCTGCGCCTGCTGGGTAAAGTCCCTTTCCTGAACGGCGGCATCTTCCAGAAGCACCAGATCGAAGAACGCCACGGCGAGAAACTGGACATCCCCGATGCGGCCTTCGAGCGCCTGTTCGCCTTCTTCGAGGATTATCAATGGCACCTCGACGAGCGCCCGACTCGCAACGACCGCGAGATCAACCCGGACGTGCTCGGTTACATCTTCGAGAAGTACATCAACCAGAAGCAAATGGGCGCCTATTACACCAAAGAAGACATTACCGGGTACAACAGCAAGTATACGATCATCCCTCATTTGTTTGATGCGGCGCGGAAATATTACAAAACAGGATTCGAGGGTGATTCGGCAGTGTGGAAACTGCTCCAAAATGAGCCAGACAGATATATCTATAAGCCTGTCCGGCACGGAGTTACCTGGAATTATAAGCCGGGCGACCGCAATGAAGGGAATGCCTTGGATGTCGCGTTGCCCCTGCCGACTGAAATCGCAGAGGGGTTGAATGATCCCTCACGCCGTGGGGGCTGGAATAAGACCGCCCCAGCGGAATTCGCACTGCCGACAGAAATCTGGCGTGAGGTGGTGGCGCGCCGTCAAAGATATGAGGATACAAAACGCAAACTGGAAAGCGGCGAAGTCAGCGAGATCAACGACCTGATTACGCTCAACCTGGATGCGCGCCAGTTCGCACAGGACGTAATTGAGAACACCGAGAGCGTGGAATTGCTGAGAGCGTTTTGGAAGGCGATTTTGAGCGTGACGGTGCTCGACCCGACGGTGGGCTCGGGAGCGTTCCTGTTCGCGGCGTTGAACGTGCTGGAGGCGCTTTACGAAGCCTGCCTGGAACGGATGCAGGCGTTCGTGGACGAATTGGACGCGGCAAGCGCGTCGGGCGTGGCGCACCGCCCGGAGAAATATGCCGATTTCAAGAAGGTGCTGGCAGAGATTGAACACCACCCCAACCGGCGCTATTTCATCCTGAAGTCCATCATCGTGGACAACCTGTACGGGGTGGACATCATGGACGAGGCGGTGGAAATCTGCAAACTGCGTCTGTTCCTGAAACTGGTGGCGCAAGTGGAGCGCGTCGAGCAGGTGGAGCCCCTGCCGGATATTGACTTCAACATCCGCGCCGGCAACACACTGGTGGGCTTTGCCGCCAAAGAGGATGTGCGCCGGGCGGTAGAGATGACCAGCGCCGGGCAGATGAAACTGGTCTCGACGGAAGATAACGCCATCCTGAAGCGCATCGAAGAGAAGGCGCAGGACGTGGAACGGCTGTTTGGGCTGTTCCGCCAGCAGCAGACCGAACTGGGCGGCGAGGTGCGCCCGGAGGATAAGGCCGAACTCCAGCGCCGCCTGAAGGAACTGGGAGACGAACTCAACATCCACCTGGCGCGGCAGTACGGCATTCACAACTACAGATCGGTCGAGTTTGACAAATGGCGGGAAAGCCATAAGCCTTTCCATTGGTTCTTGGAGTTTTATGGCATTATGCAAAATGGCGGGTTCAATGTGATCATTGGGAATCCGCCTTATGTGGAATATAACAAGGTGAAAAATGAATATTTGATCCTTTTTTATGAAACTGAAGAATGTGGAAACTTGTACGCATATGTCGTAGAGCGAAATAAAAACCTACTTTCAAAAAATGGTCGTTCAGGGATGATTATTCCCCATTCGGCTTTTTGTACTGACCGGATGAAACCGATCATTGAACAATTTAAGCATGGAATTTCTTGGATTTCTACCTACGACATCCGCCCTGCCAAGTTATTTGTGGGTGTTGACCAGCGATTAGCAATTTATGTGCAAATGCAATCGTCCAAGAACAATGTTTACAGTACAAAATACCATCGCTGGAATGAAGAAGCGCGCCAGCACTTGTTTGAGCAACTTCAGTATATTGAAGTTGGTGATTTTGCTTACTCTAATTCGTTTGCTAAAGCGGGAAAGCGAATCGAAAACATATTATGGCAAAAAATACACGAAAAGAAACTCCTTAGAGAAGATTTATTTGGAAGGTCAAAACTATATTTTCACAATGCGCCGAGATATTGGATTAGAGCCACAACATTTGCCCCATACTTTTGGAATGAACGAGATGGAGAGAAATTATCGAACCAAGTAAAAGAGCTTAATGTTGCTGATGCTACAACCGCTAAAGTTTTAACTTCGGTTTTGAATAGTAATCTTTTTTATTGGTGGTTTGTTTTGCTCTCTGATTGTCGTCATCTAAATAGGAGAGAAGTTGAATTATTTCCTGTTAGTCTTTCTCAAATGAGTAGTGAGATAAAAGTAGACTTGGCTAAACTGTGCGAAAGTCTAATGGATGAGTACCAAAAAAGTTCTGTAAGGAAAGAAACAGAATATCAAACTACAGGAAGAGTGGTTTACGATGAATACTATCCTAGATACTCTAAGCCGATCATTGACGAGATTGACCGCGCCCTGGCGCGTCATTACGGCCTGACGGCGGAGGAGCTGGATTTCATCATCAATTATGACATCAAGTACCGGATGGGGTCCGAGTTGGAGGAGGGGGAGGAATGAGTAAGGCAAAAAACAGAAAACCCCATCTGGCCTATTAAGCACCTGACGCATAGCGTCAGACTTCGGACAGACAGGGTTCGTTGATGCCTGTACTTTACGTTGGATATGAAGAATTGTCAATAGGATTTTTCTAACAATCGCAGCAATGAGTCCACTGCAAAAAGGTTGGTTCGAGATTATCTTCGTATAAAATGGGACAAAACCATTGAAAATGACCTTAAACCGCATTCGTTACCCATTGAAACGCAGAATTTCACCATCGAAGTGGGAGAAATTTCTAAGCGATCGAGCAGAACCGAGTATTTGCAGAGGAGTCAGCAATGGAATTGCTATTTCATGTCTATTCGGCTACAATATCAATAGAATTATCTCGGTGTCTGAGTGAGAAACCCCTATGCCAACACAAAAATTAAGCCTTGCTCCGCTAATTGAAACCATATTGGAAGTTCGTTGGCAATTGGTCGAACAGTCTCCTGGCTTGTCCATAGACCCAAGATATAAAATTCTGGTCGGGCGGCTGTATGATCGACTGGCAAGTGAATATCCGTTTCATGAACCTTTGCCAACGGCTTCCATGCCCGATGAAATGCTTGGCTATATTGTTCAACATCGCTTTCGGGTGGGTCAAGACCAATGGCCTCTCGTTCAAGTCGGCCCAGGTCTGGTGACGTTGAATGAGACCAAGAATTATACCTGGGAGGAGTTTGAACCACGCTGCCAACGATTGGTGGATACCCTGTTTGAAACATACCCAAGTGAAGGTCAATCTCTATCCATTGTTAATCTCCAACTGAGATATATCGATGCCATCCCGTTTGATTTTTCCCGCAACGACATCCTGGCTTTCATTACCGAGAATTTAAAAATCAATCTTTCTTTCCCGGCATCTTTCTTTGAGAACACGCCCATCCAGACTACTCCCGAGGCTTTGAATGCGTTGTTTGTTTTTCCTGTTACTGAACCCAAAGGAAGTATCAGGCTGCGCTTTGGACGGGGGAAACGCGAACAGGATGACGCGCTTATTTGGGAAACAGTGGTGCAGTCGGATACCCCCGATATTCCAGAAATGCCCAGTCAATTTAAAGACTGGTTATCTGCTGCACATACGCTGACACATAATATGTTCTTCAAACTCATTAAAGGCTCACTGGAGGAGCAATTTAAATGACTGGAACTGATCAACCAACTTGCACTTATGACGTTGCTCCTCAAGTAAAACCGTTTTTGACTTCCCGTATTTATGCTGGGCTATGGGAAACGATCGGCAGGCAAAACGCTTCGGCTCCCCTGATATTCCCTGAAACTGGACTGCGCGACGATCGGGGCAACGGAGTTGTGTCTACAGGCTGGCATATGTTCTGGCCGATGCCGCAAGCATTTTATGCCAGACCGCAAATTTCGAGACCGCAGCCTCGAAAAATATCCCTGCATGAGGCGCAGCGAGTAGCAATCGAGGCTCTTTTGAGCGCCGAAAAACGGCGCCAGGAAAATCGAGAGCGAGAGGCTGTTTTCTGGGCGGCAATGGAAGACGAATGATTTACGAATTTCCCGCATCCTCCGAACCTATACGCCAGGGTGACATCTTTCGGTACGTTCCGAGGATTGATTTTAACCTTGCTCAATTGCCCATTGTTGCGGGAGAGGATACCCTGCTTGACGACTGGTCAAGAGTGTCGGCTAACGCTGGTATGATTACGGCATTGGTGGCAATGAGACCGGTTACCGCGATTGTGATTACCCAAGATTGTGATGCCGTGCGAATCGAAGATATTGCACTGTGCGAAATATCGCCTTTTGAAATCGTAGAACCGATGGCAAAAAGTGCCAAATACCCCAGCAAGACGATGAGTGTGATCACGAAACATGCGCACATTAACTTGAAGTGGTTCTATTTGCCGCCTGATACTCGAATAGGCTTCGCGAATAAGATGGCCGTGGACTTCCAATCGGTTTTACGCGTATCCCGCTTGTACCTCGACCAATATCTATCTCAAATGCGGATTGGACGGTTGAACGAGTTGGCGGCAGAACATTTTCGTGAAAGACTTTCCGAGTATTTCAGGCGGTATCCTTATGATGAGTGGTATCCTTTGGACAAGGCGGAATTGGAAGAATATCGAAAAAACCAACCTGAATCGATAGAACCATTCCCATGGCAGGCATAGTTAGTTGGGATTACGCCATAATAAAGCTGCTCACTTGAGCGGCTTTATAAAAATTTTATAGAGGTCACGATGAAAGCAGACAGCCTGAAAATCTTCAGGGTTTTTAGCAGCGGCGGCGTGGTGCATTATGTCTTGCCATACTTCCAGCGTGAATATGCCTGGGAAAAATCCCACTGGCAAACCCTGCTCAATGATGTGTTGGGATTGTATGAAACCTATAATCCCGACAAAGAGCCCGAACACTTCATGGGCGCTCTGGTATAGAACTTCGGAAAAAGATTTTGAAACCGGGCTCAGTTGGACAGAATGGTAGAAATATGGCATGATGTTCATCGCTTGGATTTTTTCCTGACCAAATCCAAACCGCCGATTGTCTGCCCGGAGGATATTTCTCATGTCCATCGCTTTTCGGATACAGGTAAGCAACCAGGTTCTTGCCAGTTTGTACGAACGTCTGTACCGGGCGTATGACATGGGACAATTGCGGTTGGTCAAGCGCATCCATGCTGTGTTGTACATCATCGATGGCAAAGAGGTGGCTGAAGTCGCCGCCATCCTCAAACTCAGTGCCCAGACAATTTACAATTACATGTAATGTTTAGGGGGCAGCGTCAGGGCTACCCATCTCCAAAAAGTCGATTCCGCTTTTCTGGCTCTGTCAGCGGATAAACTGGCTCGCCCTCGGCAATACTCAACTGCACAACCAAGTGATTGAGCCAAGGCAAAGCCACGCGCTTGCCATTGAGTTTGTCCAGCAAGGGCTGGAGTTCGTCTTGGCCTGGGAAGGGATCAAAGACGACGTGGAGCTCTTTACCAATCAAATACA
Source organism: Anaerolineales bacterium (assembly GCA_030018695.1). Taxonomy (GTDB): domain Bacteria; phylum Chloroflexota; class Anaerolineae; order Anaerolineales; family Villigracilaceae; genus CG2-30-58-95. The sequence goes on from JASEHI010000016.1 coordinate 42,308, forward strand.
AGGCGGCCAGACGGCGGATGAACTTGCGCAGCAAAGTACCCGCCCACCGGTGAACGTACTCACCACCCATCGCTTGAGCAAAGAGGGTCATCAGGTTGAAGACCAGGCAATGCAGCCAAGCGGAGAGGAAGAAGGCCGTGTTGTCGAACTCGACCTCGCGGTGCAATTCTCCCTGCTCATCGCGGGTGGTCTTGAGCACATAACCGGTGGGCAAGATATCGGACTGAAGATCGTGACGGCCAATACGATGGGCGAACTCTTGCCCCCAATGGTCACCCTGTTCATTGAGCAAGGCGCGGGCATCCCGGGTGCGGTCGTTGGTCAACAAGACCACCGGCCAACGCTCGGCGGGTTTCTGGCCCTGCGGGTCGTGCAGGACGATAGCCCGCAGGGTGACGGTGCTCACGATCTGATTGTTCTCCCACACGTTGAAGGTCATCTCCGTGTCAGCCAGGCGATAGGCGGGGCGTTGGTCTGTGGGCCGGTCGGCATGTTTATCCATGTAATGTTTAGGGGGCAGCGTCAGGGCTACCCATCTCCAAAAAGTCGATTCC
>JASEHI010000170.1 GCA_030018695.1 Anaerolineales bacterium
ATCGTTTTTTGCCAACCTTCGGGACGGTTTCAACTGAAATGAAACACACCCAATTCATATAAGGGAGGTATTCGAGAGAAGGTCTGATAAAGGCCTCGTGAGTTCTATAATTCCGACTAGCAGATAAAATTCTCTCTTGCATTACAATCGCTCTACCTTCGGGCTTTCCCTACCCATCTTCCCCAGCGCGTTGCGGCCATCGAAGATGAATTTCGAGGCCTCCAAGATGGCCTTGTAATCGTAGACTTTGTGGTTCGTTATAATAGCAACCACATCCGCGGCGCGCCCAGCAGCGTCTGCTTGTAGCGCACCTTGATATCGCGCCAGGCCAGGAAAAAGAGCAATTCGCGGTAACGCCAAAGATCGCCAAGGTCCAAACGAAACCATGACCGGCTTGGCTCGATGACAATGTGGGATTCTTGTGTCTTTACAGGTTGAAGCACAGCAGTGTTCACCTTGCGCAGCACCCTTCGATGAGGTCTCGACAAGCTCGACCTGACAACTCAGGGCAGCGCCTACTCGGTAATAAAATTTCTGAAATCTCAGGAAACGACCTGATAATCTTGTCCCACGGCCTTAAGGACGGTTCCGTCAGCTCTTTCGTCCAAAGACATACCCGCTTCGATACAAGTCAGCCGCAGGATGTCGATCACTTCGTCATCTCCTTCCA
>JASEHI010000171.1 GCA_030018695.1 Anaerolineales bacterium
TGACAGGGGCTGTTTGCTTCTTATATAATAGTTCTACAGATAGTATGAAGAGAATTGAATCGGCGGTTAATATAATATCAAGCGGTTGATTCTTTTTTTGGTTGTTCAAAAACCGCTCGATAGATAAGCGGTTTTTTTTGTTCTGACAGAAGCTTAAAAATTGAATAAAGAATTAAATAAAACAAATAATTTTTAAATCGGCTTTTAAATAACCGGTTTATCTCATAAGAGCATACGGTGGATGCCTTGGCATAAAGTAACGATGAAGGACGCGGCGTAGCAGCGATATGCCTCGGGGAGGTGCGTAGCAACCTTTGATCCGGGGATTTCCGAATGGGGAAACCCGCGAGCGCAAACCGCTCGTAACTAGATACATAAGATATCTGGTTGTATACCCGCTGAAGTGAAACATCTTAGTAAGCGGAGGAAAAGAAAACAACATCTTGTCTACGACAAGATCGCGGATAGACGCAGATTGCGACGTGGATAAACGCAGATAAATTAAGATTATCTGCGAAAATCTGCGTCTTGATCTGCGTAAATCAGCGATTCTCGCCGTAGGCGAGAATCATTCCCTAAGTAGCGGCGAGTGAAAAGGGAATTAGCCCAAACCAGTCAAAATTTTCGCAAGAGAATTTAGGCGGGGGTAGTAAGATAGGAATTTTT
>JASEHI010000172.1 GCA_030018695.1 Anaerolineales bacterium
TGAATACCTGAAAAATCTTGCTCTGTTTGTAAAGAATTTGATGCTTCAAGGATTTTAGACATTATTGATGGGACACTGACAAAAACGATCGAGAAGGCATATCCGCTAGGCTGGCTTCGGCCATGATAATAAACTATGGAACAGGTCTTTGTTCTTTTCTCTGCATCTGCGCTTGCGTCGAGCACGGTCGAGACGTCGGCCACCTCGCTCCCCGGCCCGACCCACACCCCATCCCCGACGCGCACGGCATCCGCATTCCTCTTTGGCGGGGCGACACCCACTCAGGTGGGCGGCATTATTGTTCCATCGAATTCCGATGACCAGCCCGCGCCGGACCCCGCCCCGCAACCAAGTATCTTATGGGGAGCGGCTGCGGCCGCCGCCATCGGCGCGGCAACGGCCTATGCCCTGGAGCAGCGCCGCAAGCGCAAGGAAGAAGAAGCGCGGGAGCAGGCGAAAGCAAAGGAAGAGGTTGCCCGCCGCAACGCCGAGCGGGAAGCGGCGAAGGTGCGCAACTGGCTGGCCGCTGAAGAGGCGAGGAAGAAGGCGGCGGGGCAGATGGCAGAGTGGGGGAAAAAGCAGGCATTAGCGGCAAATCCTGCGCGGCGTCGCGGGCGCAGAGAGTGTAGGCCGCGGGCGCCTGTTCGAGCGCTTCCTCGATG
>JASEHI010000173.1 GCA_030018695.1 Anaerolineales bacterium
ACGCGAAGTAACCCGCGAACTCAAACTGAAAGAATCGTTCAAGAAAACGGAATTTTACAAGTACGGCGTTGTCTGGCTCAATGACCGCCAGCCCAAAGATTACCAGAGCGTTCAATCCTTTGCCGATTTGGGCCTGAAGAAGCGAAACTACGCACAGTTTGAGGATTTCGTTTCTGCCAAAGATTGGTTTGCCTTCAACACCATCTATGGCACAGGCGAAGAAAAAGCCTTTTTGCGTATGATGGATAGGCAAATGCAAAAACTACAAACGCAATATGAGCAAATCTACTTGCTGCGAAATGAAGGGCATTTTGCCATCTACAACTTTGTCGATGGTCAGGCATTCCAACCTGATTTTGTATTGTTCCTGCGAGAGAAAGGCGGCAAATTGCTCATCTACCAACTCTTCATTGAACCAAAGGGGAAACACCTTAAAGAGCATGACCGCTGGAAAGAGACTTTTCTGAAAGAAATCATCTCCGAATTTTGCAACAAACCGCTTATGTTTAAAGACAAAAACTACCGCTTGATTGGCGTGCCGTTCTACAACAACGAAGACGAAAACCAATTCCGGGTAAGTCTTGAGTCAGTGTTGAACTATGGAGCATAAACGCTCCAAAAGCATAAAGCGACATAACACCGTATTGGTTCATGACATTTG
>JASEHI010000174.1 GCA_030018695.1 Anaerolineales bacterium
AACAGCCGCCCAGACTATCGTCAGCAACTCGAAAAGGAACTTGCCGCCATCCGCAATTCGGAAATGTGGCAGGCGGGCGCGGCGGTGCGCGCGTTACGACCTGAGAATTGGAAGAAATAGTTTGATAGTTAGGTAGTTGAGTAGTTTCGTAGTTGGCTTGTCAAATGACTACCAAACTACCGAACTACGAAACGAGGTAACTATGAACAACTACGTCAAAATTTTCGACACCACCCTGCGCGACGGCGAACAATCCCCAGGCGCGACGATGACTTCGGCTGAGAAGTTGGAACTCGCTCGTTCGCTGGCGCGCATGGGCGTGGACATCATCGAAGCGGGCTTCCCGGCCGCCTCGCCCGACGACCTGGAAGCCGTCCGACGGATCGCGGTTGAAGTGGGCAACCTGCCTAAAGTCGCCGCCCTGCCTGCGCCAGTGCCGCAGGCACAGGTGAGCGTGTCGAAGGGCGCCGCCCTGAGCCGCCGGGGCGAGCCTGTCGAGACCCTGTCGAAAGGTCAAAATGACGCGAGAGTCCCCATCATCGCAGGGTTGGCGCGCGCCAATAAGTCCGATATTGACAAAGCCTGGGAAGCTGTCAAAGACGCGCAGAAGCCGCGCGTTCATACGTTCCTTGCC
>JASEHI010000175.1 GCA_030018695.1 Anaerolineales bacterium
GGCACTCTCAGAAGAAATGGAGAGCAACGGGTCTGCCACACCTAAATCCAGGCGTACTTTATGAGTACGGCTCTCACTCGCTCGGCCCAACAGGCCTTGCAGGGTTACAGCGGGCGTTGGTCATGCGAAGCGGTGCCCTGAGCCTGCCGAAGGGTGCTCAACTTCTATCTCAAAACCCAGGCTGGCTTGGCCGATTTTCGGGTACAGTCATACGAGGCGGTGGACAAATATATGGTCGTCGTGCTCCTGGCTTGGGCTTATGTCGAACGACGCTACGAAACAGAACGTTCAGCCCAAATCAAGACCTACGGCGACATCCTCCGGCGGCATCAGGACGAACACGCAGTAGACTGGTTGACCGGCGCTTTGGAGATGATGCGAGAGACCAACAACGTTCAACAGGTCTTGCAGCATTTCTTGCGCCTCGATCCACAAACTGCTTGATCTCCTTTGTCCGCCACCAGGGTGCGCTACCGAGCAATCTTACCTTACACGCTCGATTGCTTTGGCGCGCCCAGCCTTGCCCAACAAGGCGATGGTTCCCGCTTATGTTAAAGGGCTTTTTCGCCAGAGTCCAGCAGAATGAATAAAAGCTACTGCCCACCAAATGTGGCATAATTTGGTTGTTTGACG
>JASEHI010000176.1 GCA_030018695.1 Anaerolineales bacterium
AAATTATGCCACATTTGGTGGGCAGTAGCTTTTATTCATTCTGTAAGGTAATCAGCTATCGAGTATAGGTATGAAAGCAAAACGTGTCTACTTTCCACCAACCACTCCGCAACAGCGGAAACTGCTCTTTGAAACCTGGAAGCAAACCGATAACATTACAGCGGCTTGCCGAAAGGCGCACGTTGGGCGGACAACTTTTTACTACTGGAAGCCCCGTTTTGACAAAGATGGGTATGCCGGTTTGGAAACTTATGAGAAGACTGGCGTACCCAAAGGAACGGGGCGTGTTGCGGCTGAGGTCGAAACCAAAGTATTGGAACTGCATGATCAACATGCTGATTGGGGCAAACATCGTTTGACCGATGAAATAGCCAAAGCCAACAACTGGGTTCCCCTGGTCAGCCCGAACACCGTGCGTCGCATCCTGGAAGACGCTGGAATGTGGAAGCCAGGGGAAAACAGGGTAAAAAAAAAGCAACGTTGAGCCGGTGAGTCGGACGGCTGATCTGCCAGGTCAGGCACTCAACGTTGACCTATGTTTTGTTCCTGTCAGCCATCTGGTAGATGTCACACCGATTTCCCTGCGGGCAGTTTCAAGCCTTGAAACTGGCAAGTATTCC
>JASEHI010000177.1 GCA_030018695.1 Anaerolineales bacterium
TCCGTATTCACCTGGCGGATGGCGCCAAAGACAATTGGCGTCTACTGAACGAACTCGAAACCCGTATGCCGAAGCCTGCGCAGCCTCCAATCGAAATCCTGGACTACTATCACGCCTGCGATCACTTGAAAAACGCCTGTGATGCTGCCTGGGGTGAGAGTACCGCAGAAGGCAAAGCCCAATTTGAACGGCTGAAAACCTTGCTCAAAGAAGCCGAGGATGGGGCGGAACGGGTCATCGGCTCATTGCGCTATCAGCGAGACCAGGCCCGCGCAAACAAACGAAAACGTCTGCAAGCCGAACTGACCTGCTTTCGCAATCAGCGTCACCGCATGCGCTACGCGGATTACATCCGCCAAGGCTTGCCTATTGCCAGTGGCGTAATGGAAGCCAGTTGCAAAACTCTGGTTACGCAGCGTTTGAAACGCTCTGGAATGGCCTGGGCAATGCCCGGTGGACAAGCCATCTTGACCTTGCGCAGCCTGATCCAGAGTAATCGCTGGCGACCGGCATGGGAATTGCTTCGAGCCGATTTCTGTAAAGAAGTGACGGTACGAAAGACAAAATGCTCGTCGCCAGCCATAACCTTACAGCAACCCAAACGCCT
>JASEHI010000178.1 GCA_030018695.1 Anaerolineales bacterium
GTCACCCCCATCGTATAGGTTAGCGAAGAATGTCACCTCGCGCCCCCCTCACCACCCCCGATTGGCAAGCCGCGGTACGGCGGCGCATGCAGTTCTACCTGCTGGTCGCCTTCCTGCTGGCGGTGCTATTCGCCGTGCTGGTCTTCCAGTTCTTCATCCAGCCGAGTAGGCCTTCGGCAGCAGGTTGCCCAGCCGCAGGCGCTCACCATGGCCGTCTTCGCCGGTCAGGATATCCCGATGGGAACGACCATCACCGCCGAGATGGTGATGGTGCACATCGCCGCCCCTCCCGACCTGGCCGAGGGCGACCAGGTGGAGATCGCTGCCGTGCAGCCGGGTGAGCCGCTTTGAAGAGGCCACTTTTGAAGCCACCTTTGAAGCCTACCCCATAGTATTATTAGGACAAGAAGTAGCTTCTCGATAACTGTCCCAGGAGGGAAGTATGTGCGAGAAAAGCCGTTACCTGATCGTGTTGCTGGCACTGCTGGCGACACTGGCATTTCCGGCTGCTGTCCAAGCAGCTGATGAAGTGCCGCCTACGCCCACACCTCAGCCATCCGACCGAGTAGGTGCTACGCAGCGCATCACCGCGCCGCCGATCACCG
>JASEHI010000179.1 GCA_030018695.1 Anaerolineales bacterium
AAGTTGCAGTCAAAGATACTACAATTCTCTCAGGTGCGGTTTTTGCCTAAATGCGGAATTTCCCTTTCGAGCAGGATCTCTGCCTTGTCCATGGCATCCGCAATATCCTCGACGTAGTCCAGAAACTCGTTAGTCATACGGGCAATACTTCGCTCAGAATGCGATTGCCAATTCTTTTTCTGAGATTTTTTCTGATAGCGATATCAACTTTTATCTCAAGTATGTCACTGAGATAATTTTCCAATTCTACCAACCCAAGCAGACTGACACGGGATGGTCTTTCAAGTTCGATCAAGATGTCAATATCGCTGTCCGGGTGTTGTTCGTTGCGAACGTAGGAGCCAAACACCCCGATCACCGTCACGCCATAGTTATGTTGGAGGTAGGGCTTTTGTCGTTCTAGTATTTGCTTGATTTCGGCAAGGGTTTTCATAATAACCTTCACTACTTGACTGTGCACTTCTTGGGATGATTATAATCGAAACCTGGAAAAACGGGCTTGACGTTCGCCTACATCGCCGCTATAATACGCCCGCTTAACTGCCGAAAACGTGTCATTTCGGGGAGGGTCGAGTAGCCCATGCTTTTCGGGCGTATCGAGA
>JASEHI010000017.1 GCA_030018695.1 Anaerolineales bacterium
CCGAAGGTTGGCAAAAAACGATCAAATTTTCTCAGCAAAACCTTCGGGACGTTCTAACTTCAACTCATTTGAAACACACCCAAAGCATTATTGTCTTTAAGGAGCATATTGTAATGGTATCCCAGACTGTGCCATCCAAAGTGGTTGCGCCGTTGGCAACCAAAGTGGTTGCGCCGTTGGCAACCAAAGTGGTTGCGCCGTTGGCAACCAAAAAAGGATTGTTGCCCACACCGCCCATACCGGAGGATCTCCCCCGCGTAGAACTGACCGAAAACGCCCGCCAAGTGCTGGTGCGCCGCTACGTCCGGCGCGGCGAGGAAGGTGAGCCGATCGAAACACCTGAGGAAATGTTCTGGCGGGTGGCGTACCACATCGCCAAGGTTGAGGAGGCCTGGGGCGGGGATGTGATGGCAGTTGCGCGTGATTATTATGTTTTGTTGACCGGCAAGAAATTCTTCCCCAATTCTCCCACCTTCACCGGCGCGGGAACGCCCCTTGGTCAGCTTGCAGCCTGTTTTGTTTTAGCCATCTCTGATGACATGGGCCGCGACCCGGCCGGCATCTTCCAATCGCTGCGCGATGCAGCCCTGATCCAACAGACCGGCGGCGGGAACGGCTTCTCGTTCTCGCGGCTGCGTCCGAAGGGATCGCTGGTCAAATCCTCCGCCGGGCAGGCGACAGGTCCGGTGGGTTTCCTGCGCGTCTACGATCATGCCTTTGGGGAGATTGCCCAAGGGGGGAGTCGCCGCGGAGCCAACATGGGCGTCCTGCGCGTTGACCATCCGGATATCGAAGACTTCATCATTTGCAAAACCGACGAGAACCAGATCACCAATTTCAATATTTCGGTTGGCATTACCGATGGATTCATACGCGCTGTGCGCGACGACGCAGAATGGGAGTTGCGCTTTCCGGACGTAAATTCGCCTGAATATCGCGGCTTTAGTGGCACGCTCGAACAGGCCGAGCAGGCTGGCGTGCCGATCCGCGTTTACCGCAAGGTGAGGGCGCGCGATCTGTTCGACAAGATTGTGAGACAGGCGCACCACAATGGCGAGCCGGGCATGCTGTTTTTGGATATCATCAACCGGTCAAACCCGGTACCACACCTGTATCCGCTGGAGGCGACAAACCCATGCGGTGAACAGGCGTTAGGCCCAAACGAGAACTGCTGCCTGGGTTCGGTCAACCTGAATGAGCATTCCGCAGCAGAGTCTGGCGTTGATTGGGACTCATTGCGCCGCAGCGTGGAACTCTTGACCCGTTTCCTGGACGACGTGGTGGACGCGAATGCCTACGTCCCGGCAGTGCCACAACTCAAGGAAGCCGCGCACAAGGCGCGCCGCATCGGGCTGGGCATCATGGGACTGGCGGATTTGATGTACCATGTCGGCGTGCGTTACGGCTCCGCAGAAGGGCAGGAGTTCAGCGCGCAGGTGATGGAGTTTGTCCGTTTTCATGCCATGCTCACCAGCATCAAGCTGGCGGAAGAACGTCAGGCTTTTCCTGCTATCAAAGGGAGTATATACGATCCCGATCATCCGACCTGGACCCCACCCCAACCACTCGCCCCTTACACTCGCGATTGGGGCCGCCCGCACCTGGATTGGGAGGAGATCGTCGCCGGCATTCGTCGTCACGGCATCCGCAACGCGGCGCAGACTACAGTTGCTCCAACGGGCTGTCTCGTTCCAGGGACGTTGGTAAGCACCGATCGCGGTTTGCTTCCTATCGAGACACTGGGAAATACGCATGGCGAACAATGGCAGGATATTGATTTCCAGGTTTCTTCGGAAGGCAGTGTGTTACCGGCCACGAATTTCTACATCAATGGGCAGGCGCATACGCTACGCATCGTCACTCGCCGCGGCTATACGCTTCATGGTACCGATCATCACCGTATTCGTGTATTGGAGCACGGTGAATGGGTGTGGAAACGCCTGGATGAACTGAAAGTGGGGACGCTGGTACCTTTGCAGATGAGCGGGTTGATTGAAGAGCCTCAACGTGTGCTGCTGGATGCTTCGCTCACGACTGATTTTCACCCTGTAGTGGTGAGACTACCCGAGGAAATGACCCCGGAACTGGCGTATCTGATTGGCTTTTTTATGGGGGATGGCAATCTGAAGACTCGCTCACTGCGCTTCTCTATTTCAGATGAACGATTGCAGCGTCATATCACCAATCTGCTGGAGAAAGTGTTTGGCGTGTCCCCTGAAGCGTATGCAGATAAGCGAAGTAGCCATCTTATAAGCCTGGATTTGCACTCGGCGAACGTTGTAGAATTTTGGAAAAACAATGGTTTTGCAAAACTGAAACCATCCGAGGAGCATCAAGGAAAGGGCTATCTTCCTCATGTTCCGTTAGCGGTTTTGCGTACCAATGACGCCGGAATCTATGGGGCTTTCATGGCTGGTTTGTTTGATGCGGATGGTACTTCACATCACGGTCGCTTACTCGCCTGGGTTTCTACACATCGCCTGTTCCATGACCAGGTCAAGGCAATGCTGTTTGCGTTGGGGATCCTGACGACATCCGATGTACAACGCACAGGTAAAAGCATTTTACCTCTCTATCGTCTGCGCGTCTCTCACACACAATCCTCAGACCGATTGGCCCAACGTTTGCCATACCTCGTACGTCTCTCGTTTGAAACTTCTTCTATTCGCCGCACTACGTTGGGAGATATTATCCCTATCACTCAAGGTGAATATCGATCTGTGTTGGCGTTGGCTGAAAGCGGCCCAGAAGAGCAACGTGTTTGGGGCTGGCGGCAGCGAGGATGGACGGCCTCACGCGAGACGTTGAACAACTTTGTCGGGCGACATCGGCAAGCTATGTTGGATGCCGGGCTGGATAGGCTGGTGGATGCGGTAGAAAGAGAAATCTATTTTGATGAAGTAATGACTATCGAAGATGGCGGCGTACAGGACACGTACGATATTTCTGTTCCAGGCGCACACGCTTATATTGCCAATGGTTTTATCAGCCATAATACCATCGCTACTGTGGCCGGCTGCGAGGGATACGGCTGTGAGCCGGTCTTCGCTCTGGCTTATGTCCGCCACGTCAACGACAACGGCAAGGATCTGCAATTGACCTACGCCAGCCCGCGCTTCGAGGCTGCGCTGGCTGCGGCTGGCATGAACGACGCGGCGCGCCGGAAGATCATCGAGCGCGTGATGGAACATGGCACCTGCCAGGATATCCCCGAAGTACCAGAATCGATCCGGCATATTTTCGTCGTTTCGGCGGATATTAGCGCTGAAGAACACGTCCGTATGCAGGCGGCTATGCAGGCTTTCGTTGACAACTCTCTCTCCAAAACCATAAATTTCTCCGAGACCGCCACCGAAGAGGATGTCGCCCAGGCTTATCTGCTGGCCTGGGAACTGGGCTGCAAGGGCATCACGGTTTACGTGACCGGTTCGCGTGAGATAGTGGTCTTGGAGACCAAAGCCACCGCGAACCGGGTAGGTGCTGCGCGTAAAAAGCAAGTGGTGGTCGAGAATTTCCGTTCTCCCGATAGACCTTTGGCAAATGGAGAGACTGACCAATCCCACCCCACTGGGGATGCTGCCGACCGGGTAGGCCTTGACGCTAGGTCTTCGGCGCGACGAGACGTCTCTACGGATATCATTGCCACCCAGGTAGCCGCCTGGCATGAATCCAAGAAGCCGCGCCCCCGCGCCTTGGTCGGGCGCACATACCGGGTCGAGACGCCGCTCGGCAAGGCATTTGTCACCGTCAACGAGAACGGCGGCGGACATCCCTTTGAAGTTTTCCTCAACACAGCCAAGGCCGGTTCGGAGACGGCTGCCGTCTCGGAGGCGATCGGGAGGCTGATCTCGTATGTCTTGCGGCTGGCCTCTCCAATCGCCCCGCGCGACCGGCTGGCGGAAGTGGTCAAACAACTCTCCGGCATTGGCGGCGGGCGTTCGCTCGGATTCGGCCCGCACCGCGTCCGCTCGCTGCCGGATGGCGTCGGTCAGGTGTTGAACGAGTACCTGAGGGGCGAGACCGATCCAGATGTCATGGAGAAGAAAACATCTGGCAACGGGCATTTCGGCGAAGAGATGTTGGACGAAATGCCCAGGCCAATGTCAATGAAGATGGGCGACCTGTGCCAGGAATGTGGCGAAGCGACGATGGTCAATGAGGAGGGATGCAGGAAGTGCTATACCTGCGGGTATAGTGAATGTTAGCCGCCGAGCATTCTATCCTTTGGAGGAGTTATGCCGAAACATCTTGTCGTCGTTGCTGGAAATATTGGCACCGGGAAAACCTCCCTGACCGAGCGGATCGGGGCGCGGCTGGGTTGGCGCAGCGAGTACGAATCGGTGGCCGATAACCCTTATCTGCCGGATTTCTATGCCGACATGCGCGCCTGGGCCTTTCACCTGCAAATCTACTTCCTGGGACACCGCGCCGAGCAATACCTGGCAGCGGCGCGTGACCCGCGCTCGGCCATCCTCGACCGCAGCATTTACGAGGACGTTTATATCTTTGCACGCGCCCTGCTCCACATGGGCAACATGGCCGAGCGTGATTACCTGGCCTACCGCCGCCTCTTTGATTTGGTGATGGGCAGCCTGCCTTCGCCTAATTTACTGGTGTATTTGAAATGTCCGGTCGAAGTGCTGATGGAGCGCATCCGACGCCGCGCCCGCAACATCGAAACCGGCATCTCAGCCGATTATCTCTCCCGGCTGGATTCATTCTACGACAAGTGGCTGCAGGCCTACGACCTCAGCCCGGTGCTGACCATCCGCACCGACGACCTGGATTACGTCCACCAGCCGCAGGCGTTGGAGATCGTCGTGCAGCACATCCAGGAGAAGTTGGGAGGCAAGGAAGAGTTGGATTTTAGAGCCGGCCAGGAATAACCCCCAACCTGACGGGAATCTTACTGCTTCTTGCATAAATCCGTGAACTTGCATGTGCCGTAATGCTCGCAAATTACAGGAGTTTGGTTCACCAAGCTACGCAGTACCTTGTAAAAATTCGTTTCTTGACTTCGAGACTCCGATGTGCTAGAATGAAAATGCTTGTATCCCCGTAATCAAGAATAACCGTGGCTAATCCTCGTCGTCCACTACGGCTCAATATCGGATTTCTCATCAACCAACCGATTGGTTCGAGCCGTGATTTTAATTTCGATTTTCCCAAGATGCGGCTGGGGGAGGATTTGATCCTGGCCGGGTTCAAAGGCGCCGCCCGGCTCAGCCGCACCCCGCAGGGGCTTTTACTCCAGGCTGATTTTGAGGGTCTGACAAGTCTGGATTGTGTGCGCTGCCTGGGTACCTTTGATCAGGCTCTGGTGTGGACGGCGACCGAACTGTATGCTTTCGATAAACGCTCCGTCACCGATTCCGACCTGATCCTGCCCGAAGACGGTCACATAGATCTGGAAATGCTGATGCGTGAGTGCGCGCTGCTTGAAGTTCCCATCAGCCCGATTTGTAGACCGGATTGCAAAGGCCTGTGTCCGCTGTGCGGCGAGGACCTGAACCGAGTCGATTGCGGCCACCAAGCCGCGCCGGCCGAATCGCCATTTGCAGCCTTGACGCCGCTGCTGGGAAAATGAGGTCCTATGCCGGATATTTGTCAGGAAGGTAAATAATCGTGCCGCATCCGGATCGGCGTAGACGGCATAAGGAAGCTTTGAATATGCTCCTGGAGAAGGCCTCCATCCAGGGTTACTTGACGACGGACGACCTGGTGGAACTTTATCCAGAAGTCGGCAAGGACGCCGAGCGTTTGAGCGTGATTATGCTGGTGCTGCGCAATCGTGGGGTGGATATTGTTGACCCGGAAAACTACGATGTGGTCCACAGCGAGGAAGCTCTCGAACCCGAAGCGGAAGCGTGGCTGGAATCGGATACTCTTTCCATCTCCAAAGATGACATGGTCGGGTTGTATCTGAAAGAAATGTCGCGCGTCCCACTGTTGAAGGTCGAAGAGGAACTCGACCTGGCAATGCGCATCGAATCCGGCCGCGAAGCCAAGAATATACTCGTACTCCTTAGCGGGCGCAAGCATACGCTCGAACACGCCCGGCTGGAAGCCCTGGTACACGACGGCCTGCTGGCGCGTGACCATCTTATCAAGGCCAACACGCGGCTGGTGGTCAGCATCGCCAAACGTTACATGGGACGCGGCGTGGCATTTTTGGATTTGATTCAAGAGGGGAATCTCGGCTTGATGAAAGCCGTTGAGAAATATGACCTGCACCGGGGTTTCCGTTTTTCGACCTATGCCACCTGGTGGATCCGCCAGACCGTCACGCGCGCCATCGCGGACCAGGCGCGCACCATCCGCGTGCCGGTGCATATGATTGACCGCATCCGTCAGGTGTACAAGACGACCCACGAGTTGGAGCAGAAGTACGGCCGCGTGCCGACGCCGGAAGAACTGGCGCTGGAACTGGGCTTGGACTTGCGCAAAGTGCAGTGGATACTCAAGGTCTCCTGGCTGCCGCTTTCGCTGGAAAGTCCAGTGGGGGACGATGAAGATTCCGAGTTAGGCATGTTCATCGAGGACGAGTTCAGTCCGACGCCGATGCAGGCCGCCTACGAGTCCATGCTCAAAGAAAAGATAGACGAAGTGCTGGGTACGCTCTCACCGCGCGAAGCGCGTGTGCTGAGATTGCGCTTTGGTCTTGAAAACGGCACACCGTATACACTGGAAGAGGTGGGGGATAAATTCGGCTTGACGCGGGAGAGGATCAGGCAAATCGAGGGGAAAGCGTTGAGGAGGTTGCGCCATCCACGTCGGGCGAGGCAGTTGAAGGAATACCTTTGATTTCGAGGAGCAGCAGTATGGCAGATGACTTTGAATTGATTGCTTGTACTCCTCGCCCACTCAATCCTGATGGGTTCAATCCTAAAACCAAATTGCCTTATGACTTAAAAGTCGAACATATTCGTTCGGCAATGAGTGAATTCTTGGATTTTCTCGGTTTCATCAACCAGCAACTCAATTCGAGAGAAATTCAACGGTTTGAAAATATGCTCATGCCTGCTAATTTCAGCAGCATGGTTGGTGAGTTCATGGCAGCAGGCACCCCGCGTTATTGCCCAACCATTGTGAAGAACAGGTATCATAATGGACACCCCGATCTAATTCCAATCGGCATGTTTGAAAACAATGCAGTTCAACATTCTGATCAGGGGATTGAAATGAAGGCATCGCGCTATCTTCGCGGCTGGCAGGGACATAATCCTGAAGATATCTGGTTGATGGTCTTCGTTTTTGATAGTAATCGTCCCGCTGATATTGTTAAAAATATTGCACCACGACCTTTCCGCTTTGTAAAAGTTGTCGGGGCGCGCTTACAAAAGAGTGATTGGATTTTCTCAGGGCGTTCAGCCCAAAGCCGCAGAACCATAACTGCCAGTGTAACCAAATTGGGTTACGAGAAGATGTTGGCAAATTGGATTTACAATGATATAGACCTACATGTCTAAAAACAATTGCTGAATTTGGGGTTGTTCCGACGACACAGTAATCAGACGGAGAATTGCCTTTTTACTCATTTCATAATACTCGATAAATCTTTCTACCCCTACACACTGCAAACCAACAGCCTCGGCGGCGGCTACCGTTGAACCAGAACCCATAAAGGGGTCCGTTATGATCCCTGTCCCCAGAGGTAAAGCCGCATAAACGACTTTGCGCAAAAAAGATTGCGGTTTGAGGCTTGGATGATTAGCAATTTGGCGCTCACGTTGGGGTGTTCGTTCGCTCAAAATTACGTCACTGAACGGTTGTTCATCACTCACACGCCGCAAGCCGCCCGTTCCAAATTCGCGCAAGCAATCTCCCACCGTCATTCCCACAGGAATTGGCTTTCGGAATAATCCCCATGGTTCGTAACCGCTGCGTGGCATTGAGCAAACGCCCGAAAACTCGTCCTCTGCGTTTTTGGGACGATCCCCGCCGCGAAAGGTCCGTACCAGTCGGATGATTTGCCCGCGAAATTCAAGGCCGCCTTCAACGATTGCTGAGAAAACCAACTGAGAGAGAATTGCATTGCTGGCAATAAAAACATGCCCGCCAGGGCGCAAGGCGCTCAATGCAAGTTTTCCCCATTCGTAAAAGAAGAAATAGAGGGTATCGCGTTCTTTTTGATTGAGGGCCGTAAAACGGGGAAGGGGAGCGCGATTATGGCCGTCGAATGACGGGGGGATTCGCCATATACCGCCATTTCCATTAGTGCGTTTTTCAATTTGGTCGAGGTTATATTCTTTTACACCATAAGGTGGGTCAGTAACAATCGCGTGGATACTGTTCGCAGGAATACGGTTAAGCCATTCGAAACAATCCGCATGAACAATCAACGAATGACGGATTGTTTCCGCTGTGTAATCGAGTCGGAAATCAGTTAGTTCAACTGGAACATCAACTGTCACCATTTTTTCCCGGCTCCTTTTCATTGTTTTCAGGTTTTGAACGTTTCGGACGATTCCAATAAGGGCTTTTGCATTTGGGACACACTTTCGGCTCCTGTTCTTTATCGCGGGGCAACCATGTATGTCCGCAGCGCTCACAGAGAAAACCGGATAATTGAACTCTTGCCATATTATACACCTTATAGTAATATACTACAAGTAGATTTAATTCAACAAATTTATACAGAGTATAACCCAAGTTATGTGTCTTGCAACAGTTACCCGAGACTATCGAATTACTATACCCAAAGAGATACGTGAGAAACTCGGTCTTAAACCCGGGCAGAATGCCAAATGGGAGACCGATGGCAAATCGCTTTGGATAACCTTTTTGCCTTACGAAGTAAGCGGCGATGAATTCGACCACAGGTTAGAAAGTGCCCCACGCTTTCTCGCCCGTGTCGAACGTGCCCGCAAGGCTTTTCGGGAAGGGAAGGGTGTGAGGATCGAAGATGTAAATTATGAGGGTAGATGAAGCGAAGTAATTCCATTGACAAACCTCCCCCTTGCGCTTAAACTATCATCTATGAACTCACGCTTCTCCCTGTCCGTGATGCGAATAATGATGGCTATGGCCATGTCTCGCCGCGCTTGGGCAGCCGCATGGGAAGCGTAGGGTATTGCTTACCAGGTTTACGGGCTGTCCAGTCACGCGGACGGCCTTTTTGTTTGTATGGTTCTCACCACAGAGAACCCTTCGGCTACTCTCAGGGAAAGCACGGAGAAATTCAAAAGATAAACACAAAGGACACAAGAGCACAAAGGTTTTTCCTTAGTGTTCCTTCGTGTCCTTCGTGGTGAAAGAAAAACGGAGGTCCGAATGCCTGAAAATATATTGATTGCCATCGCCTGGCCTTATGCCAATGCCGAGATCCACGTCGGCAACATCACCGGTTCACATTTGCCGGGAGATATCGTCGCTCGATACCATCGTCTCAAAGGAAACAATGTATTGATGGTTTCGGGAACCGATTCGCATGGTACGCCCGTCACCCTCGCTGCCGACAAAGAAGGTAAAGCTGTCGAAGGTGTTTATAAAGAATACCATTATGGCTTCCTCGACCTTTTTCAAGAACTGGGCATCTCCTACGATCTTTTCACCACCACCCACACCGAGAATCATTTCAAAGTCGCCCAGAGTATGTTCCTGGCGCTGAAAAAGAACGGTTTTCTGTTCACGCAGAAATCCATGCAGTGGTATTCGCCCAACGCCAAAAAGTTCCTGCCCGACCGCTACGTCGAGGGGACGTGCTACATCTGCGGCTACGAAGGTGCCCGCTCCGACCAGTGCGATAATTGCGGCAACGTGCTAGAGCCTGAAAAGCTGCTCGAACCGCGCTCCAAAACAGGCGGCGCGCTCGAACTGCGCGAGACCGAGCACTTCTATCTTGATCTCTCCAAACTCGAACCGGATGTCAAGAATTTCCTCAAGGAACGCGCCGCGCACATGCGCGATACCGTCCTCGGCGAGTCGCTCGGCAAGATCGAAGCTGAGGGCCTCAAACCGCGTCCCATCACCCGCGATCTCGATTGGGGTATCCCCGTGCCAGTCGCGGGCTGGGACGGCAAATGCCTGTACGTCTGGTTCGAGGCCGTCATCGGCTACCTCTCAGCCGCGATTGAGTGGGCCGCCCTGAGCGGAGGATCGAGTAGCGAAGCGTATCGAGATCCGCAGTCGAAGCGTCAGAAAGAAGCGTGGCGCGAGTGGTGGGTCAACCCGGCGGCGCGTCAGTTCTACTTCATCGGCAAAGACAACATCTTCTTCCACACCTCGCTGTGGCCGGCGCAACTGATGGGCGCGGGAAGCGCGTTCATGGCGATCTTCGCCAGCGAGGAAGTCCCCTTATCGTTACCGTATGATGTCCCCGCCAACCAGTTCATGAATCTCGAAGGGCAGAAGATCAGCGGCTCGCGCAACTGGGCCATTTGGGGACGCGACGCCCTGACGCGCTACGACCCCGACGCCCTGCGTTACTATCTGACGGTCAACATGCCCGAAAACCGGGACAGCGACTGGGATTGGGCTGAATTTGTGGCGCGTAACAACAACGAGCTGGTGGCGACTTGGGGCAACCTTGCGAACCGCGTGCTGGCGTTCTGTGATAAGAATTGGGATGGGTATGTTCCTGACTTTGGAACGGGTGGGGCCGAGCCGCCGCCCCTGCGCCCCTCCGACTTGAGCCTGCTGGCCGTTATCGAGGCCGGCTTCCAGTCCGTGGGCCGCGAACTTGACGCCGTCCACCTGCGCGCGGCTTTACAGGAGGCGATGCGTCTGGCGAGCGAGGTCAATAAATACCTCGACACCTGCGCTCCCTGGTTTGAGATCAAAACTGACAAAGATGCCGCCGCCCTGACCATCTACACCGCCCTGAAAGCAATTGACTCGCTCAAGGTGATGTTTGCCTCGTTCCTGCCGTTCACTTCCGAGCGATTGCACGGATTCTTCGGGTATGAAAGTCCGCTGTTTGGCGAGCAGTACACCGAGACAGTAAAAGACTCACTCGGCGAGCATAAGGTGTTGAGGTATCGCGAGGTAGGTCGGACTGTCAGTCCGACCTACTGGAAGCCCAGCGAGTTACAGCCTGGGAAGAAGTTGAATCAGCCAGGTCCGCTGTTCAAGAAACTTGAAGACACTATTGTTGAAGAGGAACGCGCGCGATTAGGAAAGTGATCAGTGACCACTTTTCAGTGCTATAATTTTCGGTAGAGGTGCAATATGACCATCACAACCTATGAAGGCGTTGTAGAAAAAGGCAAAATTCGCCTGAATATTGGCGTCCGCTTGCCAGATAACACAAAGGTTTATGTCGTTGTCCCTGAAGTGCAGGCAGAAAGAACCGCGCGGATGATGACCCCGCGGCTGGCGCACCCTGAACAAGCCTCCGATTTCAAGATGGAAATCATCGAGGATAATTCCAATGCCAGAATACGACACTAATCAATTGGGTGTGTTTCAAATGAGTTGAAGTAAGAACGTCCCGAAGGTTTTGCTGAGAAAATTTGATCGTTTTTTGCCAACCTTCGGGACGGTTTCAACTGAAATGAAACACACCCCAATCGTTTTTGTGACCAGGATCACGGTCCCGGGCGCGATGCGGCCTTCGAATCCGCCGCAGGTGCCGAGGTTCACCAGCAAGTTCGGGTGGAAATGGTCAATGGCATACTGCGTTGTCGCCGCGGCGGAGATTTTTCCCCAGCCGCCGTGAAAGAACGTCAAAGGCGTTGTCCTGAGCATGTCGAAGGATCGAACGTCGAAGGTCTCGAACCATTCGCCCAGCGGCGTGGATTGAATTTTTACGGGAGACAGGATTGATTTGACCGCGCGCCATTCGGCGTTTGCTGAAATAAGCACAACGATATTCATTTCGCCTCTTGTGTTTTACGTTTTACGCTTTACGTTTTATTCAAAAACCCCTGCAAATAATCCAACAGCAACTTCAATGTAGCCTCAGCCGATTGCGCCTTATTTTGCAGGCGATCACCTTCCCAGATAAAGACGCGCGCCCACTCGCCATTCGGCGCGGCGAGTCCGACCCAGGTCAGGCCGACCGGTTTCTCCGGCATCCCGCCGCCGGGGCCGGCGATGCCGCTGACTGAAATGCCGATGTCGGTGTCCAAAACTCGACGCGCGCCACGCGCCATTTCCAGCACCGTCTCGCGGCTGACCGCGCCGAAGGCTTTGAGCGTATCCCAAGAAACGCCGAGTAATTCAACTTTTGCTTCGTAAGCATAGGAAACGATCCCGCCGATGAAATAATCCGACGAACCGGGTACGTTCGTGATCCGGTCGCAGAGCAACCCGCCGGTGCATGACTCAGCTACTGCTAGTTTCAGCCCGCATCGGCGAAGTAATTCACCGATTATGATTTCTAAGGCTTTTGGTAAAGAAGAATCCATTGTGCCAATTATAAACCTCCCGCAAAGTTTTCATTGCTCTGGGGTGTAGCGCAAAACTGTCGGGCAACCGATCTGGGTAGCACCGCACTAAACGTGGTGAACGAAAAACGGCGATTTTGGGACACGGATTTCATGGATTACGCGGAAGAACACGGGAAAAAGCCTTAAAAATCCGTGAAAATCCGTCAAATCCGCGCCGAAGGCCTACTCGGTAATCCGTGTTCAAAATAGGCTTGCAGGCGCAGGCTCGAGACTTTCCACAGTTAAGTGCAGTCTTACCCCGACCTGAAAGCACCAAAACATAGCCTTTTTGCTCTTTGTGGAGCAAGGCACCGATACTTTTGCGCTACACCTATTGCTCTGCGGGAGGTTATGCCTCGTAAAAAGACTTGGTAGTGGTATGTACGTAAGTGATGTGGAGCGGGATGGCATCCCGCTTACCCTTGACTTGGACGAATAACATCCCGCCCCACAAAGCACATCACTTGTTTTGAGCCACCACCAAAGACTTTATTGGGGAGTGGGAGGATTAACAGACTGAGAAGGCGTGCCCAGGTAGCCGGTTCCCGCGCCTGCACCGGCGGCCAGGCCTACGCCAATCAGCCCGAAGCAGGTGGCCGTCATCAGGCCGCTGAGCCAGTAGGACAACTGGCCAGTCAGGCCAGCCATGGGAATATCCATTATGGCCGGAAAGATCGTCAAGACGCCGATACCGCCAAGGATCTGTCCGATGAGGGTCAGGCCACCGGCGATTGCCCCGGCAATAGCGCCGGCCTTGGCGCCCTCGCCCTGTGTGGGAAGTTTCTCTCCCTTTGCGGCAAAGTAACCGGCCAGCGCGCCGGCGATGATGGCCAGCATTGGGCCACAGATGCCGAGCACCGCTGCAACGCAGACATTCAGCACCAGCCCGATGGCTCCGCTAATTAATCCGAACTTCATTCTGGGTAACATGATTTTGCCTCTCCTTTCTTGTCTACATTTTAGGGATTTTGGATGAAAAGTCAAGCATTCTGAGATAGAATCTACCCGATGGAACTCTCCGAGCACCTGCAAGGCATCCTGGATACCCTCCCCTCCAAGCCCGGCTGTTACTTGATGAAAAACGCCGCGGGCGCGATCATTTACGTCGGCAAGGCGCTCAACCTGCGCAGCCGCGTGCGCTCGTATTTCCACGCGGATAACAGTCATGACCACAAGACCCGCCGCCTGGTACACGAAATTGCGAACATCGAATGGATCCTGGTCGGCTCGGAACTCGAGGCGCTGATCCTCGAGATGAATCTGATCAAGAAACACCGACCCAAATACAACATCCGGCTCAAGGATGATAAACGTTACCCATACATCAAAATCCACTGGGGCGAGGCTTATCCGAAAGTCACCGTTACGCGTCTGATGACGGAGGACGGCGCGCGGTACTTTGGGCCTTACACCTCCGCCTGGGCCGTCTACCAGACGCTGGACGTGCTGCGGCGCGTCTTCCCGTACCTGAGCTGTGACCGGGTGATCACCGGCGCGGACAAACGGGCGTGTCTCTACTACGACATCCATCTGTGCGCCGCGCCGTGTATCGGGGCAATAGACCAGGCCGGATACCGGCAAATGATCGCTGATTTGCAGGCGTTCTTGAACGGACATTCCGAAGGCATTATTTCCCGCATCCAGCAGGAGATGGAAAACTCCTCTGTGGCAATGAAATTTGAAAAAGCCGCCGCCCTGCGCGACCAGTTGAAAGCCATGCAAAGCATCGTCGAACGGCAGAAAGTCGTTTTTTCTACGGATTACCTCGATTCGGACGTGGTGGCCATGGCGCGCGCCGATAACGAGGCCTGCGTGCAGATCTTCTTTATTCGCGGCGGTAAATTGATTGGCCGCGAGTATTTTGTCCTCGAAGGCGCGGAAGACGCCGCGGATAGCGATGTGATGGCGCAATTTGTCAAGCAATTCTATACCGAGGCGGCCAGCGTGCCGCAGCAGGTGATGTTGCCGCAGGAAATCGAGGAAGCCAAAATCATCCAGGAATGGATGCGCTCGCGACGCGGCGGCGAGAAAGTAGAGATTTTCGTCCCAAAGAATGGCCAGCCGCACGAACTGGTGCAGATGGCGGCCGAAAACGCGGCGGAAACGTTGCAAGCCTTGCGCGCCCAATGGCAGGCGGATACGCATAAACAGGAACAAGCCCTGGCCGAATTACAGACCGCGCTGCAACTTGGCGGACCTCCGAACCGAATCGAATGTTATGACATCTCCAACACGCAAGGGACGGCCTCCGTCGGCAGCATGGTGGTTTTTACACAGGGCGTGCCGGACAAGAAACTGTACCGCAGGTTCAACGTCGAATCGGTGGCCAGGCCGGACGATTTCGCCAGCATGGAGGAGGTGCTGACGCGCCGCTTCCGCAGGTGGCAAGCGGCTCAATCAGCGGAAGCCAGCCCGGGGTCCAAGCCGGATGCCTCGTTCGCTTTCCTGCCCGATCTGCTGATCGTGGACGGCGGCAAAGGTCAACTCGGCCGGGCTGTCGCCGTGCTCGAAAAATACAGCCTGACCGAAAAAGTGCTGGTCATCGGCTTGGCGAAACAGGAGGAGGAGATTTTCGTCCCGCACAAGTCCGAGTCGTTGCGGCTGCCGCGCCACTCGCAGGGACTGTATCTCGTCCAGCGCATCCGTGACGAGGCGCACCGCTCTGCCATCACCGCTCATCGCAAGCGACGGGCGAAACAGGGCCTGGCTTCGGCGCTGGATTCCATTCCCGGCATTGGGCCGGCAAAACGAAAGTCCCTCTTGAAACATTTCGGTTCTGTGGATAAGATTAGGGAGGCAACGGTGGTAGAATTGACCGCTGTTCCCGGCATTACGCAGGGATTGGCGGAGAGCGTCAAGGCGAGTTTGGAATAGGAGTAAAAATGGTTACAGATATGGTTGTCATACCCAAGTCAGCTCATAATGTTTTGCAACGACTGACAGGGCAATACCGCCCTGACATTGCGCTCTCGCTTGCGATAAAAGACCTTGTGCGATTACGAGTGGATGAGGCGCAATCGCGCATAGCGAAATTCGAGAAGAAATACAACATGACCTTCCCTGAATTTGAAGAAGCCTGCGATAACGGGAAAATCCAGGCCCCATTTTCGTACGAGGTTGAAAAGGACGATTGGGAATGGGAAGCGGCAATCACTGATCTCGAAACCCTAGAGGAAATATCGCAATCAGAAAACAGGTAAAACGGCGTTTGCGCAAATTCGAGATGGCCGCCGCATCTTTGGCGCGGACAATAAGAAAGGCTGGCATTGGCATCCGGTGGAAAACGCTGAGATATATGTTCCGGCTGATAAAGAAATCGCGTTCGGCGAATTCCTGCGGTATGTCGAAGAAAATTTAAGCAAAGCATGAAAGCAATTTGGATTGTTGACGACTCTGATGGTATGTAAACCTGAAGGAATGAGGTAATAAAAAATGGCAAGAAAAAGTACAAAAGAAAAAAGCACACCCAAGCCAAAGATGAGTCGGGAAAATCGTCGCGTGCGGATGATGAGTTATGTTTTCCTGGGAATCTCATTGATCTTGATCCTCTCGATGGTGCTTTCAATGGTTGCCAAGTAGCAGGCTGCGGTTGATATTACCCGGCCGCGCGGCGAGAGACCGCGCTTCTTTGTGATTATTCTGGTAGGATACCCCGAAGGGAACTATGCTCGATAAACTTATTGGGATCGAAGAACGTTACGAAGGGATCAATCGCCTGCTGGTTGAAGTTGGGGATGACTACCAGCGCGCCGCGGAACTGAATAAAGAGCGCGTTGATCTTGAACCAATTTACGGAAAAGCGCAAGAATATCGCCAGGCCTTGAAGCGGTTGGAGGATGCCCGTAATATGCTCGAAGGTGAAGAAGATGAGGAAATGCGCGCGCTGGCCGAAGCTGAATTTGCCGATCTCGAGCCGCGCATCGCCAGGCTGGAAAAAGAGATCAAGGCGCTGTTGCTCCCCAAAGACCCGCGCGCCGATAAGAACGTCATCCTGGAAATCCGCGCCGGGACGGGTGGGGATGAAGCCGCCATCTTCGCCGCTGACCTGTTCCGCATGTACTCGCGCTATGCCGAGCGCCAAAATTGGAAGGTGGAGGTCATGTCGCAGAGCGACATCGGCATCGGCGGGTTCAAGGAAATCATCTTCCTCGTCAAGGGCAGGGGCGCGTACTCGAAATTGAAATACGAGTCGGGCGTCCATCGCGTCCAGCGCGTGCCGGTGACGGAAGCCCAGGGCCGCATCCACACTTCCACGTCCACGGTGGCGGTGATGGCTGAAGTCGAGGAAGTGGATATTCAGATCCCTGAATCTGATCTCAAGATGGATGTCTTTCGCTCGTCCAGCGCGGGCGGGCAGAACGTCCAAAAGAATGCCACTGCCATCCGCCTGACGCACCTGCCGACCGGTATGGTGGTTGCCTGCCAGGACGAACGCTCGCAGTTACAGAACCGCCTGCGGGCGATGACAATCTTGCGTGCCCGCTTATACGCGATGGAAGAGGAAAAACGAAGGTCTGAGCGGGTCGAGGACCGCCGCTCCCAGGTTGGGAGCGGCGAACGCTCGGAAAAGATCCGCACGTACAATTATCCACAGTCGCGCATCACTGACCACCGCATCGGCCTATCCTTGCACAACCTTTTCTCGGTTATGGAAGGCAATATTGACGAATTTATCGAGGAGCTCGCCACGCGCGACGAGGCCGACAGGCTGGCATCGAGTGGGGTGGAAGGCGAATAATAAAGGCTTCATACTGGCACCCCCTCACGCTCGATTGAGATAAGCAGCGGATTTGCTCCCATGGGGCCATCGCGAATTTCGTCGGGGGTTGTTACAATGGTCGAAACCACAACGCCCGAATCCAGGCTGACCTCCCAAGCCGCCTCACTGATCGCTGTCCGAACGTCTGGCGTCAGGACAGGCACCTCGACAAAAACATCCATGTCCGATTCGGGGGAGGCATCGCCTCTGGCGCGCGAACCGAAAACAGTCAAAGAAAGGATTTCAAGACGCTGTCGGAGCTTCTTCTTGAATCGCCGTGCAATGCGGGTATCTTGGGCATCCAATTTTGCTTTTCTGAGTTTGTTGTTCATTGTGAAACCTTAGATCCATTATACACGTAAACGAAACGAGCCGCGCGTCCGAAAGACGCGCGGCTCGTTGTTGTCATACATTTTACTTTTTCGGATAGCGTCTTATCACAAGTACTACTGACAGCAAAAGTAGCGGTAATATACTTGCCGCGCAAGGCGCTGAACTGTTGGGGGAGGATGTGCCTGGCGTAGTCGGGGATGTGTGCGTTCCCGGTGTGATCGTAGGTGGGATTTGGATCGGCTCTGTGGGGGTGTCACTATCCACCACTTCGTAAGCCACGCTGTCCGAGAGAGCGATCACGCGCAGGCCGAGGGCGAAGGCACCCGCCAGTTCGGGGCGGGAATCTGCCAGGGCGAAGTAGTCATCTGAGATGAAAGCAACTTTCGTGGTTTGCATGGTATCCGGGTCAAAGGCAGTATCCACCCAGACGCCTTCGCTCAAGACGAATGTCCGCGAGCCGACGATTTTCACCACCTCGGCAGCTTCAGCGGAGGGCGCCGCGGCGGACTCGGCCCCGGCCAGCGCGCCCTGGTCAGATGCTTTTTGAACCGCAGGAGCACCGAAAGCAGGCGCGGCAGGTGCGGTCGCCATTTGGGAATATTGTTCGTTAGCAATGCGATGCTGTTCGGCTGCGCCCAACGGCATATCCTCGGTCACCAGATAGGAGGTGTAGGGTGTGACGATGCCATAGCGGATGCTCAATTTGACGATCTGGTCAATCGTCTCCCGGTCAGGGCCGTTAAGCCGCACCTGATTGAGCAAATGGCCGATCTTGCGCGTCGCCCACAGGCGGGGAATTGCAGATTGCTGATCGAGGATTGTAGATTGCCGGGTAAAGGCTTGTTCGGGATAGCGGAAAGTCTGCTTTTTACCATTGACCATGCCGGTGAGTGTCACAGTAGCAGTTCCACCAGCGCGGTAGCGGCCAACGACAATGATCTGCGAGCCGGAGAACAGGTCGGGCAGCGGCGAGGGGTAGAGGTCATAGGTTGCAATACCGTTGAAATCCAATTCCAGGTCGGTCAGCACTGGCGTGCTGATCCTGGCGTAGAAGGCGGATAGGATTTCATCCAATTGCTCACCAGGCTGGATGTAGGTGCTGGCGCCGTGATGATCCTGCGCCAGCGAATCGAGCAGGAAGGTGTCCACATCGTAACCCACGCCGAAGGCGAACAGGCGCAGGTTACGGGGCGTGGCGGAGGCGAGGTTGTCCAAGATGTGCTGGCTGTCGGTCTCGCCCTCGGTCGGCAGGCCGTCGGTCAGGAAGATGAGATAGGTCGGGCGCTCGCGGTCGGTCAGCGCGGCGGCTTCGAGCAAGGCGCGATTGATGTCGGTGCTGCCCACCGCGTTCAAGCGGTTTACCCAGGCGATGGCTTCATTGGCTTCATCGGCAGGTCGCAGGTTGTGGGCGTAGGTCTCCACGCCGGTGCTGAAGGTGACAATGTTGAAGCGGTCTTCGGGATTGAGGTGCTGCAGAATGTAGCGCAAGGCTTCCTGTGCTTGCTGGAATTTCTCGCCTTCCATGCTGCCGGAGTGATCCAGCACCAGGAGGATGTCTTTGGGGAGGACCTGCGCGGCGGCGTTTGGACGCGGGGCGAGTAAGAGCAGGAAAAAGCCGTCCGGGTCGGGGGGGTCGGTCGGGTCGCGGTAGGTGAGCAGGTGGAAGGCCTCGCTCTCGCCCAGCGAGTAGTACAGGGCAAAGTCGGTGTTGGGGGTCACGTTGGCGGCCTCGTATCCAGCGGTGACGTGACGGTCGTCCGCGCGGCGGATGGCGATCTTGTGGGTGGGTGAGTAGACGGCCCGGATGGGCGTGCTGGATAAACGGATGTCCACGTTGACCGTCACGCTTTCCAGTGGCTGGGTTGAAAACTTCTCAGTATTGAGGGGGTAGACATAGCGTACCAGGCCATGATCGGCGGTCAAGACCTGGCTGTATTCCAGTTCGACGCGCCGCTCGCCTCGCGGCGGAATGGGGAAGATGCGCGCCTGGACCGCGCCGCGTCCGGCGTATTCCAGCAGGGCCGGGTCGCGCATGTTACGCACGATGTCCTCGTACGTCTGGCGCGCTTGAGCGGCATCCAGCACCTGCCCTGTGACAGGTTTTCCGTCAATCCAGAGAATGAAGTCTGTCACCGCCGCGTCAGCCGGCAGCGGGAAGATGTACGTGCCTTCCACCGTCATGTCGCCGGGGTTGTAGAAAACCTGGTCAACATGGGTGACGGCAATCTGGTCTTTGATAGTTACGGTGACATGATGGTATTTTATTGTCAGCGGCGTGAGCGGGTACGGGCCGGGACACGGGCCGGGGTCACAAATGATGATGCCGTCGGCGCGGGCGGGCGTGGGAAGGATTAAGGCGGAAGTCAGAAGAATGAAGATGGTGGTGAGCAGTGTGCGTTTCATGGGAGCCTCCTTGGTGAGACGCGGGGACACGGGAGAGGGGAGTTCGACTATTTATGAAGTAGACGATATTGGAAGAGAAAAGTTCCGATGTATAATCGCGGCGCGATGGAAAACCTTCTAAAAAAAATGGCCGGCCGCCTGGCGATAATATCGGACACGCCAAATTTGGACGCGCAAGTATTGCTGGCGCACGTGCTGGGTAAGCCGCGCGCGTGGGTGCTGGCGCATCCCGAAGTCGAATTGACCCCCGCCCAGCAGGCTGCACTCGAAGAGGCGCTGGCGCGGCTGGAGCGCGGCGAGCCGCTGCCCTACGTGCTCGGCCGCTGGGAATTCTTTGGGCTGGAATTCATCCTCAAGCCGGGCGTTCTCATCCCCCGCCCGGAGACTGAGTTGCTGGTCGAGACGGCTCTCCACTGGCTGCGCGCCCATCCTGAGCGCCGCCGCGTTGCGGATATCGGCACAGGTTCGGGCTGCATCGCCATCGCACTGGCTGCCAACCTGCCAGAATTACGGGTTGTGGCAACGGATATTTCGCCAGAAGCAATTGATGTTGCGAAACGTAATGCTAAAAAATTCTGCATGTCAAATCGAATTGAATTTCTTTGTTGTGATTTATTTCCCACTGCCGAAACCTTCGACTTTCGATTTTCGACCCTTCGGCAAGGTTTCGACAGGCTCAACCTACCAGTTCAGGGCAGGCTTTTCGACCTGATTGTTGCTAACTTACCTTACATCCCCACCAAGACCCTGCGCGGGCTGCGCGTCTACGGGCGCGAACCGACCCTGGCCCTGGACGGCGGCGCGGACGGGCTGGACATTATCCGACGCCTGCTGGATCTGGCCCCGCATTATCTCACCCCCGGCGGGATGCTGCTGCTTGAAATCGAGGCCTCGCAGGGTGTGAAGGCGCTTTCACTGGCGTATGATACCTTTGCGGAGGCGGAAATCAGCCTGCACCAGGATCTAGCCGGGAGGGACAGACTCATCGAGATAGCGCCTAAAGACGACGGGTAAATGCTATAATTATCGTGCATGAAGGAGGCTAAAATGCAGTGGACTGAAATACGCCAGGCTTACCCCGATCAATGGCTTATCATCGAAGCCCTACAAGCGCATACTACAGCGGATAGCCACCGACGACTGGATAAGATCGCCATCATTGAATGCTGCCAAGACGGTGCTGCTGCCATGCAAAGTTATCGTCGCCTACACCAGCAGTATCCGGCCCGTGAGTTTTATTTCGTACATACACGCCGGGAGGAATTGGATATTCGCGAACGCCAATGGTCAGGGATTCGGAGGGGTAATGCGGCTATCGTTGAAGTATAACCTTCCGTTTACGACTATAACCGTTTCGTACAAAGGTTTGACAATAGAGATATCACAAGTCCTTGTGGATACAGGTTCTGCCAGTACCGTATTGGCAGCCGATATAGTGTTCGGAATCAAAATAGTCCCTTCACCCGAAGACGTTCTTTATAGCATCAGTGGTGTTGGCGGCAGCGAGGCAGTTTTTTCTCGAAAGGTGGATTATCTGCAAGCCGGCGAGCGTAAGGTATCCGATTTTGAAGTTGAAATTGGCGGGATGGACTACGGTTTTGAGATAAATGGTATCCTAGGAATGGACTTTCTTCGACAGGTGGGCGCGATCATCAACTTACGAGAGATGAAGATTGACTTTGCAGACTGAACGGAAGCCAATTGAACCCAAGGATCACGAATTGCTGAATACGATTTTCTAAAGATGGCCATCGTAAAGGAGTCGTAATAAACCAGGGTTAGAATGTTTCCAAGCAATCTTGACAATTACGACTTCAGTGAGCGTAATGCCTCAAAATGAAATATAACTTTGGTGGTAACGTTGCTTCAAAAAGGAAAGTTACCGAATGCTCTAGTAAATTGAACAAACGGTAGTCAATTGAGTCGGAGCGGAGCCACAGATACTACGTGAAGGCCCTATCACGCTGGCACAGATCAAGGCCAGCCTCACTCCTGGTACATGATTTAACAATCCCTGATTCCTGATTTTCTAATCCGCTTCTTATGCCTTTTTCAGGTATCTCTTATCTTGCTGGTTATAATGGAGATTACATTCTCCTCATAACAAACCCCGCAGAGATCAGGGCCGATCTCGAGCGGGGTTTGGGTTTTAACGGGCAACTGACGGTGCAAACCTAAAAAAATAAAGGCGGCCTCGTTTTACTATTCTCTGATCTCTACTCTCTATTCTCTATTCTCTATTCTCGAATCATGATAAAGGCCACGTCGGCAGCACGTCAATCTCCATCCCATCCCGCTGACCGAGTGCGTAGCGGAAATACCCGGCTGCGGCGATCATGGCGGCGTTGTCGGTGCAAAGCGAGAGCGGCGGGATATGCACCGGGAACTCTTTTTGGGACAGGAATGCCTGCCGTAAGGCACGGTTGGCCGAGACGCCGCCCGCGACGAGTATCGCTTTGGCGCCGAATTGGCGTGCGGCCTTCAATGTTTTGGTGAACAATACATCTACCACCGCGGCCTGGAAACTGGCAGCCATGTTCGCTGCCGGGATGGGCTTGCCTTCGCCCTCCAGCCTTTTTACTTCCCTCAGGACAGCGGTCTTCAGACCACTAAACGAAAAATCCCACCTCCCGTCCAACCAGGCGCGCGGGAAGTTGATCGCTGCCGGGTCACCTTCTTCGGCGGATTTTTGGATGGCCGGGCCGCCGGGATAACCCAACTGAAGCAGGCGGGCGACCTTATCGAAAGCCTCGCCGGCAGCGTCATCCAGGGTGGCGCCCAGCCGCTTGTATTTCAGGTGGGATTCCATCAAATTCAATTCTGTGTGCCCCCCAGAGACCAGTAATGCCATCAATGGGAATTGCGGCTCCGGCGGCGGATTTTCCCCCGCGTTATCCCCTTTCGGGGGACCGTCGTACACCCACGCCGAGTAAATGTGCCCTTCGAGGTGGTTCACGCCCACCAGCGGAATATTCGCTCCCAGCGCCAGGCCTTTGGCCGTATTCAATCCGACAACCAGCGAGCCGGCCAGGCCGGGACCGCGCGTCACGGCGATGACGTCCAGATCGCTGAGAGCCAGGTGTGCCTGCGCCAGGGTCTGCTCGATGACCGGCAGGATGGACAGGATGTGCTGGCGCGAGGCCACCTCCGGGTAGACGCCGCCGTAGCGGGCATGCATGTCCATTTGCGAGGCGACGGTGGAAGCCAGCAAGGTGCGCCCATTTTCGACCACCGCGCAGGCGGTCTCATCGCAGGAGGTTTCGATGGCGAGGATGCGGGCGGGCGGGAGGGCAGCCATCAGTGTTCAGTTATCTGTAATCAGTGAGCGGAAAACGTTATTTCTCTGAGACGCGGTGTACGCTTTGTGGGTGTTGGGTATAACACTTGCCTTTGGCGGGGAGGTCAGCCATGATTTGGATGAGCGAGCGCAGGGCGGTATTGACAGATTCGGAATCGGGAAAATACGCACGCACATCCGGGTCGAGCAGGACAGCGCCATCAATGAGTTTGTAGTGCTCTGTGGTGGATGTGCCATCGGGATGAGTGATAGTGACGCTGTAGCCTTTGCTCAACGGCTTGTAGAACCTGCCCCGTTCTCCTTTGGAGAAGTCGTATTCGGGGAGCATATCATCTTCAAAGGATAAAGTTACAAATTTGCCCATGCTTTGTTTTCCTCTGGCGTATCCCAATCGCGGCGGAGTACGGATTCCGCGATGGTGAGCAATCTTCCCCGCGGTGTTGGGATGGGGTGGCCTAAATCTTGAGCGGTTTCGATCCATTCCTGGATGATGTTCTCAGCGTTGGCGAGGGCTTCCTGGCGCGTCTTGCCATCCGCCATACAGCCCGGCAATTCGGGGACTTCGACGAGGTAGGCCTGATCTTCGTCGCTCCAGGTGATGAGCATTTGATATGTGTTAGTTTGCATTTGGGCAGAATCCCCGAAAAACAACAAACCGTTCCCTGATTTATAAAATCTCGTCGAAGATCTCAGCGTATCAGCGACAAACACATTTGAATCTCGTGCAATAATGGCATCTGCACTTTCGGGATTTCCTTTACCCATCAATTTGACTTCGCAATGGTATCTATTTCCTTGTCGATTAATTATAAAGAAATCCACTTCACGCTGCGATTGAGTGAGTCCTGTGAATTCATAATTGGTAGTGGGAACACTGTACAGTTTGCAGAGAGTCTGCATGAGCATTTTGTCAACTTGCTTTCCAGCCGAACTCCATGCACCGCCGCGCAATTCTGCTCTCTTAACTGCAAGAACGTTAATCACTATAAGACTCTCATTGATATTCAGATCAACACTAACACCTCGTAGTTTGATAGTTAGTGTTATGTCTACTTCAGTACCCCCATTTTCTACCAAGCTATTTATCGCTTGATATAGTTCATCGTAGTGCTGGCTTGATTTTTCGAGAACTATCTCATATCTGGTTGAACCATACATGTTATAAATTGTCTTCAGGTTTAGTCCGGAATTGATAGCCAATTCTTCTTTTGGTAAATCGTCTCTCAGGAATTCGGCTTTATACCAGTCAATAGTAACATCTTGGTTGTTTAATTTAGCGTCAACCACCTGCTTAAAAAAGTCAACAGCAAATTGTAGGAACTCCGCGTTAATGAGAGTGATAATTTCAATTCTGTAGTCTTGACCGTGAAATACACGCTGGAGTATTTTTTTGATGACAGCATCAGTTATTGTGACCATCGTTTTCTCCTTGATTCAGCAGTTTGAATTCATCCACTTTGAGAAATCTTGGCTGATGCAATTTCACGGCATCCAATGTAGTTAAATTTTCTTTCATTCGTTCAAAATATTTTTCTTCTTGTTCTGTCAAAAAGAAATATCTCCCTAAATTATTTGCTGCTTTACCCAAAGTGCCGCTACCTCCAAAGGGGTCAAAGACCAAATCTCCCTTATACGAATAGAACTCGACGACGCGGTTACACAAAGCTATGGGAAATACCGCTGTATGTACACTATCAAATGCCGGGTCGATTTTCCAGACGTTAGAGGTCTCATATTCACCATTAACTTTGCTCTCCTCAACAGCTTTCCAACTATATTGATGAATATTCCAATCGAGCAATTTTTCAGTTTCTTTGCGATAGACCATCAAATATTCTGTTACAGCATTGGGTTTATAACCCAGTGGTTTACGGTGTTGTAAAAAACCTGCATTTCGGTTCTTCACACACGTTTCGGGTTTTAGCCAAACAAGGTCATCTATAAATTCCCACCCGCTTTCACCCAAACGAGCGTGTAGGTCGAAAGGTATAGGATACCTTTTGCTTGCATGGGATCGACTCATTCGAGGAATGATGATCGGTGATGTGTTAACGATTAGAAACCGGCCTTCCTTTGTCACTCTATGTACTTCACTAAATACTTCCATTAGAAAATCAAGGTAGGCTTTATAACTTTCATATATTGCATAATCACGTGCGTTGTAATAGGGCGGTGATGTAAAAGTGAGATGCACGGATTCATCAGGAACGTGTCTCAGAATCTCCCGCACATCCCCGTGTACGACAACATTTTTCATAAAATCAGGAGATGATGGATGAGGTTGCTGATTTTTAGAGTTGTGGTTTTGCGAAAATTCTCGCCGAATAACGCTTTGAACCATCTCATTCGGATGGTTCTCGAGATTTCTAAGAGCTTTTTGTGCTTCAATGTTGGTTTTGAATACAAGTAACCCACGGATAGCTTGTAAGACTACTTTGGGATCACTATCGTCCAATAACTCGATAAGGTAAGGTATAGTTTGCTGTGTTCTCATTCTCCCAATGGATGAAACAGCCTCACGCCTCACCATTGAATCTTTGTCGTATTTGGCTGTTCGTAAAAGCAATCCTATAAAGTCAGGGTTTGATATTTTGCCAAGATTCTTAACTGCCCAAAACCTCACACTATCATTGAGGTGGACGATTAATGGCACGAACACTTCTCCTTTAAAACCGTTTGGCAAATAGCCCAAGTTTTCAAGGATAAAAAATAACTCTCGGCTTTCTTGCGTTTCCCGAATCAGCCGATACAATTCCTCAAAATTTTTCCGTTTAAGTTCTTGAATATATTCTTTTGTGACCATACCCAATCACTCGATAAATGGATTTTCCAAAGTATAACCGTTTCTCCCTGTATGGTCTATGATAGTTCTATTCTCATGATTTGTATGCGGAAAAAACCTTATATTTACAATCCGCCTACGGGTCGTCCATCGTCTTATCGTCCGTGCCATTTCTTCATCTTCAACACCAAATCATACGGATACTCCGCCAGAATCTCGGTCTTCCCATCCGGTCGTATCCAAACACTGTCTTCAATCCGCACGCCCATGCCCTTTTCGGGGTAATACAGGCCAGGTTCCACCGTCACAACGACGCCGGGTTTCAGGATGTTGTCGTCCGCCGCGGTCAGCCCAGACCAGGGCCGCTCGTGGACGTTCAGCCCCAGCCCGTGCCCCAGCGAATGGACGTAGCCCTCGAGCGGGGCCTGGGTGTTGAGCGGCGACTTGTGTCCCATCGCCTCGAATTCCTCGCAGACATACCGGTTGAGGTTTTTGAACGCTGTGTTCAGGTCGAAGTTCTCCATCACCTTGTCGAACACAGTTTTTACTTCATCGTAGAGTTTCTGCGCTTCAGACGTGGCGTAGCCCAGGCACCAGGTGCGGGTGAAATCGTAGAAATAGCCGCCGCCCGCCTCGCACGGGTAGATGTCAAAGACAATGGTCTGACCCAGGCGCAGCAGGTCGGTTGGCGTGCCGCTGGAGTGCGGGACACCGGCATCCCGCCCGATGGCGAAAATGGCGCCTTCGGGATTTTCTGCGCCCAACTCGGCCAGCCAGAGATTGATTTTGGATTTGACCTCCGAGACAGTCAGCGGCGTGCCATCTTCTTTCAGCAAGACTTCATCGTCCCGCACCTCGCGGCCGGTGAGATACTCGGCGACCCTCCCCACGACCTGGGTCGTGATCCTGCCCATCTTGCGGATGCGCGCCACCTCGCCCTCGTCCTTGGTCTCCATGGCCTTCATGAAAAGCGAATCATCGCGCGTCTCGCCGACCAGTTCGAGCTCCGGCATGAGTTTCTGCAAGTGGGTAAAGATGGCGAAGGCCGCACCCAGGTCGGTGTGCCCGTAGATGCCGACGCGACCTTGCACACCCTGGTCGGTGAACATGCGCTTGTAGCGGATGGCGGCGGCCAGGGCCGGGTCACCGTGCGCTTCTTTCAGCAATGCCTCGTAATTGTAGGTGCTGTACGGGATAACCTTCAGCCCGGATTTGGCGGCTTCGTCGCGTTCCATGTCATTGCAGAAGAGCACAGCCTCACCGCCGCGCTTCTTGATCAGCGTCGCGCCGCTGACATGCCCGCCGCCGGTCAGGTAGTACATCGGCGGGTTATGCTCGGCGTTGCCGATGACGAGGATGGCATCCAGGTTTTTGGCTTGCATGAGGGCGTCGAGGTCGGATTTCATGTTGCTCCTTGAGTTTTTAACGCGAATGGCGCGAATGGGCGAATGACGCGAATAAGAGACTATTTTCTGGTTGACGTAAGAATTCGAGGAGTGCGCGCTGGAAGAGAGGCTTTTCCTTTGGTGTTTACGACGCGGCTGGATTGGACGCGCGGCGTGCCGAAATTGATGACGATGGCGAGTTCAAGGCCGGTGGCTTTGAGATAGGAGAGGGCTTGCTGTTCGTGAACAGGTGCGATCTCGCTCACCGCTTTGTACTCCAAGATCACGCGCCCGTTCACAATATTGTCGAGGACAAACTCGCCGAGAGGCTCACCTTTGTAGCAAACCGTAACGCGCTTTTCTCGTTCAATTTCCATACCACGCGCAATCAGTTCGCGCGCCATCGCCTCTTCGTAGATGCTTTCTGGAAAGCCTGGCCCCAACTGGTTGTGCACCTCGAACGCCGCATTCATAATCTGGAAAGACAGAACTTTCTCGATAATCTCATCAGTCATCTCATCCTCCCAAAGTCTTCACCGCCATAAGACAAATCCAAAAAACATTCGCGCTATTCGCCCATTCGCGAAATTCGCGTTAAATCTTTAGAACATTATGCAACCCAACCAGCAGCGCCCCCTCCTGCTCCGGCAGCACCGTTCGCGGGTCGAGCAGGACGCGATCATTCTCTGTGCGCGCAATGATGGGCGGCTGCTGATTGCGCAGTTTTTCGAGGAACTTATCGGGACTGCGGACGGACAGCGAAAGCAAAAACGTGGGTATGTTCTCGCCTGGCAGGCTGCCCCCGCCGACGGTCGCTTCTCCCGCCACAATCTCACCCTGGCCGAGTTCTTTTACCCAACCCTCGGCGCGGGCTTTGACCTGCTCCGGCGTGGCGGCGATCATGCGCCAGATGGGAATCTCGCGCTCGGCTTCATCTTTGAGATAATGCAGCAGCGTGGCGGTGATACCCGCCAGACATACTTTATCGGCGCGCACGGCGCGCGCCAGTGGATGCTTCTTGATTTTGGCGATCAGGTCGGCGCGTCCGAGGATGATCCCCGCCTGCGGACCGCCGAGCAGCTTGTCGCCGGAGAAGCAGAGGATGTCTGCTCCAGTGACCAGTGATTCATGGATGGTTGGCTCGTGCGCGATGCCATATTTGGCCGTATCCAGAAATGCGCCGGAGCCGAGGTCGTCCACGAATGGCACGCCAGCCCGGTGGGAAACAATGGCGATCTCCTTTAATTCCGGCTCTTCGGTGAAGCCGAGCATCTTGAAATTCGAGCGATGGACGTGCATGACCAGCGCGGCCGGTTCTGCCAGGGCTTGCTCGTAATCGGAGAGGTGGATGCGGTTGGTCGTCCCGACTTCGACCAGTCTCGCGCCAGATTGTTTCATCACGTCTGGCACGCGGAATCCGCCGCCGATTTCGACCAGTTGCGAGCGGGCGATGATGACGCGCCTGCGGTTCGCCAGGGCTGCCAGTGTCAGCAACACAGCCGCAGCGTTGTTGTTGACCACCAGTGCAGCCTGCGCGCCGGTCAATTGCTTGAGAATCGTTTCAGCGTGGATCAGCCGCGAGCCGCGCTTGCCCGTCCCCAAGTCAAATTCGAGGTTCGAGTAGCCGCGCCCTACCTCCTGCATGGCACGGAGTGTGGCGGCGCTCAAAGGCGCGCGGCCTAAATTGGTATGCAAGATGACCCCGCTGGCATTGATGAGCGGTAGAAGCGTGGGTGTCGTCCAATCGTCGAGCAAAACCGAGGCGCGCTCAAGGATGCCTGCGCGGTCGGGCCGGGTGAGGTCAACGCCATTCGAAACGGACGCCCGCACCTCGTCCAGCACGCTGCGGATGGCTTTCAGGGTCAGTGGACGCCCAAAAGCAGCGATCAGCTCCTCTGCCAGTCGCGTTTGTAACAGTTGTTCGACGGAAGGGATGGATCGGAAGTCAGTCATTCGAGATCCGGCGGCGCTGGCGAAGGCGGGGCAGGCTGGTCGCTGATCCCCGAAGGCATCCAGCGCGACTTTTCCCTCATGCGAATCAGATACTCGATGGCAGCCAAGCCGGCTGCCAATCCAAAAACGGATCCCCAGTTGAGCAGGCGACCGAGTTGCAGCCAGGCCAGTGTGCTGCCGTAAACGCCAAACCAGATGGCCTGCCGTAGGATGACGTTTTCACCTGCGGGCGGGTCAGATGGGAAGCGCAGGTTGAGAAACCAGGTGACGGGCAGGGCGGTGCCGGTCAGGGCCAGCGTCCAGAGGACAAAAAATCCCCAGCGCGGCCAGACGGTCGGCTCGGTCATGAAGATGAGCAGAGCCAATCCACCCCAGCCTAAGGTGAACATGACGATAGTCGCGGCCAGAAATGGCCGAAATGAGAAGGTTGGTCGAGTTTCCATGTCAGTTGAATTATACTCTACCGGCTCATTGTATAATCAGCGTGTTGTCCAGCGCGTCGCTCTCATTCTGCTCCACAAATAACTCTCCTGCCTCCTGCCTATTTCTTTCTCCTCACTCTTCACTCCTCACTCTTCACTCATCACTCATCACTCATCACTCTTCACTCTTCACTCTTCACTCCTCACCGCTTCCCTATGACTGATAACACCCTCACTCCCTTCTTCCAGCCGCGCGGCGTCGTCATCGTCGGCGCATCCAGCAACCCGACCAAATTGGGCTATGGTGTGGCGCGTAACCTGGTAAATAGTGGCTACGATGGTGCGATCCACTTCGTCAGCCAGAAGAGCGGCAACCTGTTTGGCCGCCCGGTGTATCCGACGCTGGCCGAGGTTCCCGATCCGGTGGACCTGGCCGTGCTGATTGTCCCTGCACCCGGCGTGACGGACGCCTTGCGCGACTGCGCGGCGCGCAACATCCATGCGGCGATCATCGTCTCGTCCGGCTTTCGTGAGGCTGGCGCGGAGGGGGCGGCCCTGGAAGCCGAAGTCCTGCGCTTAGCCAAGTTGAGTAACATCCGCCTCATCGGGCCGAACTGCATCGGACTGCTGGATACGCACCTGCCGCTGGATACCACTTTCCTGCCGCCGCCCATGCCGCAATCTGGCGACGTGGCTTTCATCTCGCAGTCAGGGGCGATCTGCGCCGCGATCATTGATTGGGCGCGCGGCCAGGGCTTCGGTTTTTCGCGGCTCATCTCGCTCGGCAACCAGGCGGATGTCAACGAGACGGATATGCTCGCCGCCGTCGCTGAAGACGAGCACACCCGTGTCCTGACCCTCTACCTCGAAGGTGTGAGCGACGGTCAGCGTTTTATCGAGGCAGCCGCCCGTGTGGCGCGCCGCAAGCCGGTCATCGCGCTCAAGGTCGGGCGCTTCGCCAGCGGCCAGCGCGCCGCCGCCTCGCACACCGGCGCGCTCGCTGGTCAGGATGCCGCTTATACCGCCGCCTTCGAGAAGGCCGGTATCTTCCGCGCTGGGACCAGCGAGGAGATGTTCGACTGGGCTTCGGCGCTGACCTCCTGCCCGCTGCCAAAAGGCCGCAAAATGGCAGTGCTGACCAACGCCGGCGGACCGGGCGTGATTGCCGCAGATGCGCTTGAGATCCATGGTCTGACGCTGGCCGAGCTTGGCGCGGATACACATGCTGCCCTGGCGAGCCGGCTGCCTCCCGCCGCCGGCCTCCACAATCCAATTGACATGCTCGCCTCGGCCTCGCCCGAAACCTACGCTGCCTGCCTGCGCCTGCTGCTCGACGATCCCAACGTGGACGGTGCGCTGGTCATCCTGCCCCCGCCTCCCATGTTTAGCGCTGAATCGGTCGCCGACTCGCTGATCCCGCTGATCCACACCTCCCCCAAACCGGTCGTGGTGGCGCTGATGGGCGAGACGCTCATTCAAAAGGCCGCTGAATGTTTCCGCCTCGCCCGCGTGCCTGAGTACCGCTTCCCGGAGCGGGCTGCCTCGGCGCTGGCGGTGCTGGCAGACCGGGCTGAATTTTTGGGAAAATCGGAGCAGATTCCAGCTCCATTGCTGGATATTGACCATCCGGCCGCGCAGGCCGCCCTGGCCGAAGCCAAGCCCGGATGCTTTCTGGACCCCGAGCCTGCGACCCGTTTACTGGCTGCATACGGCATCCCGACCGCGCCCGTCAAACTGGCACGCAGTGAGGCCGAAGCCGCCGAGAGCGTGGCACAGTTGGGTTTCCCTGTGGCGCTGAAAGTCGCCTCGCCGGATATTCCTCACAAATCCGATCTGGGCGGTGTGCTGTTGAATGTTCAGACTGCGGAAGAAGCCGCGGCGGGCTTCCTCACGGTGAAAGAGCGCGCCCTCCGCGCCCGCCCGGATGCCAAAATCGAAGGTGTGCACCTCCAGCGTATGTTGCCGGATGGACAGGAAGTAATCATTGGGGCAAGGCGTGATGAACAGTTCGGCGCGTTGATGATGTTCGGTTCCGGCGGCGTGGAGGTGGAAGGGCTGAAAGACGTGGCCTTCGCCCTCGCCCCGCTGACTGACGCCGATGCTGAAGGTATGCTCCGCCGCACCTGGGCAGGCAGGAAACTGGCCGGCTTTCGTAACATTTCCCCGGCAGACGCCGCAGCCGTGAAAGACGTGCTGGTGCGCCTGGCGCAATTGGCGCACGATTTGCCGGAAATCGGCGAAATCGAAATCAATCCGTTGAGCGTAATGGAAAAAGGCGCGGTCGCGGTGGATGTGAGGGTGAGGATGTGAAATCGGGCTATTAGAAATTCAGGGTAGATATTGCGTTTAATCCGATCATTACTATCATTGGGCATCCCAGGCACAAGCTGATTGCCAGGAGAATAATCCCTAAAACCATCGCAAGGGTATTTCCACCGGCCTTCCGTTCCAGGACAGCATCCGCCGGGTTGGCCGGGTCGTAGTAGATGGTCACCTGCGCCCCGAGCGGGTAGCGCGCCAGGGCCGCCTGGGCTTTGGCGTAATTGCGGTAGCCCTGGGTAAAACCGAAGGTGATCTTGTTCCCTTTGTATTCCTGTCCAGCCACGTTATAAGTGAATTTCACCGCCGGTGAGTAGGATGTGCTCGTATCGCCATCCGAATCTGTGCTGGTGCTTTCGGCGATTCTGGCTTCGAGGATCTGTCCTTGCGTGGCGGGCCAACCCTGGCTGGCTTCGGCCTTCTTGCGATCTTTGAAGCTCTTGATGAGCAGAAAAACCCCAGCGCCGGCGAAAGCCAGGATGACTATCCCCCCGCAGCAATAACCGATTAGCTGAAAAATCAAAGTGTTATTCATGAAAGCCTCCTGCAGGAATATTAGCGAATTTCCTAAAAAAAGTCAAGTGTATCATCTTGATAATTTCGGGGTCTGGAAATTGATTAGGGTGTGTTTCAAATGAGTTGAAGTAAGAACGTCCCGAAGGTTTTGCTGAGAAAATTTGATCGTTTTTTGCCAACCTTCGGGACGGTTTCAACTGAAATGAAACACACCCAATTGATTATCACTTTAGAGCGTCTTGATACTTCTCCGCGAACAGCGCCGTTGTCCCGCCGGTGTGCCAGAAGAGTACGGTTTCATCTTTCTTGAAGAAACCTTTTTTAATCAAATCAATCATCCCGGCTGCGGCGCGGCCGGTGTAGACCGGGTCGAGCAGCAGGCCTTCCGTGCGCGCAAAGAGCGTGACCGCCTCGCGCTCGCCTTCGGTCAACACACCGTAGCCGGCCGCGCAGTAATCGGCGTTGACCTGCACATCTTCGGGCGAAAATGCAATCCGTTCGCCGCTGCGTGCGGAGGTCTCGGTTGCCAGTTTCGCCACGCGTTCCTGCAATACTTCGCGCGGTTCGTCCACGCTGATGCCGAGGACTTTGCCGCCAAAGCCGAACAGGCGCGCGCCGAGGACGAGTCCCGCCTGCGTGCCGCCGGAGGACGAGGCAAAGACAATCCAATCCAGACCTCCGAGGTCTCCCCTGGCCTGCCAGCCAGGGCAGGCAAGACCTCGGAGGTCTTTCATTTGTTGGATCAATTCTTGCATGGCAAAGGCATACCCCAGCGCGCCGACCGGATTTGACCCGCCGTAGGGGACGAGATACGGTTTGTGTCCCTGTCCCAATGCCTGGTCAAATGTTTGCTGGAGCATTGCCTCGCGTTGGGATTTTTCTGTCCAGATAATCTCCGCGCCGAAAAGATGATCGAGCAGGAGATTTCCGGAAACTTGCTCAGGGGCATCTCCGCTCAATACCAGGATGCATTTGAAACCGAAACGCGCCGCCGCGGCGGCTGTCTGGCGGCAGTGGTTGGATTGGGCTGCGCCGGCGGTGATCAGCGTCTGCGCGCCTTGCGACTGCGCCTCGGCGACCAGAAATTCCAATTTGCGGGTCTTGTTGCCGCCGAAAGCCAGGCCGGTCTGGTCGTCGCGTTTGACCAGCAGGCGCGGCCCGCCGAGAATTTCTGATAACCGTGGCATGGCTTCGATTGGTGTTGGGAGATGAGCAAATTTCAGGCGAGGGATCATAGGATTTCCTTGTCTATACCACAACCCCAAAGAGCGGGGGCATGAGACACGAAGGCACAAAGGGATTATTTCTTTGTTGGTGTCTTCGCGCCTTCGTGGTTAGCTTCCAATACTTTGACGCGTGCGTGACTTGCCTCTTGCTCTCAGGATGTCAAGCAGGCGCGGAATAGCCTGCGTGTATATCTTGTACAGCACCGGACTTGGCGTGTAATCCCACGCACCCAATCCGCGGAATACAGTTCCGCCCAGGCCCTCCTTGAAGCGAAAGACGCCCCACAGCGGATCGTTCGCGGCGAAGACATCCGGCGCGCCCCAAAGGTCGTACAACTTGCATCCGGCTGCCTTCGCCCGCCGCATCGCTTCCCATTGCAAAAGGTAATTAGGCATCTTCTCACGCTGCGCCTCGCGCGACATGCCATAGAGATAATAGGCGCGGCCGGCGAAGAAGAAGAGGAAGATGGCAGCCACTGCCTGGCCCTCGACTTCGGCGATTAAGGGTTCGCAGGTTGGCAAGTTCACAGGTTTGAACGTTCCAAAATTCAAACTTTCCAACTTGCCAACGTGTGAGCGCATGAAAGTCTGCCAGACGGTTTGGTAGTAGGGTTCATCGCGGATAACGAAACCGTCCCGAATGGATGTTTCCGCGTACATCTTATACAACATGGGCAAATCGGCAGGCGTTCCGGGTCGCACGCTCACGCCTTTCTTCTCGGCCAGCCGGACGTTGTAACGCGTCTTCTGCTTCATCCGCGCCAGCAGTTCCTCTTCGGGAGGGGACAGGTCAATCAAAACCGTATTGCGGAACTGGATCTGGTCGGACGAAAATAACCAGCCGCGCCGGGTCAGATCGGACCTCACCGCCTGTCCGCCGTTATCGAGAGCCTCCTCCTCGCTCCCAGGGATTCCCGTCCCCAGCGCCACGTCCGGGTCAATTTTGACGAAGATCGCGCCCTGACGACGGGCGTAAGCCCGCAAATCGTCCAGCACGCGTTGACGAAGGGCGGCATCGTTCCAGTCCATCAGCGGACCCTTCGGGACGTACAGCACGCACATCTTTTTGGCAAATCCGCCGACGGGGATGGCGCGTTTTAGAATCATCGCCGCCGCGACGGAATGCGACCCTTCGACTTCGCTCAGGGCAGGGTTAGGAATTGCGGGTTGCGAATGCCAGATGAACGGCATTGGCTTCCAGCCGTATTTTGCTTTCACCTCGGCCCATTGCCATGTTTGAAGCAGGTGCGGAGATGGCATGGAGGCGATGATCTCATTCCAGTCTTGAGAGGTGCTGATGAAAGGTTGCATACAAAAGAAACGAGTGACGAGAAATAAGCAACGAGTGAAGACTTGTTTCTTGTTTCTCTTTACTCGTTACTCCTTCCTGCAAAACGCAAGAAATAGACCCGATACAACAACGGCTTGTAAACTCGGTCCAACGCCCCTGCCGCCCGCCGCACTTCCCCGCCAAAGCCGCGCTTGAAACGGTAGACGCCCCACAGACCGTCGCTGCGCGCGGTAAATTGGGCTTCCAGGGTTTCTTCATCTCCGTCCGGCACGCCCCAGAGATCATATTCTTCACAACCGCGCGCTTTTGCCCAGCGCATGGCTTCCCATTGCAGCAGGTATGTCGGCATCCGGTTGCGCTCTTCATCCGTGGATGCGCCGTAAATGTACCAGGCGCGCTTCCCCCGTGCGAAGACCATCAATGCCGCCAATGGCCTGCCCTCGTATTCTGCAACGAGCATTTCGACCATCCCGGCCTGATGGAAAAGGTCATAGGCGCGGCGGTAATACGCCAGCGAGTGGACACCAAAGACATCCCGCTCGCCGGTGGCCAGCAGTATTTCATGGAAACCAGCGATGTCATCCCAGGCGCGCACGGTGACGCCTTTCTTTTCAGCCAAGCGCACGTTGTAACGGCATTTCTGTTTCATCTGAGCCAGGATTTCTTCTTCGCTGCCTTTCAAACTCACAATAATTGTGCGCGGCGGCTGAATGTTATGCGGGCTGGCGTGGAATGCGAAGTCTTCGCGAAGCACCCCCGCGGGGCCCGACTTCGCAATGCGCATACTCTTGTCATCGCATTCCATTGTTTCCCACGCGTCCGGCTCAACTTTTAGGAAAATGGCGCGGCGGGCGCGGCAGACTTCATCCACTTCCGCCAAGAACTGGTCACTGATCACTGATGACCCTTCGACGGGGCTCAGGGCAGGCTGATGACTGAAGACCGGTCCCTTAGGCATATACGCCAGTGTGAAACCAAGCGGCAAGCGGCGAAAGAGTATTTGCGCGCCAACCTCACCCGCAACGATCCGCACAGCCTGCCAGCCAAAAGCGGATTTCAACTCGCCCCACTCGCCGCTTTGGAGAAGGTGGACGTTGGGGGAGTTCGCGAGAAATGTATTCCAGGCGTTCAGGGAGAGTTCGGACATGGTTATGAGTTTAAACGTTTGAACGTTCAAATGTTCGAACCTTCGAACGTTTAAACGATAGAGGTCATATCCGGTGGGGGGGTAGACCGCACGGCTGCGCTCGGGATGGTCGCGTCCAGCAGATCCAGGATGGACGCTTTCTCTCCAGCCTGCGCCAGGCGCAGCAACTCGTCCACGGTCTGCTGGAGCGAGCTTGCCGGGGGAATCTCCTCTTCTTCGACGCGGAATATATCCGGATGAGCTGTCTGTTTATAGCGCATACCTTCATCCCATAGATCTTCGCTCAGTTTTTCACCTGGACGGATACCGGTAAAATCTATCTCGATATCCCTGCCCGGCTCGAGGCCGGAGAGGCGGATCAAATCCTCGGCCAGGTCGAGGATACGTATCTGCTGTCCCATATTCAACAAGAACATTTCGCCGCCCTGGCCCATGGCCGCGGCCTGCAGGACGAGATGAACGGCCTCCGGGATGGTCATGAAATAACGCTTCATGTCTGGATGCGTGATCGTGACCGGGCCGCCTTTGGCGATCTGGCGTTTGAAGAGCGGCACCACGCTGCCCCGGCTGCCGAGCACATTCCCGAAGCGGACGATCGAATAAGCGCGCCCGGTACGAAAAGCCGCCTCCAGAATGATCATCTCAGCCACGCGCTTGGTCGCTCCCATCACGCTGACCGGACGGATGGCCTTATCGGAAGAAATCAACACCAACCGCTCGACACCGTTGGCGATCGCGGCCTCGACCACGTTGCGCGTCCCGATGATATTGTTGGTCACGGCCTCTTCCACATTGGCTTCCATCAATGGCACGTGCTTGTGCGCGGCGGCATGGAAGAGTACTTGTGGATGGTGATCTTTCAGGATGGTCATCATCCGCGGCAGGTCGCGAATATCCGCGATGAGCGGCTTCATCAGCAGGGAGGGGAAATTATCCTGTAATTCCAACAGACTTTCAAAAATGCTGTTTTCACCGTGGCCGAGCAGAACCAGTTCACTCGGAGCCCAGCGGGCGATTTGGAGACAAATTTCCCGGCCGATAGACCCGCCTGCGCCAGTGACGAGGACGCGCTTCCCGCTCAAAGCGGCCCCGACCAGTTCATTTTGGATCTGAACTGGTTCACGCCGCAAGAGATCGGTGATATCCACCTCGCGCAGGCGGCTGACGTTGACCTTGCCGCCCAGCAATTCATACAGTCCGGGCATGTTTCTGGACGAGACGCCGTTCAGGCGGCAGATGTCGGTCACCATGCGGATGGTGCGGCCCCCCGCGCTGGGGATGGCGATGATGACCTCGTCCACGTGACGATTGTTGAGCACGCGGTCCAAATCGGCTAACTGTCCGATAATGGGAACAC
This sequence comes from Anaerolineales bacterium, assembly GCA_030018695.1. GTDB lineage: Bacteria > Chloroflexota > Anaerolineae > Anaerolineales > Villigracilaceae > CG2-30-58-95. The sequence goes on from JASEHI010000017.1 coordinate 37,563, forward strand.
CGTGAATTTGGTGTTTTTGTTTGCTTGGATCGTCATCCAGGTAACCGATCGGGGTCAGATTCAACTGTGGATTTTTTTGCATCTCGCGCACGACCAGCGCACCCGCGTCCCCTGCGCCGATGACCAGTACATTATTAACTTTTCCGGCGAGTCGTTTCCCACCGGCAGCCCGGCTCTCGGCGATTAATCGCAACGAGAGGCGGAATCCACCGATCCCGATCAGCGAGAGGATCCAGTCAATCGCCAAGGCAGAACGCGGGAAGCCCACAAAGAGTTGCTGAGAGTAAATTACGAACATGACGATCGCGACGGCAGCCGAAGCGACTGTCACGGCCATGCTGATCAATTTTAATTCGTTGGTGCTGGCGTAAGCCCATTGGCGGCGGTACAGGCCGAACAGGTGGTAGACAACCGGTTTAACGGCCAGGCTGATGCCTATCATCCAATAAGCTGAAGGCAAATAAAAGTAAAAATAAGTGCCTTCCAGGCGAAGCGCATAGGCGCTGATGACCGCGGCAACAGTCAAGAGCAGGTCGAGCAGGAGGACGTAACGGTTGCGGATGCTCAGGTGGGTTTTCTTGGTCATTGACGCATCCATTCCATCGTTTGGCGCAGGCCATCTGCCAGGCTGGTCTGGGCGCGGAAGCCCAGGGTCGCGGTAGCCCGCGCCGGGTCCCCGACGGAGCGCAGGATGTCGCCCGGGCGCGGCGGGGCGAAGACAGATTCTGGCGGATTGGGAACCATATCCCTCATTGTGGTCAATAAATCTATAATTTTAATTTCCTGACCGGCACATATATTGAAAACTTGTCCGGGCGCTTTCGGATGTTCTGCCGCGATGAGATTGGCGCGTACCACGTCCCCAACGTAGACAAAGTCACGCGTTTGCCCGCCGTTGCCGAAAATTGTTGCGGTTTGCCTGGCGATCAGTTGATGGATAAAAATGGGTATCGCCGCGGCGTACTCTGTTTCAGGTGATTGGCGCGGCCCGTAGACGTTGAAGTAACGCAGGGCGACTGCGGGCAGGTCAAAGGCTTGTGTATAAAGTCTGGCGTAGATTTCGTTGATCTGTTTCGAGACCGCGTAGGGTGAGAGCGGCTGCAGCGCTGTGGCCTCGGAAAGGGGCAGGGAATTTGAGTCGCCATATACTGCTGCGCTGGAGGCCAGCACAATGCGCCTGACGCCTGCCAGCCGGGCCGCCTCGAACAAAGTCACTGTTCCCTGTACGTTGACTTCGTAGCAAGTCTGGGGTTCCAGCAGTGACTTTGGGTTGGAGACAAAGGCCGCCTGGTGGAAGATTATCTCCACTCCTTGAACAGCCTGGTGCACCCGCGCCGGATCGCGCAGGTCGCCTTCCTGGACCTCTAGCCTGCCGCCGAAACCCTTGAGGTTTTCGCGCCGCCCGGTCGAGAAGTTGTCCAGCACGCGGACCGCGTTCCCCTCCTCGAGCAACGCCTGGACGATGTGTGAGCCGATGAAACCGGCCCCGCCGGTAACGAGATAATGTCTCATGCTATCTCCCACGCAAGCCGAAAACCTGTCCCACGGTGCGCAGCAGGATGAGGCTGTCCATGAGCAGGTTGCGGTGCTTGATGTAATAGAGGTCGTATTCGAGTTTGATGGCCATTTCCTCGACTGTGGCGTAGTAACTATAATTAACCTGCGCCCAACCGGTGACGCCCGGCTTGACCAGCAAGCGCGCCCGGTAGAAGGGGATTTGTTTCTGGAATTCAGCGATCCATTCCGGTCGCTCGGAGCGCGGTCCGACCAGGCTCATCTCACCCCGCAGGACGTTGATGAACTGCGGCAATTCGTCTATGTGCGTCTTGCGCAGGAAATTGCCCACATTTGTGATCCGGCTGTCCTTTTCCTGGGTAAGTTGAACCTTGCCATCTTTTTCGGCATCCTGGCGCATCGTGCGGAACTTGTAAACGTCATAGGTCTTGCCTCCCCTGCCGGAACGGATTTGCTTATACAGGACGGGAAAGCCGCTGTCGAGCAGGATGAGGAGTGCAACCAGAGGATAAAGCAGCGCAAAGATGCCCAGGCCGACCAATCCACCCAGGATATCGAGGGTGCGTTTCCCGGCCTCGTAGAATCCGCTGACGCGCGCCTCGTCCACGAAGGAACGCAGCAACCAGTCCGATTCCAAATGATGAACCGGTACACGGCCCAACATTTCCTCGTAGAGGGTGGCCATGGGTGTGATCTCGATACCGCTTTCTTGGGCGTCCAGGATGGCCTGGAAGGTATCTCCCTGCATCTCGCCGATGATGGCAACCACTATGTCAGAAACGCGCTCCTTTTCTGCAAATTCCAGCAGGCGGTCGCTTAGACCCAGGATCGGATATTCCTCAACCTGGCGGCCTATTTTCTGGGGGTCATCATCAATAAAACCGACCATGAAGAAAGGAGGCGGCCAGAGATTCTTGTAGACTTCAGCCAACCTCTGTCCGGCTTTCCCGGCGCCAATGACCAGCACGCGACGCATAAAGGCTGGCGCGGTGAAGATGCGAATGTAAACGAGTCGCCAAAGAAATGTCAGGCTGGAGGCCGCGGCGAGAAAGACGCCAATGCCTATCCGGTTCAAGGTACCTTCCACAAGCACATATATAATTGCATAAATTGCCAGGCCGATCAGCGCCGCGATTGCAATTCCGCGCACGGTTGTCCGCCAGTTATTGGCCCGGTGGACATCATAAAGGTCAACCAACATCACCAGCCAACTGAGCGGGAGAAGGTAGAACCAGAATTCCACCCGTTCCTGCAAGAAACCAAACGTAAACCCAAACCAAATATCACGCCGGCCCCAGATATATAAAGCCACGAACAGGGCTAGCGCAGCCACGACCAGATCGCCAAACATCAATATCGTCCGTTGTTCACTGGGACGGACGCGCCAGCCAGAGGGTTTGGGAGCAATTACAGCGTCGTTTGTATTCATCCGTTACCTAATCATACTCCATAAGACGCAGAACGTCCCGCAGGTTGCCGTAATTCAATCCTGTTTTCAGACCAAACCTGCGGGACGGTGCCATCCGTTATTTAATCATACTCCATAAGAAGCCTGCGCCCCAGGTGATATGCATAACTGCGATAGCCAGTGGAAGGCCGATGATCAAGGCCAATTTTTTCTGGCGGATTGCAGTCTGGCAAGCGGTGAGGATCAGGATGATAGCATAAAGTGACACTTCTATGGCGAGCAACAGTCGGAAAAGAGGGAACAGGATTGCCAAAACTGCCCCGCCAAGCAAACTGAGCACAAACAGCGGGGGGAGAGCCTGTCTC
>JASEHI010000180.1 GCA_030018695.1 Anaerolineales bacterium
GAAAATGACAGACCGACCACCGGTCCTGTGAGGGGCGATTTTGTCGCGCCACCGGAGATATTGGACGCTGACGAGCAGGCGGACGCGCTGCCCGCGCAGGAGGAGTTCTGGCGACCACCGACGCGCTTCGGTAGCGTGCCGGTCGAGAAAGAACCGCTCGGATGGGACCGACGCAAAGGCTTCCGCAAGCTCTTTCCTCAAGTCATGCTGCCATTCCAGGTGGTCGAGCGCGTCTCCTTCGGTTATCCGCAACTCGAACCCAACCAGCTCTTTTGGGGCGACAACCTGCACGTGATGCGCCAACTGCCCAGCGAGAGCATCGACCTCATCTATATCGACCCGCCCTTCTACCTGATCTGGCTCAACGCCCGGCTCTACGAGATGAAGCGCCTGCTCAAGAAGACCGGGAGCATTTACGTTCACTGCGACTGGCACGCAAGTCATTACATCAAAGTGGAGATGGATAAGATTTTCGGATACCAGGATTTCGTTAACGAAGTTGCATGGTGTTACGAGGATATGGGCGGGAAAGCCGTGGGTTATTTCAAGCGTAAGCATGACGTGCTCTTGCTATACCAGAAATCCCCGGTGCGAACGTTTG
>JASEHI010000181.1 GCA_030018695.1 Anaerolineales bacterium
TCGTTGACCGTATTACTTGCCAGCCCAGCCTCCCACAGGGAAAGCCGTGTGACATCAGGTGTGGAATGTCATCGCGGCAATTCTCATACAGTGTAGAGACTTTGGTGGATGACTCCTGCAAGCCCTTCGACAATGCTTCGGCAGTCCTTCGACAGGCTCAGGATGGCAGCTCAGCACAAGGCTCAGGACAGGCTCTGCGGCCTGCGGGAGAAATCCCAGTTGCTGGCATTATGGTAGGTGACTGCCCTACCATTATTGCCAAATTGCCCCGTAATATTGGGGATAAGAAGATTAGCGCCGATTCATGCCCGCTAACGCCTTAGCATCATTTGCCCACGCAAGGCTTCGAGATTCAGCGTGAGGCGAAAAACTAAAGAGTCGAAGAAATGCGCCAGAGAACGCAAATGCGTGGGCTTCGGACGTGGCTTACTGTCCTCTGCAACTGAATACGTTGTGAAAGTGTGTTCGGGACAGAAGGCATACAGCGCGCCCGCGTTGTCAACGCGCAGCAATGTCGCCGCGAAGACATGGCGTGATGGCGCTTGCCCACCACCGTTCGTCCACAGGATCGCTTCGCTGATGCCGCGAGCACGCCGGTGCG
>JASEHI010000182.1 GCA_030018695.1 Anaerolineales bacterium
TGGCTTTCGGCGCGTTCGGCCTCTTCCAACCGAGCCAGCCGATTCTTCGAGATCAACAGTATCCGCCTCGATCTGGCGCGTGATGCCCAAGCCGACTGCCTTGAAGTTGCCATCGGAAATCGCCAATGTATTGTCTTCCACTTTCAATGCGCTGATGCCATTGAACCAGTCGCCTAAGATTCTTACCGGTGAGGCCAGAAATTCAAAGCGCAGGCGCGTGTCCGAAACTGGTTCGAGCGCCTTGGGTAAAGAGGAAAGCAAGCCCTCCTTGACAGCTGCCACATCTTGTTCTACTTTTTCCATGTGCACGGCTACGCGCTCGAACTCTGCATCCAAGGCGCGCAAGTCCAGATTGCGAGCCACGGCTTCCAGCTCTTTTTTAGCGAATTTCACCTCGGCCGGACCGCGTCGCAGCACCGCGATGACCTCGTCCACCTTTTTCTCGCGGACGAGGTAATGGGCAATATCCATCATCACGTTCCCCCCGCCGACCAAAGCCACTTTGCGTCCAATGAGGTACTTCTTTAACATAACACTATTTCCTTTCCTTCGACAGGCTCAGGACAAGTCATGCGGCATAGATTATAGTCGTATAA
>JASEHI010000183.1 GCA_030018695.1 Anaerolineales bacterium
TGGACTTAATTCGCGCCGGAACGTTGAAAAAAGGCGACGTGTTGACTGTCGCCCAGGTTGCCGGCATCAGCGCGGCGAAACGGACCTCGGACCTGATCCCGTTATGTCATCCCTTGCCACTCACCCAGGTGGAAGTGGATCTCGCCCTGGACGAGGCGCTGCCCGGCGTGGTCATCACGGCCCGCGCCAGGACAGTTGGCAGGACCGGCGTTGAAATGGAAGCCCTGACCGCCGTCTCGGTCGCCGCGCTGACGGTCTACGACATGGCCAAGGCTGCCGAAAAAACCATGCGCATCCAAAATATCCGCCTGATCGAGAAACACGGCGGGCGCAGCGGGGATGTGGTCTTGGAAGGATGAAGGATGAAGGATGAAAGATGAAGGCTCGTATTGAGCAAGGTCGAAATGATGAAAAAAGTTAAAGTACTTTTCTTCGCCACACTGCGCGACCGCGCTGGGGCCAAGTCGCTTGAAATCGAAATCCCTGAAGGCGCGACGGTGGGACAACTCAAAGACCAGATTGGCCGCGACTATCCCAATTTGGAACAGTCCATGCAAAGCGTTGTCGTTGCCATCAACCGCGAATTCGCCTTT
>JASEHI010000184.1 GCA_030018695.1 Anaerolineales bacterium
TCTCAGCAAAACCTTCGGGACGTTCTTACTTCAACTCATTTGAAACACACCCAAAGAATAACTCAATGCAGAAGAAAACCAAAGCGCACCGAGGAAGGCCAGAAAGGCCGCGGTAACATCTGGAAGGAAGCCGCCTATGGCTTCCAGTACATTTTTGCCCGTCCCAGTCTGCTTGGCCTGCAACTGGTCTTCTTCGTCGGCAACTTGTTCGCCGGCATTGGCTGGACGGTCTTTGCCCCGATGATCCTGGCGCGGACGGATAGCAACAGCCTGATCTTCGGCTCGGTGCAGACTGCCGGGGCCATCGGCGGCGTTATCATGAGCGCCTATTTGGGGCAATACTGTTTAGATAAATCTGCCGAAGGCCTACTCGGTAGATTGGTGAACCAAACTCTTGCCGAAGGCCTACTCGGTAATTTGCGAGCATTTCGGCACATGCAAGTTCACGAATTTATGCAAGAAGCAGGAAACAGTATTGCTATTTGGGGGAGGTTGGGCTGGGGTCAGGAGTGTATGCATACCTCTCTTCTTGAACATCAATCGGGCGGACAAGTTGCACCGTGTCTGCCCGACTGGGTGAGGATGAGCCG
>JASEHI010000185.1 GCA_030018695.1 Anaerolineales bacterium
GTGTGCTACGGCTTGAGAATTTGCCGTCCTACGCCAAAATACAACTATCGAGTAAGGAATAAAGATACGATCTTTAGCTATAGCGATGGCAGCCCACGGCGGGCTTAGAAAGCCCATTAGATTGTAAAAATAATGTTCTGGGAGAGGAATGGTTTGAACGGGAAGAGAGTTATGGCCATCATACTTGAGCAAGCGATGGTTTGAAAAATCAGAAACATACAATTCGCTTTGTGTGTTGAACGCAGGAGGAGGAACCATGTCATGTGACCGTCCTAACTGGGTGGGGTCGCCCCACTGCCCTGGCCCGCTGCCCCATGTTGTCTCAATGTAGGTTGTACAGCTCAGTGCTGTTTCTTGGTATGTGGTATCGAAATGGAACGATGGCGTCGCAGATGCTGCAATTTGAAATGAAATCGGTGTGGGATGAGGCGTCGCCGAAGGACTCGGTGCGGGGGAAGGAAGCCCCGAATTGCAGGCGTTCATCCCAAGTGTGAACAAAAAGATTGAAAGTACAGGTTGATATCTCATGGGTGCATCTCTGTAATTGTGAGCATCGGTGAGCGGACTATGACGCCAATGG
>JASEHI010000186.1 GCA_030018695.1 Anaerolineales bacterium
CGAACGTTTCGAGAGTGAACTGCACGAGCAGATTTCTGCTCTGGAGTGTGAATTGATAAGCGAAGAATTGGCTCGGTACGATGTGGTCGCAGAAGAAGTGGAAGTGGCTGGGGTGGTCTATCAACACAGCTTGACATCGTCGGAGACTTACTTGTCAGCGGCGGGGCTGGTGACAGTGACACGGAATCTATATCGTCCAGCCGGGCGCGGGAGCAGGAGTATTTGCCCATTGGAACTGCGAGCCGGGACCATCAATGGGTATTTTACGCCCCGCGCCGCCCGGCAGGCGGGATTCGTCATGGCGCAATTGACTTGCGGAGAGAGTGAAGCCTTGTTCGATGAGTTGGAAAACATGCGGCCTTCGCGCAGTAGTCTGGATCGTTTGCCCAAAGCGTTGTCTCCGCATTGGGAAAGTCAGCGCAGCGAATGGGAAGCGGCGTTACGAGAGCAAGAAACCGTCCCGGCCGTTGTGGCGATTTCAGTGGATGGGGTGATGGCACCCATCAAAGGCGGCGATCCGTATTCACCTGGCGGATGGCGCCAAAGACAATTGGCGTCTACTGAACGAACT
>JASEHI010000187.1 GCA_030018695.1 Anaerolineales bacterium
CTCCGGCCATGGTGGAGCCCGCGGCCGCGGCCGTCCGCCGGGTGCTGCAGCACCGTCGCGGGGATGTGGACGACTTCCAGTTGATCCTTCCCAGGGAACTGCTCCGCCAGGCCCGCCAGACCCAGCGGATCTTCAACGTGGTTCTCGGTTCCATTGCAGGGATCTCCCTGCTGGTGGGCGGAATCGGCATCATGAACATCATGCTGGCCAATGTTTCGGAACGGCGTCGTGAAATCGGCATCCGCCGGGCAGTGGGAGCGTCCCGGCGCCATATTCTTTATCAGTTTCTCGGCGAGGCGGTTCTGCTCACCGGCCTAGGCGGCGTGTTCGGAGTGATGATGGGCATGCTGGTGGCCTTCGGTATTGATCTTTTTGTGGAATGGCCCACGTCCGTGAGCATCTGGGCCGTTCTGGCGGCCCTTGGGATGTCGGCGGCAGTGGGCATCGCGTCCGGACTATTCCCGGCCTGGACCGCGTCTAATGTCGATCCGGTCGAAGCGCTGCGACAAATATAAAAATGCGCGCCAGCCATCGGTCCGCGAGCGAATTTGCGCGGGT
>JASEHI010000188.1 GCA_030018695.1 Anaerolineales bacterium
TGGGAGCGTGATCCCGGCTTTCCCTGCGGAGATGCAACCTACTGGTACAAGGTCGGAGAGCGATCCGAGGTCGTCACCATCACCCACACCTATCCGCCCGCGGCCATCTCCGGCAGCCTGACCTGCTCCCAGCCGGGCAGCGATGGCTGGTGTGCAGGCGCAGCGTCTCTCTCCCTGAATGCCAGCGAACCGGTGGCCGGTTACAACATCACCCTCATCGAAGGCACGCGCAATGGTGAGAGTTTCGCCTGTCCCGGCTCGTCTTGCAGCGTGCCGCTCGTGGAAGGCCAGAACGATTTCACCTTCTGGGCGCTCTCCTCGTGGGGCGACAGTTCTTTGATGGGCGCGGCCAGCGGCAAGGTAGATACACTGCCCCCGACGATTTCCGGCGCATTGGCTGGTACGGAAGGCGATAATGGTTGGTATATCTCCACTGTGACGTTATCCATCAATAGTTCAGATTTCACTTCGGGGGTCGCCAGCCAGGGCGTTTCGCTGGACAATGCCAACTGGTCGCCCTCCCTGACCGTTTCCACCGACGGCACGTACAC
>JASEHI010000189.1 GCA_030018695.1 Anaerolineales bacterium
CAGGGCTATGGTTTCCCGGATCATCTGTCTCTCCTGCCTGCCGAGTCGATGCGGCCGTCGATAAAGTGAATTCTTCGGCCTGCGTACAGGGCCATGTCCGCCTCATGAGTCACCATGATGATGGTAATGCCCCGGTCCCGGTTAAAGGTGGTAAGCAGTTCCATGATCTCCCGGCTCATGGCGGAATCAAGGTTCCCGGTGGGTTCGTCGGCCAGAAGCACCCGGGGCTCTGTGACGATGGCCCGGGCAATGGCCACCCGCTGCTGCTGGCCGCCGGAAAGTTCTCCCGGGCTGTGGCTTTCCCGGCCCGCAAGCCCAACGGCCGCCAAAGCCCGGGCCGCCATGAGCCGTCGCTGTCTCCGGGCCACGCCCCGGTAGATCAGTGGCAGTTCCACGTTTTCCATGGCCGTGGTCCGGTTTAAAAGGTTGAATCCCTGAAATACGAATCCCAGATAATGCCGCCGCAGCAAAGCCCGCTGGTCCGGCGTCAGTTTTCCCACATCCACGCCGTTAAACGTAAATTCTCCTTTAGT
>JASEHI010000018.1 GCA_030018695.1 Anaerolineales bacterium
TTGCCGACGATCACGGCTTTGCCGGGCAACTGGCGAACGTCAATGCTGCCGACAAGCTCGAAGCGGAAGAGACCTTCACCGTCGTCGGCGGCCAGCATGAAGCCGACCTCGTCCATGTGGGCAGCCAGCATCACTTTCAGACGGTTCTGCCCAGAACCGGCGCGGGCGGCCAGCACGTTGCCGAGCGCGTCCACCTTGACCGTGTCGGCGTGACCTTTGATCTCTTCCAACACGATGGCGCGCACTTCGCCCTCGTCGCCGGAGACGGCTACCGCGTTGCAGAGTCTTTCGAGCAATTTGAGTTGGGAGGGGCCAATTTGCATGGTTTACTCGTTGTCCGATTCGGTTGAATACTTCACAGGTTTATCCAATAATCGAGGTTGATTAGAATCGGCTGTTGGTTCCTTGCGCATGTTATAAAGCATTCGATACTCTGAAGATATTTTGCCCTTCTCAAGCCTATCTTCAATGATTCGGTGATATTTGGGATCGATTTCTGCAGATAAAAAATGGCGGTTTAATTTTTGACAAACTTCTATTTCTGACCCGCTACCTCCGAATAGAACAAGTACAACGTCATTTTCTGTTGTGCAGGCTTTTACCAGCATTTCCGTTAATGATTGTGGAATTTGGCAAGCGTGAATGGTTTTTTCGTGGCTCACATTCTTCACCAAGTCGAAATAGAACCAATCATAGGGCATACGACCTTTTGAGCCATTGGCAATATTCTGTCGGATGCGTTTATCTGTTGGGTTTTGATAAGGTACAGCTACTTGATCCTTGTAAAATTTATTGTGTTCAGATTTTCTGCAATGCAAGATTGTTCGGTGCGCAGTTGTAAAGCGTTTGGGACTGTGACCAATATTTGTGTTGTAAACCCAAACATATTCAAAAACATCCGTACAAACATCATCAAGAAATCTGACGCGTAAATGCGCATTTTGTTTGGGGTAATTCATCATAAAAAGATTCCCATCGTTTTTTAGGACGCGAAGAGATTCGCGGGTTAATCCAATAGACCATTCAATATATTCGGTGAAGCTCTTTGTATACGTATTTTCGCCATACTTGATGCCCACGTTATAATCCGGATCGCCATATACCATATCAACACTATTATCTGGCAGTTGCTTTAGTAATTCCATAATATCCCCTAGAAATATTCGATCAATAAAACCTTCAATTCCAATAGGCCTTCTCATTCTTACCTCTTTATGAGATTGTACTGCGCTTTTTTTACTAATCGTATTGAAGCAATGTTCAGCGGATCATCAAATGTGTAGTTATACAGCCTCAGCATAGAGCTATCTTTCGTGCGCTTTCTGAGAATATAGCAACAAGTAATTTCTTGGATTGGCAATTGGTTATTGTCTTTAATAGCGAGAAAGTACAAGTAAGGATGAAACAGTTGGTAAATGGCGAAATCCGTTGGGAAACCATTCTTGCCTTCGATAACTGTGACGCCCCCCTGATACTCCATCGTCAGATCAATTTCAATCTGTACCTTCTCAGCAATGACAGTGTAAGGTCCTGCATTGTAGGTTAGATTTGCTTTTGTCCGGCGTGCGTTATAGACTTTTGGGTTTGCCACTATATCATGATACAGAAATTCATGGACAATCCGTTGATTGCTTGCCACGGACAATATATTTGATTCACTTGTGTCGTAGTCATTAAGGATACTTTGACGATATTTCCAATTCACTGTCTCGGAAGTGTCTATTTGCTCAAACTGATGATACCAATAATGGATGCCGCGAGCAAAACGGTGTTTTCCTTTGCCGAGATGTAAGATAAAGTAATCATCGTTCAATATTGATTCTGGAAGTAGGGAGGAGTTATCTAACTTGGTGGCATCAAATTTATTCTTGAACCCGTGTTTTTTTGCTACCTCTTCTACCAGATCATTGTCGAACTCAAAAGTACCTCGACTCTTGCAAATTTCGAACAATTCTGAAACAACCGAATATTTTTTAGATTTTCGAGTTGGCATATTTATTTCTCCCACACAATCTTCCCTATGAACTCCGGCGTCAGCCCCGCAATGAACTCCGCCATCAACCGCCCGGCGCGCTGGATGTCTTTCAACGCCACCACCTCCACCGGCGTGTGCATGTAACGGATGGGGATGCCCAGGGCGATGCTGGGGATGCCCTCGGCAGTCACCTGCGTGGCGACCGCGTCCGTGCCGGAATGGAGCGGGGTGATCTCTACCGCGTGGGGGATTTCCAGGCGCTCGGCCAATTCCTTGAAGGCTTTGTGCAGGGCAGGGTGGATATTTGGCCCCCACATGATCGTCGGGCCTTTGCCAAGCGGGAAGGTGTTCCAATCATTGGCGCCCGGCCCCTTCGCCCAAGTGACATCCAGGATAATCGCTATTTGGGGTCGTAACTGGTAGGAGGATGTGTACGCCCCGATCAGGCCGACTTCCTCCTGCACGGTGGCGACCGCCCATACATCCCAGGCATGTGGCCGGTTCTGTAGCTCTTCCAGGCAGACGGTCAAGGCCGCGACCGAGGCGCGGTTATCCACAGAGTGACCGGCCAGCGTCTCCCCGCTGAGTTCCAGCGGCGGCTGTGCGAACGAGACCAGGTCGCCGACACGTACCAGCTCATTGACTTTGCGCGGCGGCCGGCCAATGTCCACGAACAGGTGTTCGAGCGGGACGGGTTTATCCCCGATTTCAGGCGGCAGGAGGCTGGCGGGCGGCTGGACAAGGATGCCGGGCAGGTTTTCGCGGCCATGCACGCTAACCAATTGACCGGGCAGGACGCGTGCGTCCACCCAGCCGGTAGCGGTCACGCGCAGGAAGCCGCCTTCGGCGATGCCGGTCACCATCAAGCCGATGGCGTCCATGTGGGTAGCAACAAGAAGGGATGGGCGCGGCTCGGTGGCCGTACCCCTGCGCAGTCCGTGCAAGGAACCGAGTTGGCTGTAGCTGAGTTCGTGGACGAGCGGCCGCCACTTCTCTTCGATAATGTGGGCAGCCGGCGACTCGTAGCCAGAGAGTCCGGGAGCGGAGAGCAGTTCTTTGAGGAAGGGTTGGATGTCGGACATTTTTCGATTTACGTTTTCCGTTTCACGTTTTACGTTTCACGTTACACGTTCAGCCTTTTATGGAACTGGCGTGGTCGGCGTTTCGCTTGGCATCGGCGTGTCGGTGAAGGTGGCCGTTGGCGACGGAGTAAAAGTGGAGGTAGGCGTCGGGGTAAATGTGGGAGTTGATGTCGCAGTCGGTGAGGGCGTCAGGGTATAGGTTGGGGTGGGGGTAAACGTCGCCGTCGGCGTAGCTGTCAGCGTGCTGGTTGGGGTGTAGGTGGGGGTCAGCGTCTCCGTCTGAGTTAGGGTAACGGTCGGCGTGAGCGGCGTCCCGGATGAGGTAGCCGTAGTGGTTGGGGTGGGAGTCGCCGGGCCGGGCGCGAAGATCACAAAAAGTAAGCCCAGACAGTAACAGGGCAGAGTCGCCAGGATGACTGCGGTCAGGGTCAGGCGCGTGCGGGTATGTTTATCAGCTTGGGTAAACACCCGGCTATGATACCATAGGATTGTAGATTGCAGATTTCGGATTGCGGATAGCAGGTAGAAGATGGCAGATGGCGGAGAATCGAAAGCCAAATTCCATCCGCCATCTGCCATTCGCCATCGGCTATCAGCCAAACGCGGGCAGCAATGATAAAATAATCTCATGATCCCTCTCCATCTCAAACTCTCCGGTTTCCTCTCTTATCGCGATCCAGTCGAATTGGACTTCACCTCCTTCGATCTGGCCTGCATCTCTGGACCGAATGGGGCGGGCAAATCCTCATTGCTGGATGCCATCACCTGGGCGCTCTTTGGTCAGGCACGCAAGCGGGATGAATCGCTGGTCAACCTGCAAGCCAAAGCCGCGCAGGTGGCGTTTACATTTTCTTATGAAGATAACATTTATCAGGTGATTCGCGCACTCCCGCGCGGCAAGACGACTATCCTCGAATTCCACGTTTTGCAGCAACCACAAGTTGCGAGTTACGAGTTAGGAGTCAGGCATCCTAACCCCCTAACTCCTAACCCTCTAACCTGGAAACCTCTGACTGAAAGAACCCTGCGCGAGACCCAGGCGCGCATCGAGCAAATCCTGCGCCTCGATTATGAGACCTTCGTCAATGCCGCCTTTTTCTTGCAAGGCAAGGCAGACCAGTTCGCTCAGCAATCGCCGGGCAAGCGCAAGGAGATTTTGAGCAATATCCTCGGCCTGGAAATCTGGGAGACCTATCGCGACCGCGCCGCCGAACGCCGCAAATCCATCGAGCGCGAACTCGATTCGGTGGACGGACGCATCCAGGAAATTGATACCGAACTCAACGAAGAACCGGCTCGCAAAGAACGCCTGGCCGATCTTGAAACGCAACTCAAGCAACTGACTAAATCGCGCAAGATGCAGGAAGCCGCGTTGGAAAATGTAAAGAAAGTGGCCGCCTCGCTGGAACAACAGCATAAACTGGTCGAGACACTGGCGGCAGGCCTGGAACGTTCCTCGGCGAATCTTTCTGGACTTCAGGCTCGTCTCGCCGAACGAGAGGCCGAGCGCAACCGTTACGCCGACCTGCTCGCCCGCGCCGGCGAGGTGGAATCCGCTTACCAGGCCTGGCAATTGGCGCGTGCCGAGTTGGAGAGATGGGAACAAGTCGCCGGGCAATTCCGTGAAGATGAGAAACACCGCCAGCCCTTGCTGGATGAGATCAATGCCGAGAAAGCCAGGTTGGAGCAGGAACGGGGAACGCTGGCAGAGCAGGGGAGAGTGATCAGTGTTCAGTGTTCAGTGATCAGTGAGTTGCAGAAAGATTTAGAGATCAGCCAAAAGACCCTATTGGAAGTGGAAGAGAAAATCAGCCATCGCGCCGAACTGAATGCCGCCCTGCAATCCGCGCGCCAGCAGGAGGCTGACCTGCGGGCAGAAAATCAGCGTTTGAAAGCCGAGATGGATGAGCTCAAAAACCGCATTGACCTCCTCGAGGAGACCGAGGGCGCGCTCTGTCCCTTGTGCGGCCAGTCGCTCAGCCTCGATGAACGGCAGGCATTGATCGAGCGGCTGACTGCCGAAGGCAAAGAAAAGGGTGATGCCTGGCGCGCCAATAAAGCCCAGTTGGAAGAACTCAGTCAGGAAATCACGGAGCACGAAACACGCATCACGAATCTCGCCTCCCTCGAAAAAGACCGTCTCAATTATACCGCCTCTGTCACCCAACTGACCGAGCGCCTGGAAACGATGCAGCGCATGGCGGCGAATTGGGAATCGGTCGGGCAGCCTCGCTTGGCTGAGATCACCGTCAATCTTCAACACGAGAACTTTGCATCTCAAGCCCGCGCCCACCTCGCCGAAGTGGACAGGGAACTGGCCGGGCTTGGTTACGATGCCCTCGCCCATGACGCGGTGCGCAGGTCCGAGGTCGAGGGGCGTTCAGCCGAGGCTGATTTCCGTAATCTCGAATCAGCTCGTGCAGCACTGAAACCCCTCGATGACGAAATTGCCAATCTTCATTCTTCGATCAACAATCAGCAATCGGCGATCAGCTATCAGCAAGCGGAGTATGGCTCGGCTGTTGCGATATTTAGCGCAGCCCAAGCGCAAGCCCCGGATCTCGAGTCGGCTGAACGCGCCCTCTTCGATCTGCGGGAACAGGAGGACCAGCTCAATCGGGAGGTCGGTGCAGCGCGGCAAAAGGTGACCGTGTTGGACAGCTTGCGCGCCCGCAAAGTCCGCCTGGAAGCCGAGCGCGGCGAATTCGGCCTGGTGATTGGACGCTTCAAGAGCCTCGAGCGCGCCTTTGGCAAGGACGGCGTCCCGGCGCTGCTCATCGAGCAGGCGCTGCCTGAAATCGAATCCAAAGCCAACGAACTGCTTGACCGATTGAGCGGGGGGGCGATATCGGTACGCTTCATCACCCAGGCGGCCTTCAGGGATAAAAAGCGCGAGGATCTCAGAGAGACCCTCGACATCCAGATTTCCGACAGCGCCGGAGCCAGAGACTATGAGATGTTTTCCGGAGGCGAGGCCTTCCGGGTCAACTTTGCCATCCGGCTGGCGCTTTCCGGCGTGCTGGCGCAGCGTAAAGGCGCACGCCTGCAGACGCTGGTCATTGACGAGGGCTTCGGCTCCCAGGACGCCCAGGGTCGCCAACGGCTGATCGAGGCGATCAATGCCGTGCGCGGCGACTTTGCCAAAATCCTGATCATCACCCACCTGGACGAACTGAAGGATGTCTTCCCGACGCGCATCGAGGTCGAGAAGACGGATAATGGATCAACCGTCTCTGTTCTTTGAACGTTATAAAAATGGGATCACCTCTTTCTGACTGCCACCCGTTTTTGTACGCAGCACCTACTCGGTAACCGAAGTCACGAATAACCGCTTGATTTTCAGTTATATTTAGTGTACATTAATGCTGCCGAAGGCCTACTCGGTAGATATTCCCATCCTTGTCTGCGCAAGGTGAACCATGTCCAAACTTGCCCTCATCGTTGGTGTTGTTGCCCTGCTGGCCGTGCTGGGTGCTGGGATGTACGTGACCGACTTCACAGCTTACCTGGGCAACAACCCGTCAACCTGTAACAACTGCCACGTGATGGATGCAGTCTATGAAGGCTGGTATCACGCCGGTCACCATACTGTGGCGGTCTGCGGCGACTGTCACACGCCGCACGCGCTCATCCCGAAGTATTACGTCAAGGCGCTCTCGGGCTACCATCACGTCACGGCCTTCGTCAGCGGTAATATCCCACCTGCCATCCGCGCCAAGCCTTCATCGGATAAGGTTATTCAGGAAAATTGCATCCGTTGCCACGCAGATACGGTCGAGAACATCATGATGGGCGTGCAACCCTTCGACTCGGCTCAGGGCGGGCCTTTCGAGCGCAACTGCTGGGATTGCCACCGCGACGTCGCCCACGGTAAGCGTGGCATTTCCCTTTACCCCACCCAACACAAGGAGGAAGGCAAATGAAGAAATACACGACATGATACTGGTTGGCATTATCGTCGTCCTGGCGGCCGGCTTGATCGGCGTGCTGATCTACCTGAAAAACCAACCGCCGCAGACGCGCGGCTTCCAACCGTTGGTCGAGATCGCCGCGCAAGAGCCGGATTCATCCAAATGGGGCATCAATTTCCCGAACGAATGGGCCACATTCCAGAAGACGGCTACCAATAACACGGATACCACTTATAGCGGCTCGAGCGGATTCTCGCACCTGCTGCGCGACCCGCGCCAGGTCATTTTGTTCGCCGGTTACGGCTTTGGTAGGGATTACAACGACGAACGCGGTCACATGAACGCCCTGACCGACGTGCGCGCTACCAAGCGCGTCAACGAGAAGACGCCGGGCACCTGCTACTCCTGTAAGAGCGCCAACAATCCAGCTTTGTGGAATGAAATGGGCATGGCGAAATATGACAAGACGCCTTTTGTGGAACTGGGGGCGCGGATTGACCAACCGATCGGCTGCGCCAACTGCCACGAGGCCGGGACGATGCGCCTGATCGTCACCAACCTCGCGCTGGAAGAGGCCCTTGATGCCCGAGGCATGGACTGGACGACCTTCAGCCGCCAGGAAATGCGCACGGTCGTCTGCGCCAACTGCCATGTGGAGTACTACTTTGCCGGTGAGAGCAAGTATCTGACCTTCCCCTGGGCAGATGGCACGCGCATCGAGGATGTCATTGCTTATTATGATGCCCTGGCATTTTCGGATTGGAAATATCCCGGCACGGATACACCCATGCTCAAGGCGCAGCACCCCGAATATGAGTTTTACACCGCCGCCAGTACGCACTACAATGCTGGGGTCTCCTGCGCCGACTGCCACATGCCCTACGTGCGCGATGGCGCGATGAAATTCTCCAGCCACGATGTGAAAAGTCCGCTGTTAGAACCAGAACTGGCCTGCGGACAATGTCACACTGATGTGGATTATGTGATCGGGCGGGTCAAGACCATTCAGGATGAAATCTACAAGACGAAGTTAGCCACTGAGGATGCCATCATTGATGCCATCACAGCCATCCAGGCTGCCGTCAAGGTATCCGACGTGGGCCCGGTTCTCTTGGAAGAGGCGCGTACCCTGCACCGTCACGCCCAGATGCGCTGGGACTTCATCTCGGCGGAGAACAGCATGGGTTTCCATAATCCCGAAGAGGCGTTGCGCATTCTGGCAGACGCCATCAACCTGGCACGCCAGGCGCAGATGAAAGCCGCCCAGTCTGCCCACGCCCCGTCCCTGTTGAATATTGGCGTGTACGATGGTATGCATCCGAAGCCGGTGCCCGCGCCGTAGCCCTCACTCCTGGCCCCTTCACGCTGCACCCCTGTCGGGCTCTCATCGGGCGAGGGGAGTCTATTCTCTATTCTCTACTTCCGATTTTCTAATTCCACGGCCCCTGTGCCCATTGACGGAGGGCTTCGGAGTCTGCGACCGTGATGCGCCGGTTTTCCATCTGGATGGCGCCGCTGCGTTCCAACTCTTTGAGCGAGCGCGCCACCACTTCGCGCACCGTGCCCAGCCGCGCCGCCAGTTGTTCCTGGGTCAGGTGCGAACCCTTGCCGCTCCGTTCCTCTTCCGGCAGGGTGCTGATCAGCCGCGCCAGGCGGTGAGTCACCTGATAAAAAGCCATCTCGCTGACCGCGCGTACCAGCCCGCGCAGGTTCTGTCCCAGGTTGACGATCACTTTCTGGGCAAACTCCGGGCTGGCAGCCACCATGCGGCGGACGCACTCCGCCTCCACCACCCAGACGCGGCTGGCCTCGAGCGCCTCGGTATTGACCGGATTCGTCCCGCCATCGAAAACCGATACCTCGTTGAACGTGTCCTTCTCTTGTGCCAACCGGACGATGTACTGGCGTCCCTGCGGCGAGAGACGGTAGAGCTTGATGCATCCGCTGTGGACGATATGCAACCCGGCGCACGGGTCATCTTCGAGAAAGAGCGTCTCGCCGCGCGCAAACTCGCGCAGCGCGGTGCACCCGGCCACCTGGCGTAAATCTGGCTCGGCCATGTGGTCGAAATAGGGATTTTCCAGCAGGGCGCGGAGTTTCTCCGCCGGATCAACCTTGATGATGCGCATGGAAAATATTTCGCGTCGAACACCCTTGCGGGTACGAAGTGACACGAAGTACCTTTTTCTTCGTGAACCTTCGCGAACCTTCGTGTCCTTCGTGGTAAAAAATCACTTTCCCAATACTGCCGCCAGCGGCGCGGGGGCGGCCACTCGGACCGACTGCCCGCTCGCCTGCGCCTTTTCCACGTCACGTGCCCACAGGTACAGGCAGGTATGGTAGGCAGTGGCCGTGTACGAGGTCACGATGGTGGCGACCATGATGAAGAGGCTGGCGATGATCACGCCCAACCCGATGCCGGTTACCAGGCCGAAGATCTGCTCCGGGCCGGTCAACGAGATGATGCCCAGGCCGACGCCAAGGCCGAGAGCGATGCCGGTCGCGCCGAGCAGGAAGCCGATCAGCCCGTTGACCGCCTTCACGCCTACCGTGCTGATGCCGACCAGCAAGAGATTGTTCCTAACGATGTTACCGGCGCGCTTGATGCCGTCTTTGATGTTGATGTCTTCGATGATCATCGCCGGCAGGATCAGGAAAGCGGCCTCGGTCCAGACAGTGTCAATCAGCCCGGCCAGGAAATTGCGCCCGCCGCTCTTCCCCTTGCCTTTGACTGCGTTCTTGACCAGGTTGACCAGCGTCGAAGCGGCCGCCAGACTGAGGATGTCCAGCCAGTCGCGCTTGACAATCGCCCAGGCCTTTTCCATCACGCCATCCCCCTCGGCCAGGTAGCCGTAGATGAGATAGATGGTCATCGCCGAGAAGATATACCCGACGGAATACTGGGCGAAAACGAGAACCGCGCCCAAGCCGAACAGCACAACCTGTCCGACCAGGTTGTTATTGCCGCCGAGCAGGAATCCCGCCCCGACCATCGGCAGGATGAAGATGACCGAGACGATGAACCCGGCGAACAGGGCGTAGATGGATGGTTTGATCAGGTCTTTATCCTTGAAGGCCATTTGCCAGGCTTGCTTGAGAAACGACCAACCGCGAGAGAAGGATTGCATGGGATACCTCCAGAAATAGGTTTTGGTTGATTATAGTCTGATTGGCAGGTGTACGGTCTGATTGCAGAAAGTTTTTGCCGCGGATTATACGGATTGTCACTGATTCTAAAACCCAATCCGTGCCGAAGGCCTACTCGGTAAATCCGTGAAATCTGTGGCTTATATTTTTGGCATCGCGCTCGCGATGAACTTCGCCAGATTAGCCTTCAACTCGGCCAGCGAGGGCGTGTGGATGTACATCTCTTTGTCTTGCTCTTCCGGCTTGGTTTCGGGCTTTTCTTCGGGCAAGGGGGACTCCTGGGATTCTATGATTTTAGGTTTTTGATTATTATGTTCAGGTCAAGATCAGGTGTACCAACTCTTCCGTAAAAACGTACAAATCGTGTTGCAAGGCTTTCCGCGAACGGGCTGTCGAGGGATGCTATTCTGTTGTGGTTGTTGAGTTCATTGGAGGGCATAGCTTCTAATTTTTGGAAGTCAACCAGAAGATCAGGAATATCAAAGATTCCAGGCAAGAAGTGGAATCTATCAGCTTGTCCGACTTGTCGGTTATTACTCAACAAAGCTTCGAGTGCTTTGCCCTTTCTGGCATCGTTTTGCCATTCTCCATACTCTCTTTGATCTTTTAGCAACGTACAATGTGCGATCAATACCAGTTCTGCTTTTGTTTTACCATCCCGTTCGACCATATCACATGAAGGAGTGAGAACTACAATGTATTCCCCACTCTCTTTATTGAAAAGATCGCCGGTCTCAGTTGTCGTAGATAATGGCGGGATAATATAGTACTCCATCGGGTGAACGTTTTCGCCAGGAATAATATCTACTTGTTGATCGCCCAAATCCCTCATTAACTGCAAAATCCCAGACCTTGCTAATGAAAGTGACAATCGTCTGGCCAGTAAATAAGCCAGTTCAATATTCTTTGCTTTAGTGAGAAACTCCTCCCAGTTCTCTGCAACAAATCCCCACATATATTCGCGTTGCACATTTTCAAAATGGCGCATCAATGCTCGGTTAATCACTGGTAACTGTGCACTGAAGATTTCACCAATGGTCCTAATCAAATTCGCCGGATCAGGCTCTTTGACGACAACTTTAACCAAAGGAGATTGTAATTCTTTGACCAAATTCGGCAGCGCAGTATAAAACACTACTGGAACGAAGCGCCTGGATTTAATAGCATGAAGCGTTTGCGCGCCGGCCTCCTCATCTCTTGTTTGATCGTGAGGCCCTAAGCGTACATCAAGTATGACCAAATCGAAGCGCTGGCTTTCCAGTCTGTCCATTGCCAAAGAGAAATCGTTTATCGCCTCGACATTTACCTTGTCTGGAGTAATGTCCCATTTCTCGCCTTCCAGGACTTCCTTAACTTGAGTGCAGGCGTCGAGATCATCATCGACATAAAGAATTCGCCAACTATTGTTCATTACACCCTCCTTCGTAGAAGAATTCGGAAAGTTGCTCCAGATAAAGGACCACTGTTCAGCAATTCGAGCGATCCATCGTAGTATTCACTTATTATCTCGCCAGCAATAGTTAACCCAAGTCCGACCCCATCAGGTTTTGTAGAAAAATAAGGTTCAAAAATGAAATCTTTTATATCAGGAGCAATGCCCGGGCCGCTGTCTGAAAATATAACTTCAACGTTATCGTCCGATAAACGTTTTACTTGAACAACTATCTTACGAGCGTCTTCCGGAATTTTTTCCAGCCAATATAAGCTATTCTGGAGTAAATTTATAAATACTTGTTGAAGTTCAGATTCATCTACTGTGACACGCGTATCGCCGATCGGCGGTTTGACCTTTACCCGCTTCCTCCTGATTTCTGCGTCTAAAACCGAAAAGGTGTTGGTAATTACCTCTTCCAGGCATTTCTCTACGGGGCGTCCTCGTTTTCTTCCGCCAAACGGTTCAATCTTTCGGAACAATGTTTCCAGCACATCTGATTGTGAAAATATAGTGTCAAACCGCTCATCCAATTTTTGAACAAAGGATGCCGAATCCTTTGGCTTAGATTGCGTATCACGTTTACCCAGATACGCCTGTCTACCGATTTTTGATAGAGGGGTCCGTCCGTCGTGTAGTACTGTGTCAATCAATTGCCCAAGGGTTGCTAACCGGCGATAGCGGGCAAGAACATCCTGTACCTGCTCCACGCGTCTATCGAGATCACTTTCTTGGTAAGCAATCAAATCTAGCAGGTCTTTGTCTTCCGGATATCGCTCCTTGACCAGTTTTGATATTGTGGCAATGCTAAATTCTGTGAAGATGCCACCTTTTGCCGCTTTCTGCTCTCGACGGGGGCGAACCTTAAACCGTTCCTCTTCAAGAATTGCCAAAGCAGATCTGACAATTTCCTCAAGGTCTTCTAGGGCTTGTCCAGCAATCAGTCCCTCTCGGTTACTCTGGTCTCGAAGACTGGGGTTTTGATCAGCAGAAATAATTAGATAACCGACAATTTGATTGTTCGAGAGGCACTTTGTCGGATTCTGAACTCTCCGCAAATCCAAACGCAACCAATCATTGTTTGGCTCACCATAAGGCATTACTCTAAAGCCGTCGCGATATATGCTGATGCCTGCTGCCAAGTTCAATTCTCTGCGTATGTTGCCAATTGTAGAGCCTATGCGAGATGCCAGTTCACCAAGAATTTCCTGGTCACGATCCCACACACGAAATTCAAAGTTGAAAGGCCCGCATTGTGGCTCGCGATTATTCTTGAGGGCAAATTTCCCTTCTTTTGAATGTGGTTTATCAGGCTTGCCAATCAAGATGTTTAATTTATAGGCACCAAGTTTATCCACTTCTCCCTGAAGAATGTAGTGAGGACGCATTAGAACTTCCGCAGGTTGAATACTACCTGACAAGTCCTCAAAAGGGGTTTGTAAAATGATCTGGAAGTCAGTTTTTTCATGAGTTGTGTCAGATACAGAGAAGGGGAAAACCAGTTTCGTGAGACCTCTTCGCAATTCAGTTATCTGTTCTTTGTCCCAATCCTGCCGGAGATTTTCCATCCGCAGTAGCGTACCGTGAGATGTGTCCATAGAAGAAATATCTAGCCATTCATTCCATAATTTCTTGGCAATACCATTGGCGCAAAATATTGCAGGTTCGCTCTCTTCCCAAAGGATTTCTACTTCGTCCAGGTAAATATCTTGCTTATCAAATTGACTCCAATCAAAGAAAACACAGACTTCCTTCAGGCTATTTATTCTCCGTGTGTATACTTCAAGACTATCTGCAAGCCTGGATGCTGCAAAGCGGCCTATTCCTTTTTCTCCTAATACACGACGATTGTATACTTCGCTAAAATTTTTCTGCTTTCTATAAAGCGTGGCAGGCTCCATCCAGGCTTCTTGGACTGTTTCCAGGGCCATGCCATGTCCATTATCTAAAACATCTATCCTTCCTTGACCTTTCTCCAGGGGGGGTTCAAAGTGAATCAAGACTCGTGTCGCGTCTGCGTCATAGGCGTTTTTTACAAGCTCAATAATTGCCACAGTTTCGCTGCTTATGAGTTCATCGCCGAAAGTGCGTAGTATTCGAGCGCGAGGGCGAAGAACTTGAGTGCCTGATCGCTTTTCTGATACCTCAGTCATGCCATGATCCTTTCAAAAGGTCTTGCTGTTCGTTAAACTGGCGGTATAACTGCAAAGTGTTTGTATTGGACAATCACCGCACAGCGGGAGTGCCCTTTTCAGGCAAATCAAATGTGCCAAATCCAATAATGCATAATTGTAAGCCCTGGGCCTGGTAAGATGAACTAAGCTCTCTATGGTTTTTCTATAAAGCGAATTGCGTCGAGACGAATCTTTTATTTCAAGCCCAAAGAGTCGCCCAATTACCCGAACCGTGTTGGTGTCTATCAGTGGTTCTGGTATATTCCAGGAAAAGCATCTGACTGCTCCGGAAATATATTCACTGACACCAGGTAGGGATAGCAAATCTTTTTTACTTTCCGGAATTATTCCATTGAAACGGACATCCAATTGATTAGCCATTTCACGGATTAAATCTAATCGCCACTGTAATCCTAAAGGAGAGATGATTTTGTATAGATAATTTTTTGATGCCTTTGACAACGAATACACATTGGGAAAGCGGACAATAAAATCCTCATAAACCGGAACAACCTGTTTCGCTTGCGTCCGATGCAACATCACTTCAGCAATCAAGATTTGGTAAGGATCTTCCGTCAGACGCCATGGGTAAGAACGAAAATTCCGCTTGCCCCAAAAAAGAATCGCTTTGTGAAATACCGATACGTTCAGTTCATGTTCCCCTATTCTGATAACACTGGGCTTTGAATTCTTTCTAACCGACATCATTTATTGTGCTATCGTGATAAGATGCGGCCTGATATGTTCAGCGATGGCTTTCGCCAGCAAGGGGGGAACAGCATTTCCAACCTGATAGAACTGCTTTGTAAAAGGGCCTAAGAATCTGAAACTGTCGGGGAAGCTTTGGAGGCGTGCAGCCTCCCTGACAGAAATGGTTCGGGGTGGTTCTGGTTCTCCAGGAATACTTGGATAAATATGGCGATAAGTATCTTTCCCGATATGCGCTTCTATTGTCCAAGATGGTTCTCCTCTTTTCAGCTTACGATACTTGTCCTTAAAAATATCATCTCGATAACGTTTATATTGCTTGGGCAAGTCTTTATATTTGCCGCCCTCAGGCATTTGTCCAAATGCTTGAATATCCTGTTCGTTGTGCCACCTTGTCTGATGATTAAAAAGAAGTCTGTTCGCTCCCTCATGCATTAAAGACTGGTACTTGGTCAGTGTAACTCTGGGCAAGTAAGGGATTTCATCTTTTCGATGATTGATGTCAACAACCGGCAAATCACTGATAGCATCCCATACGGTAACATAATTGTCTGGTGTATGGCTTTGCTCAGGCCATATTATGGGCTTACCTAAGCGATTGCCTATAATAAAAAGACGACGGCGCATTTGAGGTACGCCATAATCAGCTGCTAGTAAGACTTGCATTTCAGCCTTATACCCCAATCTGTTGAAACTCTTCAGAATTTTGTCTAGAAGCTTTTCTCCTTCGTCCAAATAAAAACTCATATCTGGCACGTTTTCCATAACGAAGTAGGCAGGCTTTAGTTCTTCAACGAAACGAAAAAATTCTTTATAGAGCTTGTTGCGGGGATCATTAATAAAATCGGGGTCATTCCTTAGTTTCCGCATCTTCCCCCGCCCAACGCGGCTAAACCCCTGACATGGGGGGCCGCCAATAATAACATCCACCCTCTCAATACCCTGTTCCTGGGCAAAATGACTTGGGCACAAAACATCTTGTAGATCTTTGCAGATTGTGCGACCATCGAAATTGTAGCTATGAGTTTGGCAAGCGAGCGAATCTGTGTCAATCCCAAGCCCAATCTCATAGCCAGCTATCTTAAAGCCCTGGCTCATCCCCCCTGCGCCGCAAAAGAGATCGAGAACTACTGGTTTGTTGGCTTCTAGTGGGTTGATTTTCGGCATTGCCGATGTGCCTCCAGGGGAAATCTATACTCAGTTTAGCATAAAACGCACAAAATTTCTATAATTTGAGGACTGTATTTGTCATAGTATTGTGGCCTGAAGTGAGTTGATTGGATTGGCTTCAACCTGCCAGTCATCTGGCACACAACCGCTGTTTTTAGTGACATAATAAAAGCAATCACCCTGCAAACATCCAGCGGCAGGGCGAAAGTCTCTTGTATCATCCATTTTCTGCCGGAACAATTTTCTCCAGCGCGGCGACCAGCGCGGGCAGGTCGTGGTTCACGACTTGCCAAACCAGGTCTTCATCCACTCTCATGTAATCGTGGACGATTCTGTGGCGCATGCCAACAATTTCATGCCAGGGAATCTGCGGGTGCGCCTTCTGATATTCAGGCGATACTTTTCTCGCTGCCTCGCCAATCACCTGAATGAAATGGGTCAAAGCCATGCGGAGAATTTCGTCGCGGTCGTAGGCTTCCCTGCTTTTACCAACGATGGCTGCCACTGTTTTGCGGCTCATGTCGAACATGTGGCCGACATAAATCCAATCATCTCTGGACATAGGCAACACGCGCCTCCTTTTCCACCCTCTCACGGATGCGATGATTGAGGAATTTCGGAGTCACCAAATCCACCTGACGGCCTCCGAGAATTTCTGACAATTCATCTTGCATGGTGATGAACGCAAATCCTGGCGTCTTCCCTGGCTCGAACTCGACCAGCACATCCACATCGCTGTCGGGGCGGAAGTCATCGCGCAGCACCGAGCCGAACAACGCCAGTTTGCGGATGTGGTTGCGGCGGCAGAATTCGGCTAGTTTCTTTTTGGGGATTTCGATCTTTGGCTCAACCATGCCTTGATTATAGCAAACTTATCGGATTCACTTCAACCCGCCAATCACTGAGCAGTTTGCCGCGCAGCAGCGACTCCGGCTGCGACCCGCGCAGCACGATCTGCCAGCGGTACAACCCGCCCAGTTTTGCAAAAAAGCACGGTACAGGCCCAATGACAGTCGTCTCTGTGCGCTGTTCGGCCTCCAGCCAGTGGTGAATCTTTTCAGCCATCTTCCGCGCCTCCGCCTCGGCTTTGGCTGACTCGAAATGGCGGTACTCCAGCCGCACCAGCCGGCTGAATGGCGGGTTGCCCAGTTGTTTGCGGTATTCCAACTCTTGCAGGTAAAAGGCAGGGGTGTCGTGCCGCGCCGCGGCTTGAATGGAATAATGCTCCGGCTGGAATGTTTGCAGGATAACCTGTCCGCCCAGCGCGCTGCGCCCGGCGCGGCCGGCCACCTGCGTCAGCAAGTTGAAGGTCCGCTCGGCGGCGAAGGGGTCGGGCAGGTTGAGACCCACCTCCGCCAGTACGATGCCGACCAGCGTGACCAGTGGCAAATCCAGCCCCTTGGCGAGCATTTGTGTGCCGATCAGCACATCCGCGCGATGGGCGGCGAAATGGCTCAGGATGATTTCGTGAGCGTCCTTCTGGCGCGTCGTCTCCCAGTCCCAACGCAGGGTACGGGCGTCGGGAAATAACGCCTTGACTTCCGCATCAACCTTTTCGCTGCCCAGTCCATACTGGCGAATCTGGTCGCTGCCACAAGTTGGACATTTTTTCGGCATTTGCCGGTCATAAGCGCAATAATGACAGCGCAAGTCGGACGTCGAATGGCTTGTCCTGAGCGGAGCGAAGGATCGAAGGTCAGTTTGGCCGCTGACGTTCGACTTTTGACCTTCGACATGATAGGTGAGCGGCGTATCGCAACGCGGACACTTCAAAACCGCGCCGCACTCCCGACAAAAGACATACGTGGCCGTGCCGCGCCGGTTGAGGAATAAAATGGCTTGCTGATTTTTGGCCAGCACCTCCGCCAGCGCCTCGTGCAGGGCGCGGCTGAAGATGGCGCGGTTACCGGATTTCAATTCTTCCCGCATGTCAATGATGTGGACCGGCGGGAGACCACTTTCCGAGATGCGTTTCGGCAACTCCAGCAGACGTATTCTTTCCCCGACTTGGGCCTGCTGACGCAAAACGATGGACGGCGTCGCCGACCCGAGCACGCACACCGCCCCGCAGATGCGGGCATATTCCATCGCCGCGCTGACGGCGTGATAAAACGGCGGCTCGGATTGATAATATGATGAATCGTGGCATTCGTCAGCCACGATCAAGCCGACATTCTGAAGAGGGGTAAACAATGCCGAGCGTGGCCCGATGATGACTTTGAGCAATCCGAGGCGCGCCCGCCGCCAGGTGTCGTACCGCTCGCCATCCGAGAGTTTGGAATGTACCAGCCCAACCTGCCCTGGGAAGCGCGCCAGAAAACGGCGCACCGTTTGCGGGGTGAGCGCAATTTCCGGGACGAGAATGATGGCCTGCTTGCCGCGGCGAATCGCCTCTTGCGCAGCGCGGATGTAAATCTCAGTCTTGCCGGATCCGGTGATACCGTGAAGTAAGAAGGATGAAGGAGGCGTGACGAGTGATGAGTGATGAGTGATAAGTGACGGGTGACCGGGCGATTGCAAATGGAATGCCATCGAGATGGCATCCCAGGCTTTCTGCTGGTCGGGAGTCAACTCCGGCGGCGGACTACTCTCTATTCCTCTACTCTCTATTCCTCTACTCTCTATTCTCTGCAATGGGTCGCGCCAGATTTCCGTCTCGCGCAAGACAATCAATTCACGCTCGGCCAGTTCCTGCAAATCGGTAAGATTGCAGCCGGATTCAGCATACACCCACGCGACATTGACTGGTTCCGGTGCGGAGATGAGGAAGCGCAGCGCGGCCTGGCGGCGCTGTAACGTGACCTCGGTTTTTCCAAGATCGGGCAGCGCGGCTTCGGCAGTCTCTGGCGTAACTGCCAACTGCGCAGTGCGGACAAACTTCGGGCGCACCGAGATCGGCGGCAGGATGGATTGGCTTTGCAGCACGCCGCTTCTGAGCAGATATTGCGCCGTCTTGCGCCAGTCCACCCGGCTGAAGTGGCGGTCAATTTGCCTGCCGCGCAGCGGGCCGCGCGTTCGAAGGAGGTTCAGCAGGCGGGATTCGATGCTCGATTTTCGTGATTCGTGATTCGTGATCCGTGATCCATGACTATTCTCTAATCTCGAATCTCTAATCTCGAACCTTGTATCCGCCTGCTGGCTGAGGCCGGATGGCAGCATCAGGTGGATGATTGCCGCGAGGGGATTGAGCGTAGCCGAGGCCAGTTGCCTGGCGAGTTCGATTTGTACGACCGTAAGCACAGGCTGAGGGTCGAGCAAGTCAAGGATCGCCCTGGTCTCAGCAACCGCTGGCTTGGCGGTCAGTTCCAACACCACGCCTTGCACTATCTGTTTGCCAAATGGCACAGTGACCAGATGCCCCGCGCCGACTTTCCCCTCCAGTTCGGGGGGCAGAGCATAGTCAAAAACGCCCGTGACGGTCGGGACGTTGACGGCGATTTGAGCGTACATCAAGGTGGATTATAACCGCGAGTGATTACGGCTTGCGATAGACTTCGTCGTGCGCGCCAATGATACGGTGTAGACAAATGCGTTCCCCCGTCTGCGGGTCTTCCTCGAAGTGAAATGTCCAGCGATATTTCTGGGTGATCCGTCCTGACCAGACGCCCGGATAGCCCTCGATGCGCTCAATGGAAAGGCTGGGATGAGAAGGGTTTTCCTGGAATAAAAGAAAGGCCTTGCGCGCTTGCTCCTTGATTTCGGATGGCAGGCTGGCGAAGGCCTTGACGAAACGCGGCGTGCGGCGATGTTTCATGGCTTACTTCAGGTCTTTTAGGAAGTTGTCCATGTTATCGAAAGTCTCAAAGTTACCTGCCGCCAGATCGTTTTCCACCTCGCGTTCCGCTGCCTGCCAGGCTTCCGACCAGAACCATTCCTGTCCCGGCTTGATTTGCTGGTTTTCCTTCAGATAATCTTCCAGCGCGTCACGGATAAGCAAAGACATCGGCTTGCCCTTGACGAAAGACAGCAGCCGTAACCGCTTATACTGGGCTGGTTCGAGGCGTAAAGAGATGGCTTGCATGGCAAGACTCCGTTTGTAAGGTTGCTCGATATTAGTATATCGCGGTATCACGGTATCTGCAAGGCCAATGATCTTTTATGCTTTTGTTCGCAACACCGCCGCCGCGGCGTATCCAACCACGGATGAGAAATCCCCGGTGACATCGCCGGATGTGGCGTGGTGCAGCACTTTGACCGTGTCCGCGCCCAGTTCACGCGCCGCCCAAAGCACGGCGGCCAGCGCGCCAAGACCGCAGGCGTAGCCTTTGTCTTCGCGTTCGGAGCGGAAGACACCCTCCGGTGAAAAGAACTCGACCTGTTTCAGCATTTCCTCATCCAGGCGTTTGGCGGTTTCCTGCGTGTAGAAATGCGAGAGGTCAGTGCTGGCGACCAGCAGAGCATTGCGTCCGTGCAGTACTTTTGCCAGTGCCAGGCCCAGATTCTCGGAAACTCTGGGCGACTGCTCACGCACCATCACCGGCAGGATTTTGAATTCACTTGCCAGGGCGCGCTGGAGGAAGGGGAGTTCGATTTCGAGCGAATGTTCCCGGTCGCGTTCTACTGGCGTCAGACCATAGCCAAGACTTGCCTTCAGGGCCGCATCCAGTACGGCCAATGCATCTTTGTCCACCGGAATTTCGCCGAGGGGTGTGGAGTAGGCTGGATGGGCTGTGGTCAACAGCGGCTCGTAGTAGGACTGGTGCATCGGCGAGATGACGGCGACCAAGTCAAAGGTCCGGCCGCGCACGGCGGCGAAGGCGTAACCGGCTACCGCTCCGGAGTAGCGGTGCCCGGCGTGTGGGGCGATGACGGCGATCACCTCGCCGGGCAGTTCGGGCAGTTCGGCGCGGTCGAGGTAGCCATCCACGCTGGCGGCCAGGCGCTGCGGATTGCCCTCGTACCAGGTGCCGGCAATCGGGGAAGGACGGACATCAAGGATGGTCATGAGCACCTCCTTATTTTGTATATTGTAGCACGGAGGAGTAGAGACGGGGTGGTCGCAGAAAGCAGAATGCAGATTAGAGTTGCTTGCGGAAGGTGTGCTGGCTTTTGATGTTTTCGTAGCCGATGCATTCATAAAAATTGTGCGCCCACGTGCGAATAACGTTACAGCGGACACGGATTTCACTACACTCATGCTCACGCGCCCAGGCTTCGGCGCGCGCCACGAGCAGGTGGCCAACGCCGCGACTGCGGTAGGCTTCGTCCACAACCAGGCCGCCGATTTCAGTGTGCAGGTCCATTTCAGGCAGGCTGAAAGCAATGACATGTATCCAACCGGCGACCCGGCCATCCACTTCGGCAACGAACAGCGCGTTATGGTCGAATCCCTGCATCTGGCGCAGGCGGCGGGTCACGTCTTCCGGCGTGGACAGGTAGCCCAACTGGTTACACAGGTCGGCGATGGCGACGGCGTCACTTTCAGCGGCGGGGCGGATGTTCATAGCAATTGAACGTTTGAGCGTTTGAACGTTTGGACGTTTGAACGTTTTAACGTTTTAACGTTTCCAATACATGTTGGGTGGCTTCAAAAGCGAGAGGCGGGAGGTTATCCAGCGGGAAGAATTCGGCGGCGTCCACGTCATCGCGGGCAGCAAGCTGGCCGCTCAGGATTTCTGCACGATAGACAATGAGGATGTTCGCGCCGCGCGGGTGCTCCAGACCGGCGATCACGTCCATCACACCCGTGGCGCGCGCTCTCAAGCCGGTCTCTTCCAGGCACTCACGCTCGGCGGCCCGCGCCGGGTCTTCGTTGGCATCCACGAAACCGGCGGGGAGTGTCCATTTGCCGCGATAGGGTTCGTTGACGCGGCGGACAAGCAGCACGCGGCCATTTTGCTCAACCAGGACGGCCGCGGCGACTTTGGGGTCGGGGAAGTAGATCCAGCCGCACTGCGGGCAGATGGGACGCACTTTCCCGAAGCGCGTTTGATGGCTGATTGCGTTGCCACAGCGGGGGCAGTAGTTAATTTCAGCGGCGAGGGACATGGGAGGATATAACGTAATGCGTAAAACGTAATGCGTAATGCGTAATGATTTACGTTTTACGTTTCACGTTTTACGTTTCACATTTTTCGCAAACGCCCGGTAAACCTGCCAGCGGATGAGGAAGGCTGAGCCGCCAAGAATGACGGCCAGCGCCAGCAGCCCTATTTGCAGTGGACTCAGGGGGAAAGGCGGCTTTGCTGCGTTCTCTTCCATCGTTGAGGGTGCAGAGGGTGGGGCGGGTTGTTCCAGCGTGCGGACTTCAGGTGCAGGAGTGGCTGCCTCTGTAACGGTTGCTTCAGGGATTGCCTCGGGCGCGAGCAGGGTCATGCTTTCAGGTGTGGGGGAGAGGGCCAGTCCTTCGGCAGCGAACGGCGCCGGAGCTTTCTCGGCAGCGCCAGCTTCCATGTCCAACGGCGCGGCAGCCATTTTAGGCGCGGCGGCCAGCGGCGCGAGCAGGTTCCCGGCAAATGTGAAGAAGAGCAAAATGGAAGCAACGACAGAGGCCAGCCGGAAAACCGGCACGGCGCGCGGCAGGGGCGGTTTGAGGCCGGCCATTTTGGGCGTCAGCGTGAAGTTACGCGGGGTGCGTCGCTGCGCTGTGCGGCGGAGAAGCGCGCGGGTGGCGCGTAAATCCTCCAGCGTGGCGGACAGGTTCGGGTCCGTTTCGAGGCGGGATTCCAGGCGCGCCAATTCAGCCCGGGATAGTTGTCCATCCAGGCAGGCCGAAAGTTGTTCCACGTCGCGCAGGAAAGGTGTCTTCATAGGCCGCTCTCATTTTCCAGACGGAAGGCGGCGGGCAAAAGTTCCCGGAAGGCTTGCAGGCACTCGCGCAGGCGCAGGCGGGCGCGCGCCAGGCGGCTTTTAACGGTGCCGATCGGCTTGCGCAATGCCGCGGCGACTTCGCTGTAATCCAGGCCCTGGATGTCAGCCAGCACGACCACAGTTCTGAATTCGACTGGCAGGCCATCCAGGCAGTGTTGGATGGCATGTTCAAGGTCCTTCTGTTCGAGCTGTTCTTCAGGGGAGAGGTGTGGGTCGGCCAGCCAGCGCGGCTCCATGACTTCTTCGTCGTCCTCGGTAACGGGTTCAAGCGGCGTGGTCGGGCGGCGTTTCCGGCGGCGCAGTTCGTCGTAACAGGCGTTGGTGACGGTGCGCATGAGCCAGGCGCGGAAGGAGCCGCCGCGGTAGGCGCTGAGGCTGCGAAAAGCCGAGAGGAAGGCTTCCTGCGCGGCATCCGCAGCCAGTTCTTCATCGCCCAGGATGCGCAAGGCGGTGTTGAAGATGCAATCCTGGTAGGCCAGCACCAGGCGGTTGAAGGCCTCCAGGTCGCCGCGTTGGGCATCACGGATGAGGGCAGGTTCGTCCATAGTCCTTCTTTTTCACCGCAGAGAACGCAGAGTTCGCAGAGATAATTATAATGGTTCTCCGCGTTCTCTATGCACTCCGCGGTGAATTACTCTTCGGAACGCAGTTGCGGGAACAACAGCACATCGCGGATGCTGTGTTTATCGGTGAAAAGCATTATCAAGCGATCCACGCCCATGCCGAAGCCGCCGTTGGGAGGCATGCCGTAACGCATGGCACGCAGATAGTCCTCGTCCATTGGGTGCTTTTCCTCGTCGTCGGCCTTGTAATCCCGGCCCATCTCGAGGAAACGCTGCTCCTGGTCGAGCGGGTCGTTCAGCTCAGTGAAGGCGTTGCACAGTTCGAAGCCGGCCACGTAAGCTTCGAAGCGTTCCACGGTCAGCGGATCGCCAGGCTTGGATTTGGAGAGCGGTGAAATGTCGCGTGGATAATCGTACAAAAATGTTGGCTGGATGAGCGTTGGTTCGAGGAACTCGCTCACCAGGAAGTCTATCAATTTACCGCGCGTGGCCTGCGCATCTGGCATCCTGCCGGTCTTTTGGATGGCGGCGAAAAGCGACTCGGCGGTCGGGTGGGCGGCGATGTCAATGCCGGCGGTTTCTTTCAATCCCTGGCGCATTTCCAGCCTTTGCCAGGGTGGGGTGAAATCCAGCTCGTGACCCTGATAAGTTACTTTGCACCTACCCAGCACTTTCTCCGCGACGTAGGCGACCATCTGCTCGGTCAGTTCCATCACCTGGAGGTAGTCGGCATAGGCCGAGTAGAATTCCAGTTGGGTGAACTCGGGATTGTGCTTATAAGAGACGCCCTCGTTGCGGAAGTCGCGCCCGATCTCGTAGACGCGTTCCAGGTTGCCGACCAGCAGGCGTTTGAGATATAGTTCGAACGAAATGCGCAGATATAGGTCCTGTTTGAGCTGGTTGTGATGGGTGACGAACGGCCTGGCTGCCGCGCCGCCATAAATGGGCTGCAGGATGGGAGTCTCGACTTCCAGAAATCCGCGCTCATCCAGGAATTGGCGCAAGGCGCGCAGGATAGCCGCCCGCGTGCGAAAGACCTGCCGCACCTCAGGGTTGACAGCCAGGTCGGCGTAACGTTGGCGGGCGCGCAGATCCGCGTCCTCGAGCGCCGCGTGGCGGATAACCTGTCCAGCCTCGGTTGTTTCGTCCTTGGCGGCAGGCAGAGGCGAGACGGCCTTGGCCAGCATCTTGAAATCCTGAACGTGCAACGTCACCTCGCCGGTGCGGGTGCGGAAGATGAAGCCGGTAGCCTGGATGAAATCGCCCAGGTCGAAGATGCGATTGAAGAAATCGAGTTTGTCTTCGCCGAGGTTGTTGGCGCGCAGGAAAAGCTGGATGCGTCCGTCGCCGTCTTCGATGTGGGCGAAAGTGATCTTGCCCATCTGGCGGACGGCGCGCAGGCGCCCAACCAGCATGGCATTCACCTCGGCTGGTGCAGCCTGGCTGGTATCCTTTTCAACCTTTTCGAAGGCGGCAATGGCCTGGGCGCTGGTGTGCGTCCGTTCGGCGCGGTGGGGAAATGGTTCGATTCCCTCGGCGCGCAGTGCTTCGATTTTTGCCAGGCGGATCTTTTCAAGAGAGGTGTACTCTGTCATGCGACAACCTTTCTGGCTTATTTTACCAACAAAAAACCCGCGCTTCCCAAACAGGTTGCGCGGGGCATACCGTAGACCTGCTCGGCAGGCGTGATGGCCCCAGTCTTATCCGATCTTGAGGATGCGAACTTTATATACCCCACCGGGAGCTTCCACTTGAACTTCGTCGCCGGCGCGATGATTCAAGATGGCTCTGCCAATGGGCGATTCGTTGGAAATACGTCCCTCACGCGGATTGGCTTCCGCCGCGCCGACGAGGATGTATTTCTCTGGGTTTGAGCCTGCTTCCTGAATGGTGACGGTCGAACCTATCTGGACATTGTCGGCCTTCTCTTTACCAGAATTCTCGATCACGCGCGCAGAAGCCAGGATGATTTTGAGTTCCTGGATGCGGCCTTCCACAAAAGCCTGCTCGTTCTTGGCGGCCTCGTACTCGGCGTTCTCGATCAACTCGCCGCCGTCCATCGCCTCGTGCAGACGATTGGCGATTTCCAGGCGTTTGACCGAGTGCAGGTACTCAAGTTCATCCTGAAGTTTCTGAAAACCTTCACGGGTCAGAAAGTTGGTTGGCATGATTCTTTCCTGAGTAAAAATATGATGCATCTCTGTTTCAGAGATGCGTCTGGTTTGTAGGTCTCCCTACCCGCGGATAAATATATCATGTTTTAAGTCTAAAAGCAAGACACGCACAGTAAATTTAAGCTGCTCGCCAGAGCCGGATTCCAGCGCTGCTTTGCCAGTAGGATTGGATCATTTCCCGCATCTTTTCTGGATTTTCGAACAATATGCCAATCTGGGAGGCATACGCGGCAATGCCCGCCTGCCAGGCGCGCAGGCCAGCCTTCGAAACGGAGTGGACCTCAACCTGCATCCCGCTCGTGAGCATCTCCACGGCTGAGGCATCCTTGAGCAGGTAGGGGATGTCGGCATAATACCCCTGCGGGGCATAATAACGCAAGGGTCGTTCGAGAGCCTCGACCGCGCCGCGCGTCAAGCGATGATCCGCGTGCCCGCCGACGGTCAATGGGCAGACGAGAGTGTCCTCTGGTTTGAGGATCGCGGCCAGGAAGGCGCGCAGCGTCTCGACCAGCGGCCGGTCGGCGGGATGGATTTCGCCCATGAACGTGTTCGGGTCATACAGCCATGCGCCGTCTTGGGCGGAACGGTAGATGCAATCCGGGATGGATAGGTGCCGGTATCTGGCCCCAACGGCGCGACAGGCGGCCTTGTCTTCCTCCCGGCGAAGGGCCGGTGTATCCGCGCCGGTGCCCCATTCGGCGTGCAGCACTTCGGCGAAAGGTGAAAGCGGACCATCCGGCGGGTCTCCGCTGCAGACGGTCCAGATCTCGACTTGGGTCCCGGCGTGAGACTGTTCCCAGATCAAGCCGCCGCAGGAGAGGATGGCGTCGTCAAGGTGTGGGGAGATGTATATCCAGCGCATGGGGATATTATATTGGAAATCGGTAGATTGGTAAATTGGTAACTGGTAAAATGGGTTGACAATTAGTCATCCATTGGAGGAGAACATGACCGCACAACCGCTGAAGGGCATCCGCATCCTCGACCTCTCGCGCCTGCTCCCCGGCCCATACCTGACCCAGTTGCTGGCCGACCTGGGCGCGGAAGTGATCAAAATCGAGACGCCGCGGCTGGGCGATTATGCCCGTCTGGCCCCGCCAGAGATGGGGCTGGGCGGCTTGTTCGAGGCGGTCAACCGTGGCAAGAAGAGCGTTGCCATCAACTATCGCAACCCGCGCGGGCGGGAAATCTTCCTGAAATTGGCTGCCACAGCCGATGTGATCCTGGAGGGTTTCAAACCCGGCTCGGGCAAAAAGTGGAAAATTGACTATGAGGCGGTATGCACTGTAAAACCGGACATCATATATTGTTCGCTCTCCGGCTATGGCCAGGAAGGCCCCTATCGCGGGCGCGCCGGTCACGATCTCAATTATGTCGCGGTTGGCGGCGCGCTGGGATTGAACGCCAGGTCCGGCGAGGCCCCAGTCCCTTATGGCATCCCTGTCGCCGACCTTGCGGGTGGGATGTTAGCCGCGATTGCCATTCTGGGCGCGCTGGTCGGGCGCGGCAAAACCGGCGCGGGGATGTATCTCGACATGGCTTTGTTGGACGGGGTGATTTCATGGATGACGCCGCTGGCCGGCGCGGCCTTTTTCAGCGGCATTGACGTTTCAGCCGGAAGTTTACCTTTGCTCGGCGGCTTGCCGTGCTTTAATGTCTATGAAACCGCAGACGGCAAATACCTTACCCTGGCCGCGCTGGAGCCGACTTTCTGGGCGGATTTCTGCAGAGTCACCGCTCGCGCCGATCTGCTCCCGAGCCAGTTTAACCGCAGACTTGGAAGTGAAATCGCGGCCATCTTCCGCCAGAAATCGCGTGCTGAATGGCTGTCAGCCTTTGCCGGGACAGACGGCTGCGTGGAGGCGGTCAACTCGTTCGAGGCGATGCTGGATCATCCGCAGGTGCAGGCGCGCGGTTACGTGCGCGAAGAAAATGGCGAACCGGTTGGCATGAATTCACCGTTCGTGTTCGCGCGGGGAAAGTCCGCACCCGCGCCGAGTTTGGGAGAACATACGGAATCGGCTCTAGCCAGTATTGGATTGACCGAAGAAGAAATCAAAGAACTGGCGGAGCGGGGTGTAATTGGGCTATGATATAATGACTGTATGACCGTATGACATCGGAGGTAATTATGTATACTGCTGTTCGAATTCAAGAAAAAGGTCAGGTTACAATCCCGACCAATATCCGCAGGAAATTCAGCCTGAAGAAAGGCGATCTGGTAACGTTTGTTGCGACCGACAGCGGCATCGTCATCAAATCGCTCGACCAAGCGGCGGACGAATTGTTGGCGGGATTGCAAGATAAATTGGATAAGCGCGGAATTTCGCTGAATGCCCTCATGGAACGCAGCGTACAAAAGGGCGGGGACGCGGCGGCCTCGGAACTTGGATTGAGCGCTGCGGAAAAAGAGTCTTTTATGCAAGCCATGTTTTTTCGCCTGCAAGCCGCTGTAACAGCCATCCAAGATGATGCAAAAAGGAAAGGTACGGACAAATTAACCGAAGAGGAAATCGAGGTTGAAGTTCAGGCTGCCCGCCGGGAAATGCGCAATGCTCATCGTCCTTGATACCAATGTGCTGGTTTCTGCCCTGCTCAAGCAGGATAGCATTCCGGCCCAGGCTGTGCGTCTCGTTGTATCTCGCAAGATTCGGCTTGCCATTGATGAGCGCATCTGGCGTGAGTATGAGGTGGTTACATCCCGCCCACATTTGAATATTTCTGCGGAGCCCGCCGGAATGTTCTGGCGGCGCTCTCGGTAGTCAGACAGCCTGTGAAAGCCGCTCGTTTGAATATACCTGTGGAAGAAATACCTGATCCGGCCGACCTGCCCTTTGCGGAAGTAGCTGTTGCTGCCGGGGTGGACGCGCTTGTCACCGGCAACGTCAGGCATTTTACGTTCCTGGCCGAATATAAGGTAAAGGTGCTGACACCCGCGCAATTTACAGTAAATTTTAGATAACCGTCTGATCGGCCGGCAGGCGGGGCCGCGCAAGGCGCAAGAAGCAGCAGCCAGGGTCGACGGCGCACCCTATCTCGTACCCTCCAGCCCCAACGTGCTGACCAGAACGGCGGGCTTTGGGTGCTGGCTGAGGTAGATGAGCTTGCCCTGCATGGGGTTTCCGTAGGGCGTGACAAGATCGCTATCCATACGCAGCTTGAAAAAGCGCGGCGCTTCGGTCACGATAAACTGGCCATGAGCGTCGTCCCCAACCCTCTTTCCCCGCTGAAAACGAGCCTGGTAGTTGAAGGTACTACCATCCGCATAGTAAACCAATATCGCCACGTCACGCGTGTTGTGCGCGTCGATTGTGTGCAAGAGCATCTTGACCATGCCCATAAAATCCAGCAAGTCTTCTTCCAGCTCGAACCCCCCGACGTTGAACGGGCCTCCCATGTAGATGGTACCGTTCAGTGGGTTTTCGGCATCCTCCAAAACGTAGCCTACACCGGATTGGCAGCTGAGTGTCAGGCCGCCGTTGCGGAAGATCTTGGGATGTCTCATGCGCTTCTTGATCAACGGCAACAGGCGATGAAATTCGGCGGCCTCCAGCGGGTGGGGCGGCTCGACCGGCGGCGGCCCTTCACCAATCTCGTGCAGACGCTGCTGCGCCAGGTAGTAATTCGGGTCGAGCTTGAGCGCACGCTGCCACCAGGCGATGGCTTCATCTCGCCGGCCCAGGCGTTCGCAGGCCACGCCCAATTGGTGCAGCGCCGCCAGATTCTTCGGGTTGCGGCGTAAGGCGCGTTCCAGCCAAACAAGTGCCTCTGCGGGCCGCTCCAATTTCAGGCAGGTGTGGCCGATGTTGTAGATCGTCGGCTTGTAGCGGGGATCGCGGGCGTGAGCAGCCTGGAAAGATTCTAAAGCCTCTGGGTAACGATCCTGCTCCAGGCAGGCGATCCCCAGGGCGAAGTGGCCTTCGGGACGTTCTGGAACCGCAGCAATCATGCGGCGAGCTTTGTGTTCGACCAGATGAAAATCGCCCAGGTCAGTGTTGATGCCGATCTGTTCCTTGAGATGCTCGAGCAAATAAGTGCCGGGTGGAAGCTTGCCGCTTTGGATGCGGCCAAGCTGCTGGATGTCTTCTTTCACCTCATACTGGCGAGCCTGCTGGGGCCAGCGGCGCTTCAAAAGCTCGAAGACGGCGATGGCCTCGGGGAGACGCGCTGCGCAGGCGCAGGTCACCCCGCGGCTGTAGAAGACATCGGGATCTTCCGGCTGCAGGCGCTCGACCTCGTCCAGCGCGGCCAGGGCTTCGTCGAAGCGTTCCAAAGCCAGGTAACAGGCGCCCAGGTTTTGGTGAGCCACCAGCCGGTCGGGCGAGTCCCCGATCAAACCCAGGAAGCGATGGAGAGCAGCAATTGCCTCATCCCATCGCTCGTCGCCCATTGCGGCCAGGCTGTGAAGGAACGGGATAGTGGGGTTGGACGCCCGGTCAGGTCGTGGAACGGTTAGTCTTGTTTTACGGCGTTTTGGGGTCATCAGCGTTCTCTCACAATCCGGCGCGATTGAGCTCGTCCCGCAGCGCAGGCAGGTTGCGGTGCTGCTCGCGGATATTAGCGATCAGCGCCTGCCAGGTCTGCGACTCGCCCAGGCGGCGATACAGGTCACGCACCTGCTGCAAGTAGGCTGCGGCTTGGGCATAGCTCTCCCGCCCGCGCTGGCCGATCAGGCTCTCGACGAGCTGCATGTACAGCCGGATGGCCTCCTTGGGTCGTTTTTCACTGGCGGCCTCAGCCACTTCCACCTGAAGCGAGAAGCCTCCCCAATAGCGGCTGGACGCCTTCGCCCGTTCCAGCGACTCCAGCGCCCGGTCAATCTCACTCTCTTCCAGGTAGATCTCGGTGAGCAGGTTGTATTGCCCCTTGTCAGCCAGGCTGGCCAGCGTTTTGGCGCGCAAGTCCGGCCACTGTTTTCGAGGCGTCGCCAACCGGCGTATTTCTGCGTAGGCTGGCACAGAAGGGCGGAGCCAGAATAGCTTTTCGGCCAATTCCAATGCTTCGAGAAGGTTGCCCTGCCGTTTGGCGTAATCTTTCAGCCATTCGGTCAGACGGGTGTCTTGGCTGGTCGCCTGCTCACGGATCAGCGTTTGCGCCACGCGGCCATGACCATGTTGCTCGAATAAGTCTGCCAGGCTGAGCAGATCGTAATCGCCGGCCTGACGTGACTCCCCGGCGGCTTCGTCTACCCGTCCCAGGCTGAGCAGCCGCTCCACCAGGTCTTTCAGCCGCCCGGTTTGGCGGCAGATTTCCAGGAAGGATTCGTCATCCATCGTATCGGCCTGCAGCTTCAACAGCAATCCACCCATCGCCCGGCGGCCCCAATCGCCGGCTTCGTCCAGGGCTGTCTCGATCCAGTCAGAGATCATCTGCCGTTCCTGGGGAGTGGCCCGCTCCAGCAAAATGCCCGGCGCACTATCCCCGACGCCAATCCCGCCCATTTTCACGTCCCAGGCGTAGATGTCGAACAACGCTTTCAACATGCTTTCTCGCTGGGCCGCGTCTGTGATGGATTCCAGGCATTCGCCCAAACCTTCGGCGCAATCGTCCACCACCCCGCCCAACCGGCCATCCTCATCTTGAACTACGGCATCCTCGTTATCCAGGACGGTTTCGGCCACCATCCGGTAGATCGTCGCGGCGTTGACGGAATTGTTCTGGGCTTCGTATTGTTTGGCCAGATCGAATAATGACTGCAACTCCTCGACGATCTCGTATGGGTCGCCCCAACCCATCTCCCAATCGCCATGCGGGCTGCGGAAGGCGTGCTCGGCCTGCCGACGGATGACTTGCGGGTCGAGTGGCTTTTCGCCGGTTTCGACGCCGGGGAGCGGCATTTCCAGGAGGATTTCCAGTTCCGGCTCACGCTGGATCATTCGGCGGATGAGGGCAATCAGCTCGGCTTTGCTACGCTTCTCCAGGGCTGCGGTCAGGGCCTCGATTTCCTGGAAAGAATCGGGGTTATCCAGCCAGGTGAGCAGCAGGGCGGCGACGTGCTTGCAGCGCCCGCCGGCGCCCACCGGGCAGGAGCAATCGGCGGAGGCGATTCCTGTCGGTCCGAGGGTGGCTTGAAGCTGGTAGGAGGCGGCCTGCGAGCCGCGACACCTGGCCTTCAGGGTTTGCCCCTGGCGGCGGGGGTCGAAGATAGCCCCGCGGCTGAAATAGGCCATCCCCTTTTGAAAAGAAGCCGGGCCGGCCCAGCGTTGGATGTCGGCGTGCGTGATAGGAGGAAGGTTGGTGGTCATAGTTTCACTCGTTTCGGGGTTTCGGTTTCATCGTATCTTTTTCACGCTAACGGCCTCTGCGCCGCCGGCGTTTCCGCGAGGGACCGGCTGGCGCCTGGGTTTCCATGGTCGCCATCGTTTTTCTGCCGGTAGCGGGGTCATAGGCAGGCAATGCCCAGTCGCTCGGCTGATTAGTTCTCAGCAGGTCCAGGCCCTCCCGCGCGGCGCCGGCAAAAGTATCGGAGCGCACAATTCCCCAGGGCGCTTTCCCCTTTAGCTCCAGGGTCAGCACCCGCTCGTACATTTCTTTGGCTGCCGCATGGTCGCCAAAATCGTGCTCGCACAGGCCGCGCACCAGTGCGATTTCGGCGTCGTTCGGGTCCAGCGCGTAGGCGTGCCGGTGCGCCTCCAACGCCGCTGAATGCCGGTAAAGTGCGCGCAGCAGCGTCCCCATCCGCATATACAGTTTGGCATCCTTGGGGTTGGCCGCGATGCGCCGGCGATATTCTTCCAGCCCGGCCAGGGGGTGCATCGGCTGCTTGAAGACGCTCGACCGGAAAGGATGCACGCGCGGGTTGGGAGACAGGTCGGCAGCCGATTTTTTCCCGGCAAACAAAGCCACCAGGTCGTCCATT
The DNA here is from genome assembly GCA_030018695.1 of Anaerolineales bacterium. GTDB lineage: Bacteria > Chloroflexota > Anaerolineae > Anaerolineales > Villigracilaceae > CG2-30-58-95. The sequence continues at coordinate 32,006 of JASEHI010000018.1, forward strand.
TTATTAGCCAGCACCAGCATGGCCGTGTGCGCGCCGGGCGTCATATCATAACGGTCTACCGCGCCGCACTTGGGGCAGACGATCTCGTGATCCATGATGTAGGGGCAATAGTCCACAGGCTGCCCCTTCTCTTGCTGTTCGAGGGTGTTCAGGTCCAACAGAACATTCTGGACGAAATGCTGGCGGACGCGGTCACAGGCGGTGCAGCGCAGCCGCAGGTACATGCCATCCCTACGGCGTTTTGGCTCAGGCGCGGGCAACTGCCCCCAATGATGCTGCACATTCAGTGGAGAGATAATCGAGGTGTCTACCCGGTCTTCCATAAAGGCGCGCTCGATTTCTGGGTACAGCTCGCGGGCGTCGAGGTCGAGCGCGTCGCCGATCAGGTATCCCACGATCGTCTCCTCGCCAGCCGTGTCGGCTTCCGGGCGAGTGAGCATGGCGCGCATGAAGGCAACCACGCGCTCGCGCAGGGCCGGCAACCGCTCCACCCGTTCTGCCAGGCCTTCCAAGGCGGAGATGCGAGTGAAGGTGTCGGATTGTGCATCGGCAACGATGGCCTCCAACTCAGATGTGGTAAAACCGCCGATTTTGGCGTAGCGCCGGGTGAGCAGCTCGTTGCGCCAATCGCCGTTGGCCCGATCCAGCCAGGCCGATAACTCACCCAACTCGGCGGCTTGCGCATCCCGCAATTGGCGCAAGAGTCTCACCGCGTGCGCGGGAGCGCCATCAGCGGGCAGTTGTTCGTCGAACGCCAGCCGGATGAGCTCTGGGATCAACACCTTGCCCTGCGCCAGAATCTCGGCTTCGAGAGTCGCGTCGCCCGCCGGGCCTGCATCGAGCAGTCGAGTTATGGGCGGCAGGTAAGGCGCGGCGTATTCATGCCTGGTGGATCGCTCCCTCCTGGGGAGCGCCGGTGGGAGCAGCGCGGCGCGAAACTCGGCCAGCACATCAGGGGAGACGTCGCCGGTGCGGTCAGGTGTGGATGACAATTTTTCCTCTATCTTGCGGCGCTGATCGGTCAATTGCTTTTTCAACCGCTCCGGGTCGTTTTTGGCAACGAGCGCCAGGGCATAATCCAGCACCTCCAGCGCCAGACGTGGCAGCCCGGCCCAGGGGAGGGCAAAACAGCCCAATGAGTTGTAGTTCCAGATGTCGCCCGGATTTGCTCGCGCCAGGTGGGTGAAGAGCGCCAGGCCGGTGTCCAGGTCGCCGGCTTGAAGGTAGGTCTCGGCCAGCTCGCGGACATGGCTGGAGCGGTTCAGATCGTCCTCGTGCTGCTCGCCAAAGGCGATAAGGGCGTGCGCCCAACGCAGCGCCGCAGGGAAATCTCGTTTCCAGCGGTAGTAGCCAATCAAATCCAGGTACAGCATGATGTAATCCACGTCGCTCACTTGGGGCGAGCGCAGGATCAGCTCGGCTACCGCCATGGCGCGGTCGCGGTCTTTTTTCTCCGTCTCGAAGTGCTTCAACGCGTCCAGGAGATCCAGATCGCCCCACGAGCCTGGGCGGAGCGCCAGGATTTGGTCGCGGGTCAAGGCATCGAACTGTTTGACGATAGACGATATGCTCATTTCTTCTCCAGTGTCTCCAGCAATCCCAGGCCAACAGCCGTCATATTGAAATTGCTCACGATGGTCGAATACTTGTCTTTTGTGCCGGATTATTCTTCCGAAAGGATCTCCCCCGCCAACTTCTGCAGCGCCTCGGCCCCGGCGGGGTCGGTATGGCTGGCGCGCCAATACTGCTCCAGCAATTCCAGCGGACTGAGGCTGCTCACCGGCTGATCGGCCGGCAGGCGGATGCGGGATTCCATTTGCGGGCGCTTGACGAGATGAAATTCAAACGCGCCGGCGGCATGCTCGCGCAGCGCGGCTTCGTCAATCAACGTCTCCCACTCGCGCGGATATTCCACTATCAGGCGCACAATCGCGCCGGCCAGCTTCTTCGGGGCAGGCAGGCTGGATCTCAAGCTGGCGGTGACGTTCTGCGCAGCACCTACTCGGTCGGCAGATTTCAATTGCGCATAGCAGTCAAAGAATGGGCGGATGCCGGTCAATTGCCGCCATTCGACCTCAGTCTGGCCGCGTTCGACCTGGGCAATGACGAAGAACTTTTCATCCGCAGCCTCGCCGAAATCTACGCGCTCGATCGAGCCGGGATAAATCACCGGGGGATGAGCGCTCTCGTTGAGATTCTGCGGCTTGTGGATGTGACCCAGGGCAACGTAATCCAGCCGTGGATCCTTGACCAGCGAGCCGGGCAGCACCAGGTCTGCGCCGAGCATCACCGTGCGTTCCGAGCCGTATTTTGCCCCTTGCACGGAGGCATGGGCGGTCAGGATGAGAGGCAATTCTGGGTTGGCTTCATCCAGCCAGCCATTGACAAGCTCCGTGATTCGAGCTTCGATATGTGTAAAGACTTCGGAAGGCTCCGCCGCGCTCATCTCCATGGATGCCAGCAGGCCGGAGCGTGAGATCCAGGGTATCGCAATAACCTGCAGCGGCAGACCGAGGTCATCTGCACTGAGGAAACACGGCCTGGAAATGACGCGCACGTTGGGCACTTCCAATGTGTCGAATTCCTGAATGGCGTTGGCGCGGCCAATGGCCGGCGAGAGGTCGTGGTTGCCGATCAGGAGCAGGGTCGGGATGCCCGCTTTCGAGAGGCGGATGATGCGCCGGCCCCACTCACGCTGGAAGGTCGGGGAGGGGGCGCGGTCTTTGTAGGCGTCTCCGGCAAAGATGACCAGGTCCACTTTTTCGCGGATAGCCGCGTCGACGATGGTATCCAGTGACTTGAGAAAATCCAGCACGCGCAGCGGCAGACCGCTCTCCGCGTCGTGGCGGCCATAGTTGGCCATGTCAATGTGTGCGTCGGCAAAATGCAATAGTCTCATAGTCGGATGGTCAGATAGTCGGATAGTCGGGTGGTCGAATGGTCGGATAGTCGCGTGGTCGGGTGGTCGGATGGTCGGATAGTCGTGTGGTCGGGACTATGAGACTATGAGACTATGAGACTATAAAACCACAAGACTATGTGACTAACTCAAGGCTGAAGACCGAGTTCCTGCAGCGCCTGGACGCTGGGGGCGAAGCCAGGGTGAATGACCAGGCTCTGGCGGTAGTCTTTGATGGCAGACGGCGCGTCACCGATCATGATCTTGGCGCGGCCGCGCCAGTAAAGGCTCTCTTCCAGCACCGGTTCGCTGATCGTGTCGTTGAGGGTCGTATCCGCCAGGTTGATCACATCCGGATAACGATCAGTATAGTAGTATGCCCAATAGGGCCAGGTTTGATACCACACGATCCGGTATGGGCGCAAGTCCCCCGACAGATTGGCATACAGTCGGAAAGCCTGGTCGTAGGCGAGCGCGGCATCGAAGTATTCGAATAGTTGAACGTGGCTGCTGCCGAGGTTGAACCAGGCAAAGAATTGCTGGTTTCCGGTCAGGGTCTGGGCTTCTTGCCGGGCGACTTGCAGGGCATACTTTACCGCCCAGGTTTCGTCTGTGTACGGGCCGAGGGCCGCCAGTACTTCCGCCTCGCGGTCGGTGGGATAGATGACCATGAAGAGATAGTTGAACGAGCGCCAGCCCTCGATGTATTCGCTGTATTTGACCTGGCGGTCCTGGCCGGGTTTCAGGTAAGTATCCTGTGTGATGAAGACACCTTGCGCGTCGTCGTAGCCGGTGGTAAACAGGTAATGTCCCAACCAGCTATATTTACCCAGCAAGTCGTATGTATAGTAACCTTTTTCGGCAATTACCGGGAACCCGGCTGCGATCAAGCGCTTGAGCACGTCTATATCACCGCCCATGCGGGTCAGCGCGCTCATGCCGGGTACATTATCCATTACGTAATTCCTGAACTCATAAGGCATCACGTTCTTGTCCTTGTCGTTCGGCTTGACGGCCGGGCCGATCACGTCCCGGTTGCCCTTCCAGCCCCAGAAGGTGAGCGCCATCGAGAAATTGGCCGGACCGCAGTAATTCCAGCGGTTGTGCTGATCCTCGTATTTGACGCCGGGCAGGATGACGTAAGTCGGCAGCGGCGTCGGCGTGACGGTCGGCGTGGGGGTGGGGATGTCCGGCGGCAGGGGCGTTGCCGTCGGCGTGGGGGTCTTCAGGGCGTGCAAGGTGGCGGTCACGATCGCGTCCACCTGGGATTGTTGTGTAGGCAGGAAGAGGGCCTGCTCAGGCGGGTTAAGAGCATACTTGATCCGCGTGCGCATGTCGTCAATCCGCCAGGCCAGCCGCTCGTGGACGGGCGGCAGGTAGTATATACCAATTGCAAAAAAGGCGAGCGCGGCGAAGCCGATAAGCATGCGTAAGCGTTTCTGCATGGGGGTGATTATAAAGCAAAACGTGGAACGTAAAACGTAAAACGTAAAAAGGAAAACGTAAAAAGGCGACCACCTTACAGCAGCCGCCCTTTACGTTTCACGCATCACTCATCACTCATCACGCATCACGCACTTCCCCATCCACCACCTCTCCATCCGGCGGGGGTGTTTGCGGACCCGAGTCCCCGGGCTGAGCGCCGCCGAAGCCCTGTGGACCGGCTCCGGGCGGTGTCTCTTGTCCTTGAGCATACATTTGCTGGCTGAGGGCGTAGGACATGTTTTGCAATTCCTCGCTGGCCTTCTTGATGCGGTTGAGATCATCACCCTGGGCAGCCTGTTTGAGATCATTGATCTTGCCTTCGATTTTGGTGCGCTCGTCATTGGAGACCTTCTCGCCCAGGTCGCGCAGGGCTTTCTCGGTCTGGTAGACCAGGCTATCGGCAGTGTTGCGGGCGTCAATGATCTCGCGGCGTTTCTTGTCTTCGGCCTCGTAGCGCTTGGCTTCTTCCACTTTCCGGGCAATGTCATCCTTGCTCAGGTTGGTCGAGGCGGTGACGGTGATTTTCTGCTCTTTTGCAGTGGCCTTGTCTTTTGCCGTGACGTTCAGGATGCCGTTGGCGTCTATGTCGAAGGTCACCTCGATTTGCGGGATGCCGCGCGGCGCGGGCGGGATGCCGTCCAGGCGGAAGCGCCCAAGCGACATGTTATCGGTAGCCATCGGGCGTTCGCCCTGCAGGATGTGGATATCCACAGCCGTCTGACTGTCAGCGGCGGTGGAGTAGGTTTCGGTCTTGCGCACCGGGATGGTGGTGTTGCGCTCGATCATGACCGTCATTACGCTGCCCAGCGTTTCGACGCCCAGCGAGAGCGGGGTCACGTCGAGCAGGAGGATATCTTTCACCTCGCCGCCCAACACGCCGGCCTGGATGGCCGCGCCGACCGCCACGACTTCATCCGGGTTGACGCCCTTATTCGGCTCTTTGCCATCTGTCAGCTTGCGTACCAGTTCCTGGACCATCGGCATGCGCGTCGCCCCGCCGACCAGCACCACCTCGTTGAGGTTTGCAGCGTTCATTCCGGCGTCTTTAAGGGCAGCTTCGAACGGTTTACGGCAGCGATTTAATAATTCTTCGGTCATCTGCTCGAACCTGGCGCGGGTCAGTTTGAGTTGCAAATGCTTGGGGCCGGAAGCATCCGCGGTGATGTAGGGCAGGTTGATCTCGGTCTCCATCATGCTCGAAAGTTCGATCTTGGCTTTTTCGGCTGCTTCTCTGAGGCGTTGGAGCGCCGGGCGATCCTGGCGCAAGTCAATGCCCTGATCCTTCTTGAACTCGTCCGCAGCCCAGTTGACCACGCGCTGATCCCAGTCGTCGCCGCCCAGGTGTGTATCGCCGTTGGTAGCTTTGACCTGGATGACGCCCTCGCCAACATCCAGGATCGAGACGTCGAACGTGCCGCCGCCCAGGTCGAAGACCAGGATGGTCTCGTTCTTTTTCTTGTCCAGGCCATAAGCCAGGGCGGAGGCGGTCGGCTCGTTGATGATGCGCATCACTTCCAATCCAGCGATGCGGCCGGCGTCTTTGGTTGCTTGTCGCTGGGAATCGTTGAAATATGCCGGCACGGTGATGACCGCCTGCGTGACCGTCTGGCCGAGATAAGCTTCCGCGTCCGATTTGAGTTTCGCCAGGATCATGGCAGAGATTTCCTGCGGGCTGTACTCGCGGCCGGTCACGGGGATCTTGACCCGCGCTTCGTCCGAGGGGCCGCTCACGACCTGGTATGGCACCATTTTGCGCTCGGTTTCCACCTCATCAAAGCGGCGGCCCATAAAACGCTTGATGGAGTAAATCGTGTTTTCCGAGTTGATCACTGTCTGGCGTTTGGCGGTCTGCCCAATCATGCGCTCGTTGTTCTTGTTGAACGCCACCACCGACGGGCACAGCCGCCCGCCTTCCGCAGTGGTGATGACCGTCGCCTGGCCGCCCTCCATCACGGCCACTACGCTGTTGGTCGTCCCCAAGTCAATTCCGATGATTTTACCCATGCCATTGCTCCTGTTGTTAGTGTAATTGCGAGCCACTGTTGGTCGAGTAGGCGGCGGGCCTCGATACGCAAAGAACGCTGCTCGACCATCGCCGCCGTATCGAGACCCGCTGCAATCCCCTCGCGCGGGTGGATTGCTCGACCGGCCTATTGGGCCTTCGCATTGCCAATAGCATACTCGATAAATGCAAGAATAACGTTAACGCCGCATAGAAAAAATGCAAGACCTGACACACGGCTTTCCCTGTGGGAGGCTGGGCTGGCAAGTAATACGGTCAACGAATGC
>JASEHI010000190.1 GCA_030018695.1 Anaerolineales bacterium
ATTTTTCCTCACTCACCCCCGAAATGCAGGTCGCCAGGACCTGGGCTGTCCTTATGGCTGCAAGCAGGCTCATCGTAAGGAAAGCGCCAAGAAACGAAGCATTGAATACTACCAGACACCTCAGGGTAAATTCAAAAAGAGCCTCCTCAATAACGCCCGCTCAAAACCAAAAGACCAATCGATCCATCCTGAAGAAGATTCGTCCGGAGAAGATTCATCTGATGAGAATTCAGACTGCCAGGTTGGAGAAATTACCCTTGATCAGGAAACCGTTGATTACCTCCAATCAGTGACAAGCTTGATTGAAGGGCGTCATGTCACTCAGGAAGAGATTCTATCCATGCTGGCCAAAAAAATGAGACAACTCAACATAGCCAAAAAGAAGAAGATCGAGTATACTTTGGAATATCTCATAGGAAAGGCGCCATAAGGAGAAATAATGATCCAAAATGTAGAGATTTCGAGCTTTGATTTGGGTGCAGATACTCTCAGCTCCCAGCAACAAATCTGCCAAGGTGGTGTAAAAGC
>JASEHI010000191.1 GCA_030018695.1 Anaerolineales bacterium
GCATTTCCCATTTTATCCAAGCATTTTGCTTGAAATTCCGCGTCTCCTACTGCCAGAACTTCATCTACAATCATTATTTCTGGCTCTAAGTGCGCCGCTACTGCAAATGCGAGACGTACATACATGCCGCTTGAATAGCGTTTTACTGGTGTATCAATGAACTGCTCCACACCCGAAAAAGCCACAATTTCATCGAATTTGCGACTGACTTCGGATTTTGTCATGCCATAAATGCTGCCATTAATGTATATATTTTCGCGCCCGGTCAATTCGGGATGAAAACCAGTTCCTACTTCCAAAAGGCTGGCAATTCGTCCCTTTACTTTCACTACGCCCTCGGTAGGTGCTGTGACCCTTGAGAGGATTTTCAGTAGAGTGCTTTTCCCTGCCCCATTACGCCCGATGATCCCCAATACTTCGCCTTGTTGCACATCAAAACTCACATCGTTGAGCGCCCAGATAGTTTCCCCATCCCGGTTGCAATGATCTTCTTGACCGATCTTGAGTAGAGG
>JASEHI010000192.1 GCA_030018695.1 Anaerolineales bacterium
CAGCACCAGATCGTAGGGGGTTGAGAAAAGAGAATGGGGGAGGTGTGTCACATCGGCGACGAAGAAATCCACCCTCGCGTTTACGTTTTTCGTCCCTTCGACTTTGCTCAGGGCAAGTTTACGTTTTGCGATCCGGATGGCGCGAGGAGCGAAATCAACTCCGCTTACGCGCCAGCCTGCTTGAGCCAGCGCCAGGCTCGAGGTCCCCGTCCCGCAGCCGAGATCAAGGGCGCGACCAGCCGGGCGCGTCTGGATGAAATCAACCAGTTCCGGCGGGACGATGCCGCTATCCCACGGCGCGCTCCGCAAGTACCATAGATTGAAGATTAAACGCTTGAGTAGATTCATTGCTTGAAACAGACCTCCGAAGTCTCCGCCCCTTGGGGGTGCTTCGCGAAGACTTCGGAAGAGTTAACTCACCTTACGCAAAACGTCCCGCAGGTTCTCGTAATTCAAGCCTGTGTGCAGTCCGAACCTGCGGGACGTTGCGTAACATCAGGGG
>JASEHI010000019.1 GCA_030018695.1 Anaerolineales bacterium
CGAAATCGGTTCGGTGATATTTTCCCACCTCGACCCGGATAGCGGCGAAATGGTGTATCCCAAGTTGGAACTGGTGCGCCTGGCCATTCCGCGCCGCGTCTACACCCAGAGCCATCTGGACTACGTCGCCGAGGTGATCGCAAGAATAGCAGAGCGGGCGGATCAGTTACGCGGCTATCGTTTTACTTACGCGCCCGAATTGTTGCGGCATTTCACGGCCAGGTTTGAGCCTTTATAAACCGCGACTCAGGCTAGCATTTCCTTCTCCGCTTGGCGCATCGTCTCGAAAGCCGTGATGGCCACCTCCAGCATCTTCAAATCCGGCTCACGGGTGGTCAGCGCTTGCAGCGCCAGGTTGGGTTTGATGATGGCGCGCACGAACGACGAATTCAAATGGCTCGCTGTCCAGCGAATGTACTCGTAGGCAATCCCGGCCAGCACCGGGATGAGCAGGATGCGGCTGGCCATTCGCCAGACCAACGGTAATGGGCCGAGCAAGGAAAAAAGCAGGATCGAGAGTAGAACCAGTGTCAGCAGGAATGCTGTCCCGCAGCGGGTGTGGGTCAAAGGGAAACGCGAAACGGACTCAGGCGTAAGCTCAGCGCCCGCTTCGTAAGCATTGATGGTCTTATGTTCCGCGCCGTGATAGGCAAAGACGCGGCGAATATCGGGCATGAAACCAATCCCCCAGATATATCCGACCAGCAAAAGCAAGCGGATTATCCCCTCGACCAGGTTGCTCCACCAGGCGTTCCAATGGAGGAAATGTTCGCTCAACCAGCCGACGCCGGCCGGGGCGAGGAAAAAGACGCCCATGCCGATCAAGAGCGCCAGGCCCAGGGTCAGGTACAGCGCTGGTCCTTCGAGTTTCTCGTCCTCGCCGGACTGGACATTGGCTGAAAGGGTCAGGGCGCGCATACCCAGTCCGAGCGCATCCCAGAGCATGACCAAGCCGCGTAAAAAAGGGAGCTTCGCGACGCGGCTGGTGTAAATACCATTCAAGCCATCAGTATGTGTGACGATCTTGCCATCCGGGGCGCGCATCGCAATTGCCACCGCCGCCCGACCGCGCATCATGACGCCCTCGATGACGGCTTGTCCGCCATAAGTAATGAGTTTATTTTCCATAGACCACCAGTAGAAGTAGGGCCGGTTTCTATGCTGGCCCTTTAGATTCGCTTGATTGGCGGGATGAGAATCCCGCCCTACCCAGCGAGAGGAGAATCCCGCCCTACCCAGTTTTAGATGCAAGATTCAGGAAGAAATGGATGAACGCCTCGATGCCCCGGTACCAGGTCGGCAGGTGCAGTTTTTCATTCGGCGCGTGGACGTTGTCGTCGGGAAGGCCGAAACCGGTCACAACCGACTCGAGAGCCAACAAACGCTGCATCTGCCCCACTACCGGGATCGAGCCGCCCTCGCGCCGGAAATACGGCTGCACGCCCCAGACGGATTCCAATGCCTTGCCCATCGCCCGCACCCCGGCATTATTCCGGTCTGATATCGAAGGCGCGCCGCCGTGCATTTCGATCAATTCCCAGCGGATGTCTTTGGACGCACTTTGCTCCAGATAACGGCGCAATTGTCCCGCCACGTCGGCTGGATTCTGGTCGGGTACGAGGCGGGTGGAGATCTTGGCCATCGCCCAGGCCGGGATGACAGTCTTGGAACCCTCGCCGGTGAAACCAGCCAGCAGGCCGTTGACGTCCAGCGTCGGGCGCGCCCCGCTGCGCTCCACCGGGCTGTATCCGGCTTCACCATAAAGCGCCGGCGCGCCGGTTTGCTCCAGGTAATGCTTCTCGTCCATTGGCAAACGCGCCATCTCAGCCCGCTCCTCCGCGCTCAACGGACGGACTTTATCGTAGAAACCTGGCAGCGTGACGCGACCCTCCGCGTCGTGCATCCCGGCGATCAACTCAGCCAGGGCGTTGGCCGGGTTATGCACCACACCCCCGTAGATGCCCGAATGCAGGTCGCTGGCCGGACCGTAAACGCGCAACTCAAAATAAGCCAGACCGCGCAGAGAATTGGTGATGGTCGGGTAATTCTGGCCGATCATGCCACTATCGGGATTTAGGGCAAAATCACTGGCTAACAACTCCTTGTGGTCCGCAATGAACGCCTCCAGACTGGGCGAACCGATCTCCTCTTCGCCTTCGATCAGCCACTTGAGGTTGACCGGCAGACCGCCATTCCTGACAATCGCCTCGACCGCCTTCAGCGCCGCGACCACCTGCCCCTTCATATCTGATGCGCCGCGGGCATACAGGCTTTCGCCGCGTACGGTCGGCTCGAAGGGGCCGCTCTGCCACAGGTCGAGCGGGTCGGCCGGCTGGACATCGTAGTGACCGTAGATCAGCACGGTCGGCGCGCTTCTCGCCCCCGCAGTTTGGGGGTGAGCGCCCAGCCATTCGGCATACACCACCGGGTGCCTGGCGGTCGGATATATTTCCACTTTTTGCATCCCCAGGTCACGCAACTGGCTCGCAACCCAATTGGCCGCATCCTGCATATCCGGCAGATGAGACGGGTCGGTTGAAACAGACGGGATGCTCAAGAAAGTTTCCAGCAATTTCAAGGATTGCTCTTTGTTCTGGCGAGCATATTCCAGGGCTGCTTGGCGTTGGTCAGACATTGACACTCCTTTTCAACTTCCCGTACAAGTACCAGTATTCCGGCTGCGGGAAAGCGGTCGTTAAATCCGCATCCCAGACAAATTCACCCGGGAGCCATTCGGCTTTCAAAATTGCATCCAGACTGGATAGAGAGTCCAATTTTTTTGTGGGGAAGGCGAATTCACCCGACAACAGTCCCAGCATGACCCGCCACTGGACCTCGTGAGGGTAGGCGTGGGCATGATTTTCAGGCGAGTCGCGGTAATCGCTCAGATAATTGCGCCATAGCTCGAGGCGGGCATGGACCTCGCGACCGGCTTTTCGCTCCCAAGCAGAGCGCCACTTCGTACGCACGGCGTCCATCTTCCCCTCGAGGGCTGCCATTTCCACCTGCGCCGCTGAAGAGGGCCTCCGCGCCTGAAGGCGAGCCTGGGCTAAAAGAAGGCCGCCGATCGTCAAACGCGGCACTCCGGCTGCGCCGGGGGTCAGCGGCCAGTAGAGTTCCCCCGAGAGAAGATAATCCGTCAATTCCTGGATTCCGGCTCGCAAAAAGGCCAGGTCTTGCTCGGGGCTGGGCATGGCAGATTGTTCCTTTAGGGAGCGGTCGTTGGCTCGATGGTCTGGTCGAGCGCGCGCCGCGTGACCAGATACCAATCCGAGACGTTGTTGAAACGGTCGCTGGGTTCGAAGAGCGGCGGGATCTGCACGCCCCGCATGCGCACGTCCACGCCATAGCTGTAAACCGGATAAAAGAGCGGCAGGGCAGGTAATTCTTTGGCGAATATGGATTGAAAGTTGCGGTAAAGCCGGGCGCGGATATCCATGTCAACCAAAACCCGCGCCTGTTCGAGGTATTCGCTGGCGGTGCGATTATCCCACTGTGAATAGTTTTGTCCGCCGGTCGCCTCGGATTGGTGCCAGAAGGGATACGGATCGGGATCCGGTGACCGGCTGAGGTCCAGTTCGACCAGGGCAGCCTGGTACTCGCGGGGAATGAGATGCTCGTTCAGCAATGAATCAAAGGCAACAGCCTGCAGGTTCACCTGGACGCCGATAATCGCCCAGTCCCTTTGAATGGACTGCGCCAGTTTGGCATGTTGTTCGTCATCCGGATAAAGAAGGGTAAAAGCGAGCTGTTGGCCATTCTTGGCGCGCAGCGCGCCATCCGCAGGTAGAAGATAGCCCTCTGCCTTGAGCAAGGCAATCGCCGCATCGGGATCGTAATCAATATGCGGCACGCTGGCGTAGTAAGCCCAGGTGCCGGGTAAAATCGGGCTGTCGGCAACAATCGCCTGGCTGTGGAGGTAAGTGTCCACCATCCACTGGCGGTTGAGACCCAACATCAAAGCACGCCGCACGTTTTTTTCCTCAAAGAAGGCAACCTCAGTATTTTTTAGATTGAACAGGATCATGCTCATCTTCGGCAGGCGACTGCTGTAAAGCGCGAGATTCTTTTCGATCAGCGCCGCGGGGAGAATATCGGTCGTGACCTGGCTGAGGCCGAGCACTTCGCCCTGTTGGTAGGCGTCCATGGCAGCCGGCGCGGTGGGATAATAGCGAAAAACGATCTGCTGGACAAATGGAGACTTGCCATGGTAGTTCTCGGAGGCTGCCAGCACTACGCCGGTGACCTGGCTGTTTTCTACCACCAGGTGGTCGAAGCGATACGGCCCACTTCCGACCGGTTTCAGGTTGAAATCGGCATTCGCAATTTGATCTGCGGGAACGTTCTCGAGCAAGTGTTTGGGCAGGATGCCAAAAGTCAGGTAATCGAGGAAAGGTACGAAAGGCTCCGCCAGTGTAAATTTGATCGTCTTGTCGCTCAAGAGTGTGACTTCGACCTCATCCCACAAGGCGCGCACATCCGCCGGATAGGCAGAGTACTGGCTGCGCAAAAGGCTGAGCGTGAAAAGCACGTCCTGCGTGGTGACGGGTTGGCCGTCGTGCCAGACGGCTTCAGCCCGGAGGGTGACGTTATAGATTGTTCCTTCCGGCGTAACCCCCCAGGATTCGGCCAGGTCCGCTTGAGGGATGCCGCGCGAATCGAATTTAAATAGACCGCTGAAGAGCAGGCGATCTATATCGCGATCGGCCGGATTGTTTAGATCCAGGATTGGATTCAATCGTCCAAACGAGCCGACCAGCCCTTCAGTATAGATCCCCCCACTTGCCGCCTGGGGTAGGGTCGGATTCAAGCCTGGCTGCTGTTGGGTCAGGAGCAGGATGCCGACCACGATCAAAGTAAGAATAACAACCAGGATTTGCCAGCGTAATTTTTTCATAAGTTGTGCAATAAAAGAAAGGCCTCCCCGGCGCGTTGGGTGGAAAGCCGGCGATGGCCTTTCTCATCGCAAAGAGGTATTTAGACCCTGTGGATGACCACCGTGGTGAGAACCAGGGCAAAGAATATGACGCTGAACACGATCGTCACCCAAAAGAGGGTCTTTTCAACCCCTCGCCGGGCGGTAAAAACGCTGCCAGTATCCGAGCCGGTCAAACCGCCCAGGCCAGCGCCTTTGCTTTGCAGAATAATACTGGCCACCAGGGCGATTGACGTTATAATCAAACTTACATCTAAAATTTGTTCCATTCAGTAGCCTCCTAAGCTGTAGACGCCGAATTATACCTTTGAAGCGGGAAAACCGTCAAATGAGAATCCAATGCACGAATTGATCATCAACCTCCACCTGCACACCACCTATTCGGACGGCAGCGGCAGCCACCTTGACCTGGCGCGCGCGGCGCTAAAATCCGGCCTGGATGCCATCCTGGTCAGCGATCACAACGTCTGGGTGCAGGGCCTCGAAGGCTACCACCGGGACGGTAAACAGCGCACATTGCTCCTGGTCGGCGAGGAAATCCACGATCAGAGCCGCGATCCGCAAAAGAACCACCTGCTCGTCTTCGGCGCGGAGCGTGAGCTGGCTGGCTTTGCCGACGACCCTCAGGCGCTGATTGACGCCGTCCGCAAGGCCGGAGGCGTTTCGTTCATCGCCCATCCCGTAGACCCGCAACTGCCCGCCTTCAACGAGACGGACATCTCCTGGGAAGACTGGCAGGCAAGCGGTTTCACCGGCCTCGAACTGTGGAACGGTTTTAGCGAACTCAAAATGGTGGTAAAAGGCAAGCTGGATGCCCTCTTTTATGCTTATTACCCCGAATTCATCGCCCGCGGGCCGCACCCCGAGGCCTTGCGCATCTGGGACAACCTGCTTGCCTCCGGGCGACGGATCGTCGCCGTGGGTGGCTCGGACGCCCATGCCCGCAAGATGAGGATGGGCCCGCTGCGTAAGACCATCTTCCCATACGCATTCCACTTTTCAACCGTCAATACGCATCTGCTCGTCCCGCAGCCGTTGAGCGGCGAACTGCTTGCCGACCGCAAGATGATCTATGAGGCGCTGGCAGCCGGGCACACTTTCATCGGCTATGACCTGCCGGCTGCGGCGCGCGGCTTCCGCTTCACCGCCCAGGGCAGGGAAAAAACCGCGCGGATGGGCGATGAAATCCCGGCTCATGGCGGCGTGACATTGCAAGTTAAAACGCCCCGGCGCGCCGATATCCACCTGCTCAAGGATGGCAAAATCATCAAAGCGAATCATGGCGAGACCATCACCCACATCACCACCGAGCCGGGCGTATATCGCGTGGAGGTTTATCTGCGCTTCCTGGGGCGAAAACGGGGCTGGATTTTCAGCAACCCGATTTACGTCAAATAATGCCCTTCGCAAAACCCCTACTTTATAGTACACTATCGCCCGTTGCAGCCACGCCTGGGCGCGTGGCTGACTTTCCGCACCCGGCTCGCCCACGGCAATGACCGGGAGCATATCCCAAGGAAAGGAGGTTTCCTATGCACAAGTATGAGTTGGTTTGCATCATCCATCCCGACCTGGACGAGGCCGCTTTTAACGGCGCGATTGACAAGGTGAAGGGTTGGATTGTCGAAGCCGGCGGCAGCATTGACAAAACAGATGTCTGGGGCCGCAAGCGCCTGGCCTACATCATCCGCAAGCAGCGTGAAGGGCAGTATTTCCTGCTCAATCTCAGCCTGCCCCCTGCGGCTACCGCTGGGCTGGATCAAAATTTGCGTTTCCTTGAGCCGGTGATCCGCCACATGATTACGCTGGTTGACTAACCTGCCGAGCAGGCCTTCGGCACCAGCGTCGGTTTGGTATTATTCGTTACGAGCGCCCCAGCGGGGTGCAAAGGAGTGAAAGATGAGCCGAGGTTTGAATAAAGTAATGATCATTGGCAACCTGGGGCGCGATCCTGAAATGCGCTATACCCCTTCGGGCCGGCCTGTGACCACTTTTACCCTTGCCACCAGCCGTTCGTGGAACAGCGCGGATGGCGAACGCCACACCGAAACCGAATGGTTCAACGTCGTCGCCTGGGGCAACCTGGCCGAGATTTGCAAGCAGCACCTGAACAAAGGCAAGCAAGTCTACATCGAAGGACGCCTGCAAACCCGACGCTGGGAAGACAAAGAGGGCGCCAAGCACACTATGACTGAGATCGTCGCGTCCGAGATGCTGATGCTCGGCGAACGCCGCGAAGTCAATCACAGTGAAGCGGCAGTCGCCGCAGCAGAAATCGAGGGGCAGGCAGAAGAGGACGAGTTTCCCTTCTAAGCCGCCCAAGGTAATGCGAAATTAATTTCGCACTACACTTGGTAATGCGAAATTAATTTCGCACTACACTTGACGGTACAAGTGAGTTTGTTGGAGCAAATACGTAATGCGAAATTAATTTCGCACTACACTTGACGGTACAAGTAAGTTTGTTGGAGTAAATACCTATGGACTACCAAAATGGTTATGGATCGGAGCAATCCTCCGAACGCCGCTACTATGTGCGTCCGAAGTTTTGCCAATTCTGCGCCGATAAACATTTGACGATGGATTACAAGCAGGCAGACGTTCTGCGCCGCTTCGTCACCGAAGAGGGCAAGATCCGCCCGCGTCGTCAAACAGGCACATGCGCGAAACATCAACGCTCTCTGGCCGGCGCCATCAAGCGCGCCCGGCATATCGCTCTGCTCCCCTATACCGGCAGAAGTGAAGACGACCGGTAAAAAGTAGCTGTTAATATGGCAAAAAACAAGACTGCTAAAATTGTCACCAAGAAACACCTCGCCCGTCTGGAGCGCGAACGCCGGCAAGCCAGGCTCATCACCTATTCTGCGCTGGCGATTGTCGTCGTTGTGATCTCGTTGATCATCTACGGCATCTTAAGCATAACCGTGCTCCAGGCCAGACAACCGATCGTCAAGGTCGGCAAGGATGTTGTCACCACGCGCGAGTTCCAGATGCGCGTCCGGCTGGCACGCCAGCAGAATATCACGCAATACGTCCAATACCTGCAGTTCGCCCAGATGTTCGGCATGGATCCGGTCTCCAACCCAAACATCGCCCAGTATTTGACTCAAATTCAGGATAAATTGAATGATCCGGCTCAACTGGGGGGCGAAGTGATCAACCAACTTGTGGACGAACTATTGATCCGGCAATATGCCGGCGCGAACGGGATCCTGGTCACGGCTGACGAAATCGAAAAAGCCATCCAATCCGATTTCGGATTCCTCGTGAACGATACACTCACCCCAACCCTGACACCGACGGCCATCCTCTATTCGACTTTATCCCCGACCCAGTTGGCCCTGGTGACGCTTACGCCGGTTCCCAGCCTAGATCCGACCTCGACGCCTCTCCCCACCGCGACCGCTGACCCTTCGGCTGCGCTCAGGGCAGGCCTGTCAGCCACACCCACTACGGTTCCTTCCATCACGCCGACAGCCACGCCGTACACAATGGATGCTTTCCAAAGCGAGTTCGCCAAGGTGGTCGAGAACTATGCCAAGATCAAAATGACCGAAGCGGATATACGTAAAGTCTTCTTCGAGAACCGGCTCTATCATCAAAAAGTGTACGACATCATCACAAAAGATGTCCCCCATGAGGATGAACAGGTTTGGGCGCGACACATCCTGCTCGCTGACGAAACCACCGCCCAGGCGGTGCTCAAGCAGTTGGCGAACGGCGCAGATTGGCAAACCGTGGCGGCTGAGAATTCGAAAGACACCGGCACAAAAGATAGCGGCGGCAATTTGGGTTGGTTTGGGCGCGGCAAGATGATCGCTGAGTTCGAGAACGCGGCCTTCGCTTTGCCAATCGGGAAAATAAGCCAACCCGTGCAGAGCGACTTTGGCTGGCACATAATCCAGGTGATCGGACACGAGAACCGCCCGTTGACGGAAGCTGAATATCAGCAATTGCGGGATGCCAAATTCCAGGAATGGCTGGCGGAAGCCCGCAAAGCCACCTCTGTCAAGATTTACGATTATTATCTCGAGCGCATCCCAACAGACCCGAAGCTCGAAGACGAGTTGGCTAAATTCCAATAACAGCGATAAGGGGCCAGTATTCTTTTGGCGGTTAGCGCTTCAGCTAACCGCTATTTTTTTTGTCCTATCTCCCATCCCCCCGCAGAAGCTCATCGCTGACCTCATCCAATTTCAGGCTGATCACCTGACTGGTCGAATCGCGCCCCATCGTCACACCGTAGATCACATCTGCAGCCTGGACAGTATTGCGATTGTGGGTGATGATGATGAACTGCGTATCCTGGCTGAGTTCCAGCAGCAAGCCTCGAAAGCGACCCACGTTGGCCTCGTCCAGCATGGCATCCACCTCGTCTAAAACGCAGACCGGCGTCGGGGAAACCTTGAGCAGGGCAAAGACCAGCGCAATAGCCGTCAGGCTGCGCTCACCGCCCGATAACAGCGCAAGCCCCTGCTCGCGACGTCCGGGAAGGCGCGCCTCGATGTCAATGCCGGTCTCGGACAGGTTGTCAGGATCCGTCAATACAAGTTGCGCCGACCCGCCGCCGAAGAGCCGGTGAAAGATCGAATGGAACTCCACCGCCACGGCGGAGAAAGTCTTTTGAAAATCGCGCCGGGTCAGTTCATCCAATTCCGCGATGACCTGATGCAGATCGCTTTCGGCCTTGCGCAAATCAGCCAGTTGTGCGTTCAGGAACTCGAAGCGTTCCTTGAGCGAATCGTATTCCTTTTGCGCTTCCGGGTTGACGGCGCCCATCCGCCTGAGTTGCGCCCGCTGCCGGGTCAGGTTTTCCTCCAGGTCGGGCGGCAATTCTGCGACGCGGGGCAGTTGCTCCACCATGCCATCCAATGGCAACGGCATCGGCCCGGAAACCTCGGCCGCATAGTCGAAAGCGACCAGGCCAAAGTCATCTTCGATCTTCAGGCGTAAATTATCCAGTGATTCCTGCTTACGACTCAAGTCAAGTTGGAGCTGTGTGTTGCGGCGCTCTACCAATGTCAGCGCCTGCTGGCTGCTGAATTCCTGTTCCTGAAGCGTCGCTTCCTGGGCCTCGGCCATTTCCAATTCCTTTTCCGCTGGTTCGATCAGGACGCGCAAATCCTCGAGCTGGATGTTCAAGCCGCCTTCCTGCCCTCGCAAGGCCTCTTTTTCGTTTTCCAGGGCGGTCAACGAACAGTCAATCTCAGCCAGGCGTTTTACCACGCTGGCCGCTTGTCCCTGCAGCCCGCTTATCGCCAGTTGACGCTCCGCGAGACGGCTGCGGGCATCCGCCAGGGCGCGCTCAGCCACTGCCGAGCGTGTCTTCCAGTACGTGACCTGCGCCTGATACTCCTCCAGCGTCAGTGCGGCCAGCGCCGCATTCCGGGCGCGAATATCTTCCTGGACTAAAATGGCCTCTTTTTCGATATTGGATAGGGCGACAGCGGCTTCCTGACTCTCGGACTCCCCTTGCGCGATCTCAGCCAGGAGCGTATCCTTCTGACTGGCCTGCCAATCCCGCACTCGCCGCGCCGCCTCGCTCTGGACCTGTGCCTGCTGCCCGGCCGCCAGGGCTGATTCCAGGCTAAGGCGTTTCTCCCGCAGCGCTCCTTCCCAGGCGTTTACCTCGCCCCGGGTGGAATTGATCTCCTTGTCCAGTTCTTGAATATTTTCATCAAAAACCTTGATCTGGCGCTCAAGACCGGCGAGCGCGTCTTGAAGTTCGCGGCGTTGGCGGGGACGTCCCAATGTTCCGCTGCGCGCTTGCCGGCCGGCCAGCACCGGTCCGCTGGCGCTGAAAACCTCCCCGCGCAAGGTAACAACCTTCACCGTATTGGGTTGACCGGCCAGGATGCGCCGCGCGGCCGAGCGATCCCGCACGACCAGGATATGCCCAAGCAACAAATCCAGCGCCGGGCGCAGTTCGGCCGGCGCCTTGACCATGTCGGCTGCCAGGCCGAGGCAATCGGCGTCGCCCGAGGGGGGGAGCGGTGGAGAGGGCGCCAGCCAATCCAACGGCAGCAGCGCGGCGCGGCCGGATTGGTCCGCATCCAGAATCGCCAAAGCCCGTTCCGTCCCGCTCCCCGATTCGAGCAGGACGGCATCCGTGTACTCGCCCAGCGCCGCGCCAATCGCCAATTCCAGCTCCACAGGGACATCCAACGCTGCGCTCAACGCGCCGCGTGCGCCGGTAAGACGCGCCTGCCGCGCCGCATCCAACAGGATGCGGGCGCCATCCGCATAACCGGCAAAGGATTGCTCGGCCTGGGTCAAAACTTCCAATTGAGCCTTAAAACGTGCTTTTTCAGCATCCTTGGCCGAACGCTGGCTTTGTTTCTCGCGAAGGGATTCAACCAACCCGGCCAGCCGCTTCTGCGCGGATAGCAAGTCGCTCTCTGCCTGTTTGTGAACAGCTTCGGCTTGTCCGCGCGCCGCCAGCGCGGATTGGTGCTGCAACTCGACCTTGCGGGCTTCTTCATCTGCGCGGATTATCGCTTGTCCGGCGGTCTCCAGTTTTTGCTGTTGGCCTTCGCTGCGGATTTTCAACTCATCCAGGCGAGCCTGCAATTGGGCGCGACGGGTATTCAGCTTGTTCAAATCCTGACGAACAGCCTGCAAGGCTTGCTCGGCTTCCATCTTTTCAGCCGAACGTATTTCCAACGCATCCTGGACCAATTCCATTTGGGTCTGCGCCTCGTCATATTCGCTTTGCAGGCGCGCGGCCTCCGCCTCGGATTCGGCCAGGCGTTCAGCGGCAATGCGGACTTCCTCTGCCAGACGGGATTGCTCGCTCAAGGCCGATTGGTGATTATCCATCCGGGCGCGGCGGCGTTCGTCCAACACGGCCAGATCGCGGCTGATGGCCTGGCGCGTATTGTGAAGGCTCAGTGACTGACGGTGCCACGAACTCAACCGCCCGCGTAATCCTTGCAGCCGGTCGCGGAAGGCGGCATAATTCTGACGCACAGCCTGATATTTTTCGCTCTCGTCATGCAATTTCGCTTCATGCCCACGCGCGCTCTCGCGCACCTCGGTCAGCCCTTTTTGGGTATGATGCCAATGATAACCATACCAATCCAGCAAAAGGAGGCGCAAGTCAGCCTGCACCTGGGCAAATTCCTGGGCTTTTTTCGCCTGCCTTTCCAGGCCGCGCAAGCGAGGTTCCAGTTCGGCCAGGATGTCGAGCGCACGATCCAGATTGCGGTGAGTGGTTTCCAGGCGGCGTAAAGATTCCTCGCGCCGGGCGCGGTAAAGACCGATGCCGGCCGCCTCCTCGAACAACCGGCGGCGTTCGTCAGCTTTGAGGGCCAGCGAGGCGTCCACCAAACCCTGTCCCAGGATGGTATACGTTCGCTCGGATAGACCAGATTGCGCCAGTAGTTCGTTGATCTCGCGCAGGCGCACATGCTGGCTGTTCAGGAAGTATTCGTTACGCCCATCGCGATATGCGCGGCGAGCCAGAGCCACTTCCGAGAAATCAACCGGCAGCCAACCGTTGGAGTTGTCAAAAGTCACTGAGGCTGAGGCCATACCGGCGCGCGGGCGTTGCTCGGAACCGGCGAAGATCAGGTCCTCGGTCTTCTTGGCGCGCAGCAGGCTATAAGACTGCTCGCCCAATACCCAGCGCAGCGCGTCGGCGATGTTGGACTTGCCTGAGCCGTTAGGGCCAACGATGGCAGTGATCCCTGCGGCAAATTCGAAGGTGGTCTTGGCTACAAAGGTTTTATAGCCGTGTAATTCAAGGGATTTGAGGCGTAAAGGCATGAGGGATTTACGATTTACGATTTACGATTTACGATTTACGATTTACGATTTACGATTTACGATTGATGATTTGCCTTCAATGCGTTCGAGCGCGTCTTTGGCCGCGGCGCGCGCCGCCACCTGCTTGCTGTGGCCGGAACCTCGGCCAGACAACTGACCGTTGATATACACGTCTACTGCGAATAATTTGTCGTGATCCGGACCGCTGGTTTGGACGGTTACGTAACGCGGAATGCCATATTTATGCGCTTGTGACCATTCCTGGAGACGGCTCTTCGCATCATGGATGTCTGATTGAAGTATTAATTGCCCAGCGGCCTCCTCCAGGAATGGATGGATGAAGCGCCGGATTGTCTCGACATCCGTCTGAAGGTAGAGCGCCCCGACCAGGGCCTCGAAGGTGGCGCAGAGCAAAGCCGCGCGCTCACGCCCCCCGGCCTGGACTTCGCCCTGCCCAAGGCGCATGAGAGACCCGAGCTCCAGTTGGCGCGCGAACTCAGCTAATTCCTCGGTGCGCACCAGCGCCGAGCGCATCTGCGTCAACTCGCCTTCGGCCATTTCCGGGAAGTGATTGTAGAGCCAGGCCGCGACGACGAAATCCAGCACGGCGTCGCCCAGGAATTCCAGCCGCTCGTTATCTTCCACAGCTTCTGGATGCTCGTTCACGTAGGAACGATGGGTTAAGGAGCGTGTGAGCATCAGCGAGTTGGTGAAAGGCAAGCCGAGACGCCTGGCTAACCTTGACGGGGATTCTTCCGGTAGGCCTTCGGCAAATTCCCCTTCCGGGTCGGATGTCATAACTGGCGCTCCATCAGTTCCAAAATTTTCGTCCAAATTGTAACCTGATTTATGTGGGATGACTACCCTGAACGCCAGCTTATGATAGAATAGCCCGCACATGCCACCGAACAACGTTTATAGGAGAATTATGACAGGGCAAATCGCCAAGGAAACACTGTTCTTACACAATGCTGAAATGGGGCTGGGTGCCTGGGCCTGGGGCGACCGCGTTGTCTGGCACTATGGCCGGGATTACACCGATGACGACCTCCAGGCGGCGTTCCAGACGGCTTTGGAAGCCGGCATCAATCTGGTGGATACCGCCGAAGTGTACGGTTCAGGTCGCTCTGAGCGCCTGCTGGGGGAATTTATCAAGACGACCGACAAACCTGTCCTGGTGGCGACAAAATTCATGCCCTATCCATGGCGGCTCACGCGGGGCGCGATGTCGAGGGCTCTTCAGCGCAGCCTGGAGCGGCTTGAATTGGAACACGTTGATTTATACCAAATCCACTGGCCTTTTCCACCTTTTCCCGTCGAATACTGGGTGGAGGGCCTGGCCGAGATGGTCAAGGCCAAACTGACGCACGCCGTTGGCGTCTCGAACTATGATAAGAATCAAATGCAACGCGCCTACACCATCCTTGCCAAAGACGATATCCCACTCGCCTCCAATCAGGTCGAATATCACCTGCTCGACCGCAGCATCGAAAAAAACGGCCTGTTGGATCGTTGTCATGAGCTGGGCGTCCGCTTGATCGCGTATAGTCCACTAGCCAAAGCGCTTTTGACCGGCAAGTACAGCGCGGATAATCCGCCGCCTGGAATTCGGGGGCGCGCCGCGGCAGGAATTTTGAGCCGCATCGGCCCCTTGCTCCAGTTGATGACTGAAATCGGCCAGGATCATGGCAACAAGACGCCCGGCCAGGTTGCCTTGAATTGGATTATCTGCAAGGGGGCATTACCCATCCCGGGCGTGAAAACCGCCTCCCAGGTAGCGCAGAACGCCGCGGCTCTCGGCTGGCGCCTGACAGCCGAACAGGTTCAGGCGCTGGACCAAGCCAGCGATAAAATCTCAAAATAAGAACGAAGGTATTGATGTCATCTAAATTTCGCGATCCCGTCAGCGGTCTGACCCATCTCTTCGCCGCCTTCGCCGCCCTTGTCGGATTGATCCCCCTGCTCATCATCGGGTGGGGGAACACCGGCCGGGTGATCTCACTGCTGGTCTATGGCCTCAGCCTGATCCTGCTCTTTTCGGCCAGCGCGTCCTATCATTTGCCAAAAGCCGCCAGCGGCATTATCGAGGGCCTGCGCAAGTTCGACCACATTGCCATCTACCTGTTGATTGCCGGGACGTATACGCCCATCTGCTTCAACCTGTTCAGTGGTTTCTGGAAGTGGGGAATGCTCGGCATTATCTGGGCTTTGGCGCTCATCGGCCTGTCGGTCAAATTATTTATTATCAAGGCGCCGCGCTGGGTGACCGCCGGCGTATACCTGATCATGGGCTGGTTGAGCATCATCGCGGTTAAAGAAATGCTGCTGGTCATGTCTGCCGGAGCGTTAACCTGGCTTTTCATCGGTGGTGTGGCTTACAGCCTCGGCGCGGTGATTTACATGACCAAAATTCTGAATCTCGCCCCGGGCGTTTTTGGCTTTCACGAAGTCTGGCACATTTTCGTCATCCTGGGCGCGGCGGCGCATTTTGTCGCGATACTCATCAGCGCCGCGCCGTTGGGGTAAGATACGTTATTTCAAAATTTGGAAAAGATTACTGTAATCGTCCGTCCACAAGCGGATGGAGGTTTTGTACCCGCCCAATGGGGTGGTTTTACGGGCAATCGCCGGTACGTCGAGCAGCGCCGGATCACGCGCCAGCAGCATCCAGGTTGAACGGTAGCCGCGAACGCCATCGCCTTCTGAATTGACCAGTACCCGGCTCAGGCTGTAGTAATCAGCCAGTTGCCAGACAACAGGCTGAAGGTCCAGGTGGCGATTCGTAATGTGAAGCGCCAGGATCCCCTCTGGCTGCAGATGCTGCAAGTACAATTCAAAGGCTTCTCTCGTCACCAGGTGGACAGGGATCGCATCGCTGCTGAACGTATCCAGAACGAGGATATCATAGTTGTGGCGTTCACCCGCCGCCAGCTCGTTTTCAAGCGATAGGCGCGCGTCGCCCAGGACGACGGTCACTTCCGCCTGGCTATCCGCCAGGAAAGAAAAGTAGCCAGCCTGCCCCTCTGCCAGACGAACGACCGCAGGATTGATCTCATAGAAACGATAAACATCGCCCGGCTGTCCGTAAGTCGCCAAAGTGCCAACCCCCAATCCGAGGACACCGACCTGCATCCCCTGCCCATATTTGGGATGATTCAAGATCGCCAGCCCCGCGCCGCCTTCTTCTGTGAAGTAGCTCGTCGGCAGATCGCGTTTATCGGCTGCTTCAAACTGAAAGCCGTGCTGGGTGATGCCATGCACCAGGCTATAGGCGCGTAAATCAGCCTCCTGCAGATTGATTTCCTTCACCCGGATGACCCCATAGAAATTTCGTTCAGCAAGCAGGACATCCGAAAATATACCTGTGATGCAGTAAATGAAAAAAAGGACAAAGGCGACTGTCGCCCCTCCAATCGTGGCTTTGTGAGCAAATTCCAGTTTGGGGGTCAGGCGGCTTGACTTGTCGCCGGGGGCCTCCCGGTAGAACGATAGGATCATCATCAGCAACCAACATAGTGCAACCCCGAATAACAACTCCCAGTATCCAGTAAAGATATAAGGAGCAATCAAGTTGACGAAAATCCCGCCAATCGCGCCGCCCACGGAGACCATTAGATAAAAAGTCGTCAGGTGCTCCGCGGCCGGTTTGAGGTTGACCAGTTCCGCATGGCAGATCATGCAACTCACGAACAATAAAGAAGCATAAATTGCAATCTGAAATATATAATTGACCAAAGGCTGGAATAAAACCCAGATAAAAGCAATGCTGAAAATTAACAGCAACAGGCTATATAATGGGCGCAGATACCCGCGCTCGCTGGAAAAAGTGAGAATAAACGAGAGCAGGTAGATCGACAGCGGCAGCACCCACAAGAAAGGGATCACAGCCACTTCCTGGGAAATTTGGCTGGTCGTAGCCAAAAGCATCACCGCTGCGCAAGCGCTTAACGAGATCCATAGGATGCGAAGACGGAGCGACGGGCGCGCGGTCTTGGGCTTGTTACCGGGTTCATCAGCCTGGTTCCCGGCTGGATCCTTTGCCCTGAAGACACGCAACGCTCCGTAGCCGGCCAACAACCCGAAGAGCAGGTAGCCAGCCGACCAGGCCCGTCCTTGCCAGCCCAGGCTCAAGAGCGGCTCGATCAGGATCGGATAGCTGATCAATGCCAGAAGAGAAGCGAGGTTCGAGAGGGCATACAGGCGGTATGGCGAACGTCCCGGAAATGTGCGGTTGAACCAGGCCTGCATCAGGGGGCCGTTCGTAGATAAGACAAAGTATGGCAACCCGACCGAAACTGCCAAAAGCTTGAAAATATTCCAGAGCGGGAAATCAACGCCTTGAGGTTTCCAACTTGCATCCGGCGTGATCGGCGACGGCCAGATCACGCCAAGGGCCAGGATCATACACAGCGATACACCGACCAACGCCAGGTGTATAATTCCCTGCTGAAAGCTCCGAAAACGAGCCATCAACCAGTAAGCGTAAGCGTACCCACCCGTGAGCAAGGCCTGGAAGAAAAGCATCAGCGTGGACCAGACCGCCGGCGCGCCGCCAAACCAGGGTAAAATGAATCGCCCGATCATTGGTTGGATTTGAAAAAGCAAAAATGCGGAGAGGAAGACGCTGGAAGCAAAGTAGAGCATGATGATGTCCTTATAGATGATTCTACACCATGGAGGAATGACATGACAACCGACCTGGCCATCCAAACCCAATCCCTGATCAAGAACTACGGCGCGGTGAAAGCTTTGCGCGGCGTGGACCTGGAGGTGCGCAAGGGCGAAATCTTCGGCTTTCTCGGCCCGAACGGCGCCGGGAAAACGACCGCTATCCGCTGCATGCTCGACCTGATCCGCCCCAACGGCGGGAGCCTGCGCGTGCTCGGCCTCGACCCGCAGAAAGAGGCGGTGGCGGTGCGCGCCCGCAGCGGCTACCTGCCCGGCGAACTCAACCTGGAAGGCAACCTGAACGTGGAAGGCGCGCTGCGCCTGTTCGCCCGGCTGCGCGGGAACAAAACTGATTGGGGCTTCGTCCGCCAACTGGCCGAGCGGCTTGATCTCGACTTGAAACCGCAAATCAAAAATCTCTCCAAGGGCAACAAGCAAAAAGTCGGCGTCGTGCAGGCGCTGATGCACCGCCCGGAACTATTGCTACTCGATGAACCGACCGCCAGTCTCGACCCGCTGATGCAGCAGACCGTCCTGCGCCTGATCCGCGCAGCGCGTGATGAAGGCGCGACCGTCTTCTTCTCCTCACACATTCTCAGCGAAGTGCATGAGATTGCCGAGCGGGTGGGCTTCATCCGCCAGGGCGTGGTTGTGGAAGTCGCCGAGACTGCCGCGCTGATCAGCCGTTCGCTCCGCCGCGTGCGCGTGCGCTTTCGCCAGTCGGTGGACAGCGAGACGCTTACCCGCCTGCCGGGCGTCAGTCTGCTCTCCAAAGACGACGGCGCCGCTCTGACACTGCAAGTGGAAGGCGAGATGGATGCCCTCATCAAGGCCCTGGCGGCCTTCCCGGTCATTGACCTCTCCACCGAGCAGCACTCGCTCGAAGAAATTTTCCTGACCTACTACCAGTAAGGCGGAGGTGCGACATGTTTGCTGTTTTTTCTCATGCGTTGAAGCGCTCATTTGGCGCGATCATTGGCTGGGGACTCAGCCTGGGATTGATGGGCGCATTCATGCTTGGTTTCTACGATACCATCGCCGCGCAAGGAGAGCAACTCCAGGCGATGATCAAACAGTACCCACCCGAACTGATGGCGGCCTTCGGCGGCATGAATATAGATCTCTTTTCGCCCGAAGGCTTTCTGCACATGGAGTTTTTCTCTTACATGCCCCTGGTGATCGGCATCTTCGCCGTGTTGGCCGGCAGCAGCCTGCTCGCCGGCGACGAAGAAAACGGCATCCTCGATCTGCTGCTGGCTTATCCCATCCAGCGGACGTCTTTCTTTCTGGGGCGCTCCCTGGCTTTCGCAGCCACCATGTTTATCATACTGGCCTCAGTCTGGCTGGGGTTCGCGCTCGTTCTCCCCAGCACGACAATGGATTTAACCATCCTCGAACTGACGCAGCCCTTCCTCTCGCTGCTGGTCCTCCTGCTCCTGTTTGGTACGCTGGCTTTGCTGCTGAGTATGCTGCTACCATCCCGCAACATTGCCGCCATGAGCGCCGGATTGCTGCTCACATTTAGTTTCTTTGTACCGGTTTTTGCAAGCATGGATAAAAAATGGGAGAAAATAGCCAGGTTCTTCCCGATGGATTACTATCAGGGCGGCTTCGCGCTGAGCGGCATAAACTGGGAATGGTTCGGCGGCCTGCTGGCATTCGGCGCCCTGTTCGCCCTGCTGGCCTGGCTGCTCTTCCTGCGGCGGGATATTCGCGTCAGCGGTGAGGGGACGTGGAAATTGCCAAATGCCAGGCCGCAGCGCTAAATCAATGCAAACGAACAAAAGGGCAATCCCTGCCTGCCAGGCTCCAATTTGGCTGTCAGGTGCGCAGACATTCCCAGACATTCTTCCAGAAAGAACGCATCCACCCGGCACAACTCCGCATGGGACTCGACAATCCCGGCATACGGACAATGGCCCAAAATGATGCGCGGCCCCGCAGCGCCCGCCTCCCAGCGCGCCTGATATTGTAATACATTCAACCTGTCCACTGTCTGAGCCAAACGGCGGGTAAGCGCGACGGCCTGACCGGTTGCGCCGGGCGAACCAGTCCGACCGCCCGTCGCCAAGCTATGGGCAACCCCGCGCAACAGCCTCTCCCGCTTTTCTGGCGACAGCTCCGCCTGCCATAGATCTAACATTACGCCGGCTAAATGTTCGAGATTATCGCCGCGCGCAGCGCGTGAAAGGCCATATATTGAAACCGGCCGGCCGCGCCCCTCCGCATGTCGCTGATAGACCACTTCGATCAGCCCGTTGGCTTCCAGGTGCGCCAGATGATGGCGGGCGTTGGCAGGCGTCATCTGCATGGCAGAGCTGATATCGGCTGCACAGGCGGCGCCGTGTTTACGGATGTAGGCGAGGATTTGTTGGCGGGAGGTAGGCATTTTTATCTACGCAGGGCGCGAAGTATCAAGAATAATGTCATTTGTCATATTATAGTCATAAAACCAATTACGCAAATATATATTTGCGTAATTGAATTGACATGAACCTGCGCCCCGGCTATAATCCGCCAGTCAAACCAAGAAACACGAACAACTGATCACTGATCACTGATCACTGATCACTGAGGAGACCACATGGATATCAAAGAAATCAACACTCCTGGCTATGAAATCCCGCCGGAAATGCAGGATACAGTAGCCATCACCACGCTTGACAAAATATACAACTGGGGGAGGCGCGCCTCGGTCTGGCCGATGATGTTCGCGCTGGCCTGCTGCGGCATCGAATATATCTGTGCGCAAGCCAGTCGCTTCGATCTCTCCCGCTTCGGCATGGAGGTCACCCGCCCCAGCCCACGCCAGAGCGACCTGATGCTTGTCTCCGGCACGGTTACAAAGAAAATGGTTCCCATCATTGTCCGCTTGTACAACCAAATGCCCGAACCCAAGTACGTGGTCGCCATGGGCGCTTGCGCGTCGGGAGGTGGGCCATTCAAGGAAGGCTATAACGTTGTCTCGGGTATTGATCGTTTCATCCCGGTGGATGTCTATATTCCTGGCTGCCCGCCTACTCCGCAAGCCTTGATCAACGGCCTGATCAAACTCCAGGAAAAAATCAGCCAGCAATCCATCAAGACGGTCCGCTGGTACCAGAAGGGTGATGACCAGGCCTCCATCCCTGTGCCGATTCTTGGCCCGGATCTGATTGATCCGCGCAAGATCCCGCTGATCAAAAATCATGAGGCGTAGGCGAGGCTGCCATGACTACACCCACCCCCACTCAAACCCTTGACCTGGCTGCCCGCTTCCCCGGCTGCGTCACGCCTGACGAGCGTCCCGGCTATTCGGGCTGGATCGTCCCCGCCAACAAACTTATCGAGTTTGCCGCCGCCTTGCGGGATGAGTTTGGCTACGACCTCCTCTCCTCAGTCACCGGTGTGGATTACTTTCCGGAAGATAGAATGGAGGTTGTCTATCACGCCTACAAGACCACTGGCGGCGCGGGATTGGTTTTTAGAACCCAGACGCCGCGGACCAGCGCCGAGGTCCCCTCGCTTGTCTCGCTCTACCCGGGTGTCGAACTTCAAGAACGCGAGACCTGGGATCTATTAGGCATTAAATTCAACGATCATCCCGACCTGCGCCGCATCCTGATGTGGGAAGGTTTTTCCGGCCATCCGCTTCGCAAGGACTGGCATGAAGCCTACTTCGAAGAAGAAGGCAAACCCTTCAAGAACCGCTGGCCGGTGGGCAAGATAATCCAGGCAGAAGATGTAAACCCCTTCAACGACAACATCGCCTACCCGCCTGGCTTTGACGCGAAGAAATGGATCCCCGAGGGTGACGCCGCTTTGTATGGCGCATTGGCCAAATACGAAACCAGCGATGAGACTGGCTTGAATACCGATCACATCGTCGTCAACATGGGCCCACAGCACCCTTCCACCCATGGCGTCTTCCGCGTTGCAGTCATTCTGGATGGCGAGAATATCGTCAGCCTCAAGCCGGTCATGGGCTATCTGCACCGCAATCACGAGAAAATCGGCGAACGCAACACCTACCTGCAAAACATGCCCTACACCGACCGCCTGGATTATCTCTCTTCGATGAGCAATAACTTTGGCTACGCGCTGGCGGTCGAAAAGTTGATCAATATTGCAGTACCCGAACGCGCCGACTATATCCGCATCATGATGGCGGAACTGACCCGCA
This sequence comes from Anaerolineales bacterium, assembly GCA_030018695.1. GTDB lineage: Bacteria > Chloroflexota > Anaerolineae > Anaerolineales > Villigracilaceae > CG2-30-58-95. The sequence continues at coordinate 21,534 of JASEHI010000019.1, forward strand.
TTTCCAACCACTGCATGGCTCTTGGGGCGCTATTCAATGACCTGGGTACTTTCTTCACCCCGTTGATCTACCTGCTGGAAGAGCGCGAATTGATTTTGGACATTTTCGAAACCGTTTCTGGATCACGCATGATGTGCAACTATTTCCGCTTTGGGGGTGTGGCGCGTGACCTCCCGGAAGGAACTTTGGAAAAGATCCGCGGTCTTGCATTTGAACGCCTGCCGCGCAAAATTGATGAGGTAGATCGTTTCCTTAGTGAGAACGAAATCGTGCGGGCGCGCTGTATTGGCCAGGGAATCTTGACGGCTGAGGATGCAATCAAGTACTCCGCGACTGGGCCACTATTGCGCGCCTCGGGCGTTCCGTATGATATTCGCCGCGCCGACCCTTATGGCATATACGACCGTTTCGAATTCGATGTCGTCGTTCGCCAGAATGGCGATATCTACGACCGATACATGCTCCGTCTCGAGGAAATGCGTCAAAGCGTGCGGATTATCCAGCAAGCGGTCAAGGGAATCCCCGAGGGTCCGATCCAGACCGGAAAACCGCAGTACCAGGTCCGCGTCCCGGCGGGCGAAGTCTATGGGCGCATCGAAGGCCCGAAAGGCGAACTCGGCTTCTATATCCTCTCGACCGGCAAACCGAACCCGTGGCGCTATCACGTCCGCGCTCCATCCTTTATCAACCTGACTGCCTTCGGCCCGATGTGCATCGGCCAAAAAATTGCTGACATCGTTGCCATCCTGGGTTCGATTGACATCGTTCTGGGCGAGACCGACCGGTAGGAGTAAACCATGTACGGAACAGGCATTCTCAAAGGTTTAGGCGTTACTCTAAAACACTTCGTGGATACATACATCGAAGACCTCCGCTGGCTGGGGCGCAAACGCTATGGCTCGCCAGAAGGTATTGCCCACCGCGCCAGTAAAGGCAGCCGCGGTATCTTCACCGTCCAATATCCGGAAGAAAAAGTGCCACTCCCCGAAGAGTTCCGTTTCATCCCCTTCCTGGTATATGATGAAGGACAGGAGGGTGAAAAGATTTTGCGCTGCACATCATGCGGTATCTGCGCCAAAGTCTGCCCACCGCAATGTATTTGGATTGTGCGGACAACTGATCCGAGCACCGGGCGACCGATCCCCGATCCGGCCGAATACTACATTGATGCAGACATCTGCATGAACTGCGGCCTGTGCGCTGAGTACTGCCCGTTCGACGCGATCAAGATGGATCACAACTACGAACTGGCATCTTACAAACGGATGGTCTTTGATAAGGAAACGTTGGCTAAACCGGCCGCGTATTACGAGAGCATCCGTCCCATTAACGCTACTGCGGAAAATGCCGCCCGGGCGGCCAAAGTAGCAGCACGCGCTGGGAAGATGGAGTAAGTGTACAACCCCGACACCGACCTGCTCTTTCCGGAACGCGTCATCCCATCCTTGCGTGATCTGCGTGGGCCAGGCTGGAGCGCATTGGTCACGCGGGTCAACGCTGCAGACCCCGCATCCATCGAAAATCTGGCTTTCATCCTGATGATGGTGCGGCTGGATGGTTGCGCCTCCTGCAACGCCGATTCTTTCCGGGCGATGCACGGCTGTACCGCTTGCGCAAAACAATCCCTCAAACGTTTCCGCGGCAGTGATGATGACCTGCTGGCGCTCTATACGGCAGCGAAGTCGGAAGTGGAAGCGTTCCTAACAGAATAGAATATAGAGTCCACTGAAATAATCGTTTTACCAAGGAAAAACATGCCCGAAAAACTCTCCTCCGAAATGATCCTGGCCGCTTTGAGCAAAGTCCAGGAACCCGAGTTGCACAAAGACTTGGTCACTCTAAATATGATCCGAGACCTTGATATCCAAGGCGATATTGTCACCTTCACCATCCTCCTGACCACGCCCGCCTGCCCGCTGAAGGGCAGCATCGAAAAAGCCGCCCGCGAGGCGATGATGTCCGTTAGCGGGGTAAAGTCGGTCAAGATCAAGATGGACGCCAGTGTCCCCAACGATGGCCGTATGCGCGGACTGCTCAATTTGCCCGTCCGCAACGCAGTCGCGGTCGCTTCCGGCAAGGGCGGCGTTGGCAAAAGCACTGTCGCTGTCAACCTGGCTGTGGCTCTGGCGCAAAGCGGCGCCCGCGTCGGTTTGATGGACGCGGATATCTACGGCCCCAACATCCCGACCATGATGGGAGTCAGGCAAATGCCCGCCAGCAATGGCGAGAAACTCATCCCAGCCGAGAGATACGGCGTGAAGATGATCTCCATGGGCTTCCTGGTCAAGCCCGGTCAACCGCTCATCTGGCGCGGCCCGATGCTCAACTCAGCCATTCGCCAATTCCTGGCCGACGTGGAATGGGGGGAATTGGACTATCTCATCATTGATCTGCCGCCCGGCACCGGCGACGCCGCTCTCAGCCTGGCGCAAACCCTGCCCCTCAGCGGCGCGCTGATCGTCACCCTGCCGCAGGCCATCTCACTGGAAGACGCCAGCCGTGGCCTGGAAATGTTCCGCACGCTCGAAGTGCCGATCCTGGGCGTCATCGAGAATATGCGCGGCGAGTTTTTCGGCGCCGGAGGCGGGGAGGACCTGGCGCGCATTGCCAAAGTCCCCTTCCTGGGCGCGGTGCCGATGGAATCCTCCGTCCGCGTCGGCGGCGATACCGGCGAGCCGGTGCTTTTCTCCAAACCGGATTCGGAGGCAGCCAAGGCGCTGAAAGCCATCGCCGGACAAGTGGCGGCCCGAGTCAGCGTTGAGGCGATAGCGCAGAAGGACGCGCCGACGATAAATGTGATCTAAACGCCAAGACTTCCGAAATCTGAGAGACTTCGGAAGTCTCGCCTTGCATCCCTTTTTCTAATCAGCCCGTTTTCCTTTTAGCCTGAATTTCACCGCCCCATGCGGGCAAATGAAGGTGATCTCATCCGCGGCCAACACGCTCTGTTCGCCCAGCATTGCAACCAGCGTGGCCTGGGCTGCTGGCGCAATATTGATCACAACCTCTTCGGTGACAGTATCCTTCCCCTTCCTCCTTTGCAATCAGTTGCTAATATTATACGCTCATTGTCATACGGTATAATCAGCCCCATGCAACCGCTTATCGTTGGAATCCGTTTTCAGCAAATTGGAAAAGTGTACCATTTCGACGCCTCAGCCATCGGGGATATCCAGGCTGGCGACCGGGTCATCGTCGAGACGACGCGCGGGCGTCAGTTGGGTGAAGTCACTCAACTGGTCGAGAAACCCTCCCCACCACCCGAGGGGAAATGGAAACCGGTCGAGCGACGCGCCACCCCGCGCGACCTTGTGCTGCGCCAGACCTGGCAGCGCAAAGAGGTCGAGGCAATGATCGCCTGCCGCCAGCGCGCCGCTGAACTGAAATTAACCGGGATCAAGATCATCGCCGCCGAGTTCAGCTTCGATGGCTCCCGCCTGACGCTGATGTTCAGCAGCGAAACTGAAGATAAAGTGGACCTGAAGTCGCTGCGCAACGATATGAGCAAATTTTACCCTGGCGCGCAGATTGACATGCGCCAAATTGGCCCGCGCGATGTGGCCAAGATCTTAGGGGGCTTCGGCGCCTGCGGCCTGGAAACGCGCTGCTGCTCCAAGTTCCTGACCGATTTCAGCCCCATCTCGATAAAAATGGCCAAAGAACAGGGTATCTCGCTCACCCCAGCCGAGATTACCGGTATTTGTGGACGCTTGCGTTGCTGCCTGGTTTACGAATATGAGCAATACGTCGCCGCGCGCAAGGTATTACCCAAGCGGAATAAACGCGTCGTCACGCCCATGGGCGAAGGCCGAGTCGTTGACACGCTGCCGCTGCAGATGACCGTCATCGTCGAATTACCGGAGGTTGGCCGGCGCGAATTCGAGAGCGACCAGCTTGAACCCTGGGACGAGTTGGAGGCGCTGCGACGCAAGTCGGCCGCGCCGTGTGAGAATTGCGAAAAGAAAGAGATATGACCGACAACTGGCAAACCTCTCAAAAGATACTGGTCATCCTGGCTCACCCGGATGACCCGGAGTTTTTTTGCGGCGCGACTCTGGCGCGCTGGGCACGCGCCGGGCACGAAATCCATTATTTCCTTTTGACTTGCGGAGACAAGGGCGGCAACGGGGATGTTACACCGGCAGAACTATGCCACAGCCGCCATGCCGAGCAGCAGGCCGCCGCGGCCGTCATCGGCGTCGAGAGTGTGCGCTTACTGGATCTCGAGGACGGCTACCTGCTCCCGACCCTTGACCTGCGCCGCGAAGTGGTGCGCGCCATCCGCCAGGAGAAGCCGGATATCCTCGTCACCTGCGACCCGACGAATTTATTCCCCAGTACAACCTATGGCATCAATCATCCAGACCACCGTTATGCCGGCCAGGTTATCCTGGATGCAGTTTTTCCCGCCGCCGGAAATCCGCTCTTCTTTCCGGAGCTTCTCAGAGACGAGGGGCTGGAAGCGCATACCCCGCGCCAGGTTTGGGTCGCGTTGACCGCCCAGCCGAACGTGACGCTGGATGTGACCGAGACGTGGGAAGTCAAGATCCGCGCCCTGAAGGAACACAAGAGCCAGATCGGCGACCCGATCGAATTCGAAAAACGTATCCGAGGCTGGCATACAGCCGAAAGTACGGATGAAGACCCGATCTACGAGGAAAAATTCCGCGTGGTCAGGTTTGACTGATCATCAGACCCTGTTGGAACATTTGCAGTCAGGAGTTACCCATGCCCGATTTTCTCGCTGAAGCCCAAGCTCTTTTTGAATACACTCAATCCCTGCGGCGCGACTTTCACATGCACCCCGAAATTGGTTTCAAGGAAGTGCGCACCGCCGAGATCGTGGCGCGTGAATTGACTTCCCTGGGCCTGGAGGTGCATACCGGAATTGCAAAGACCGGTGTGGTGGCCTTGCTGGAGGGCGTTAAACCTGGCCCGCTCATCGCCCTGCGTTTCGATATGGATGCCCTGCCTGTACTGGAGGAAACCGGCGCGGAGTATGCCTCGCAAAATACGGGCGTGATGCACGCCTGTGGTCACGACGGTCACACTGCCATCGGCCTGACGGTTGCGAAAATCCTGCACAGCCATCGCAGCGAACTGGCCGGGAGCCTCAGATTGATCTTCCAACCGGCTGAGGAAGGCCAGGGCGGCGCGGAAGGCATGATCGCCGAAGGCGCGCTGGACAATCCGAAACCAGACAAGATCATCGGCTTGCATTTGTGGAACGAAAAGCCGCTCGGCTGGATTGGGATCAGCAACGGACCGGCCATGGCCGGCGCAGAGATATTCAAGATCAAGGTGCGCGGCAAAGGCGGGCACGGCGCGGCACCACATCTTGCCAACGACCCACTGCTGGCCGCGGCGCAGATCATCACGACTTTGCAGAGCGTGGTGGCGCGTAACATCGCGCCGCTGCAAGCTGCAGTCGTCAGCGTCTGCACCATCCACGGCGGCGAAGCGTTCAACGTCATCCCGCAGGAAGTCCATCTTGCCGGGACGATCCGCACCTTTGAACCTTCAGTTCGGGAAAAAGTACTCGAACGCTTCGAGATCATTGTTTATGGTCTGGCGGAGACAATGGGCTGCCGCGCTGAAGTCGAGTTACGGCGCCTGACTCCGGCAGTTATCAATGACGCTGCGATCGCGGCCCGCGCCCAGAAAGTCGCCAGTCAAACCCTGCCTGAAAGTACGCTCGAGACGTCCAATTACATAACGATGGGCTCGGAAGACTTTGCCTTCATGATGGAAAAAGTGCCCGGCTGTTTCATCTTTCTCGGTTCAGCCAACAAGGAAAAGGGGTTGGATGCCAGTCACCATCACCCGCGCTTCGATTTCGATGAACAAGCCCTGTCGCGCGGCGCGGCTTTGATGGCGAGCGTGGCGGCAGAGTTTTTGTAGGGATAAGTGGAGATGAACTTCTAACAGCAATTTCTTGCAGAAAGTGAGGCGAATGTTCATCTCTAAGAACGTCCCGAAGGTTTTGCTGAGAAAATTTGATCGTTTTTGCCAACCTTCGGGACGGTTTTAAATCTATTGACCTTTACCTGGGTTGGTGCTATACTCGCGTGTAATAATCTGATTAATCGAATTTATCTTGTCATGTCTCGCGAAAACGCTGCCCCAAACGGCATGTCCAGTTTCATTCATTACCTGGCTGCTCACGATCAGTCTGAGGAGCAAGGTTTACCCGCGCTCAAAAACCTGAGCGAGGAATTAGGCATTGGCATCGCGACTTTGCGCGAGCAACTCGAGGTTGCGCGCGCCCTTGGCTTTGTTGAGGTCCGCCCGCGCACCGGCATCCGCCGCAGACCGTTCTCATTCCTCCCCGCCGTCCGTCAGAGTCTGAGCTACGCCCTCGCCCTGGATGAAACCCACTTCCAGGCTTTTGCCGATCTGCGCCAGCACATCGAGAAAGCCTACTGGCACGAAGCCGTCCGCCGGCTGACCGAGGAGGACTTCACCGAGTTGCGCGCGCTCGTCGCCCGCGCTTTCGGGAAATTGAACGGCTCACCGATCCAACTCCCCCACAGCGAACACCGCCAGTTGCACCTGCTTGTTTATCAACGCCTGGATAACCCTTTCGTGATCGGTTTGCTGGAAGCATACTGGGAGGCTTACGAAGCCATCGGCCTGAACTATTACACTGATATTAATTACCTCATGGAAGTTTGGCATTATCACCAAAAAATGGTGGCTGCCATTTGTTCACAAGACTACGAAGCCGGCTACACTGCCCTGCTCGAACACACCGATCTGATCCATCAGATGCTGGCTTCGACCTCATTACCAGAAAAGTAGGGCGGCTGTAACTGCTCAGCCATCCTCCCGCAGGTTGCTCTCCGGGGTCCCTGAATGTCTTGATGGTATGCAGTCGACAAAGTGTGGTGTGGGATATAAGATCTTGAGTTTAGAGTTCGTTTTGGAGTTGAGGAATTCCATGTCTGAGAAAATCATCAACGATTTTTCCATCACCGTCGCCACGGTCAACGGATCGGGAAGCCAGACCGCCAACACGGTACTCCTGCGCGCTCTGTTCAAGATGGGCATCCCGGTTTCGGGCAAGAACCTGTTCCCGTCCAACATCCAGGGACAGCCCACCTGGTACACCATCCGCGTCAATAAGGATGGATTCACCGCCCGGCGCGACGAGCATGAAATCGTCGTCACCATGAATCCGGCCTCGTTCGCGCGGGACCTGGAATCTGTCCAGCCCGGCGGGGTGTTTTTCTATGCTGACGATATCAAAACGCCGATCACCCGGGGCGACATTTCCATCTACCCGATGCCGGTCAAGCAATTGATCAAAGGCGCAGATGTCTCTCCCAAATTACTGGATTACATCGCCAACATGGTCTACGTCGGCATTCTGGCGCACATCCTCGCTATCCCGCTGGATAAGATCCGTGAAGCCCTGATGGTTCATTTCAAAGGCAAAGAGAAGGCGGTGGATTCCAACTTCATCACCATCAAATCCAGCGCCGAGTGGGCCGCCCAGAATCTGAAAAAGTCGGATTCGTTCTACGTCGAACCAATGGACAAAACCTCCGGCCTGATCATGGCGGATGGCAACACTGCCGCCGCGCTGGGCGCCATCTACGGCGGCGTGCAGTTCGTCGCCTGGTATCCCATCACGCCCGCTTCCTCGCTGGCCGAAACGATGAATGAATACCTGCCGCAACTGCGCAAAAATGCGGACGGCAAGAATACCTACGCCGTCCTCCAGGCCGAGGACGAGCTTGCCGCAGTCGGCATGACCATCGGCGCGGGTTGGGCCGGTTTGCGCTCGATGACCTCCACCTCCGGCCCGGGTCTTTCGCTGATGACCGAATATGCCGGGCTGGCCTACTACGCCGAAACGCCGATCGTCATCTGGGACGTTCAGCGCATCGGGCCGTCCACTGGCATGCCCACTCGCACCTCGCAGGGCGACCTGAACCTGGCTTACTTCATGGGACACGGCGATACCAATCAAGTCATTTTGCTGCCCGGCTCGGTCAGCGAGTGCTTCGAGTTTGGCTGGCGCGCCTTTGATATTGCCGAGCGCCTGCAAACTCCGGTCTTCGTGCTTATTGACCTCGACTACGGCATGAACCAGTGGATGACCGAACCGTTCCAGTATCCCGATGCGCCGATGGACAGAGGCAAGCTGCTCTGGGAAGAAGAGCTGAATAACCTGGCAGGCAACTGGGGCCGCTATCGCGACGTGGACGGCGACGCAATAACGTACCGCACCCTGCCCGGCAACAAACACCCGGCCGCGGCCTGGTTCGCACGCGGCACCGGTCACGACGAAAACGCCAAATATTCCGAAGATGCCAGGACCTGGGAAAAGAACATGGCCCGCCTGGCGCGCAAGTACGATACCGCGCGGCAGTACGTACCCAAAGCGGTGATTGAAGATGACGGCAACGAGGTCGGCATCCTCGCCTACGGCTCGGTCATCCCGGCGGTGGAAGAGGCGCGGATTCTTTTGCAGCAGGCTAAGGGTCCAAAAACCGATTTCCTGCGCCTGCGCGCCCTGCCCTGCACGCCCGAAGTCCAGGAATTTGTCAAAAAACACAAACGCATCTATTGTGTCGAAGCCAACCGCGACGGCCAGTTGAAACAAATCCTGACCATCGCCATGCCCACCGAGGCGGCAAAGTTCCGCTATGCCGGCCACTCCGACGGCCTGCCGCTCACCGCCGCTTGGGTCAAGAACGCCATCCTGTCGCAGGAGGTCGAATAATGGCTACACCCGCTCCCGCTCCCGCCGCGCCGTTAGGCCTTCGGCAGACCAACCGCGCCGGTATGACCAAAAACGATTACAAGGGCGCGCCCAGCACGCTCTGCCAGGGCTGCGGCCACAATTCCATTGCCAACCAGATCATCGCCGCCTGTTACGAAATGGACATTGTGCCGGAAGAAATCATGAAGTTCAGCGGCATCGGCTGCGCCAGCAAAAGTCCGACCTACTTCCTGAACCGCTCGTTCGGCTTCAACGGCCTGCACGGACGCATGCCCTCGCTGGCCACCGGCGCGCTGTTTGGCGATACCTCACTGGAGGCGATCGGCGTCTCCGGCGACGGCGACACGGCCAGCATCGGCATGGGCCAATTCAAGCACCTCGTCCGCCGCAACGCGCCGATGCTCTACATCGTCGAAAACAACGGCGTCTACGGCCTGACCAAGGGCCAGTTCTCAGCCACCGCCGAGGTCGGTCTGAGCCTCAAGCATCAAGGCACCAACCCCTACATGCCGGTGGATATCTGCATGGAAGCACTGGTCTCCAATGCAACTTTCGTGGCGCGTTCGTTTGCGGGCGACCCGAAGCAGGTCAAGGACCTGATCAAGGCCGGCATCGCCCACCACGGCATCGCCGTGCTGGACATCGTCAGCCCGTGTGTGACCTTCAACAACCAGGTCAACGCCTTTCACTCCTACACCTGGGGCAAAGACCACGAAGCCCCGCTGCACGAAATTTCGTTCATTCCCGCATTGGATGAAATCATGCTGGCAGATGAATTCGAGCCGGGCACGGTCAGGGAAGTGACCCTGCACGACGGCTCGCAGGTCATCTTGAAGAAATTGGAAAAAGACTACGACCCGACCGACCGTTGGCAGGCGCTGCACATGCTGGAAGAAGCCCAGCGGGAGAACTGGCTGACGACCGGCCTGATTTACGTGGACACCAGCCGCCCGGCACTGACCGATTTGTATAACCTACCCGCAACCCCGCTCAACCGCCTGACCGAGGCGGAGCTGCGGCCGGGGCGCGAAAGCCTGGACAAGATCAACGCCGACATGGCGTAACGCGGAATTCATTCCGCAACCATAGGCGATACAAATATCGCGCTACAAAATCTTCGCGTCCGTGCCATTCCGTGTAATCCGTGTTTTCCGTGTACTGCTTGAATGATTTCTATCACCCCATCCATCTACTTGGACGAGCGCGAAATCACCTTCGCCTTCATCCGCGCTTCCGGCCCCGGCGGGCAGAACATCAACAAAGTGGCCACGGCGGCGCAGTTGCGTTTCGACGTGCGCAACTCGCCATCGCTGCCGGAGGAGGTGAAAGCGCGCCTGCTCAAACTGGCAGGCAAGCGCGCCACCGAGGATGGGATCCTGGTCATCGAGGCCAAACGGTATCGGACGCAGGAACAAAATAGAGAAGATGCGCTTCAGCGGTTCAGCGCGTTGATTCAAAAAGCGCTGGAAAAGCCCAAATCACGGCTGGCGACGCGGCCCAGCGCGGTTGCCAGGGGTCAGCGGTTGGAAGCCAAGAAACAAAGAGGGGCTATCAAGCGGATGAGACGGGAAAAAGAGGAGATAAATCACGATGGAATCCATCATTGACACCATCCTCCCCGGCGACTGCACCGAGATCCTCGCTGATCTACCCGAGAACTCGGTGGATTTGGTCTTCGCCGATCCGCCTTATAACCTGCAACTCTCGCAGGAACTCTATCGTCCCAACATGACCAAAGTGGACGCGGTGAATGATGAATGGGACAAGTTCGAGAGTTTGGAAGAATATGACAAATTCACCCGCGCCTGGCTCTCGGCTTGCCGACGCGTGTTGAAGGATAGCGGCGCGCTGTGGGTCATCGGCACTTATCACAACATTTACCGCGTCGGCGCGATCTTGCAGGCGATGGATTATTGGATCTTAAACGATGTCATCTTCATAAAAACCAATCCCATGCCAAATTTCCGCGGCGTGCGTTTCACCAACGCGCACGAAACCCTGATCTGGGCGCAAAAGAAAAAGGGCGCAAAATACACTTTCAACCACCACGCAATGAAATCACTGAATGACGACTTGCAGATGCGCTCAGACTGGTATCTGCCGATCTGTACAGGCAAAGAACGGATAAAAATCAACGGCGCGAAAGCCCATTCCACGCAGAAGCCGGAGAGCTTGCTCTACCGCGTCATCCTATCCAGCACCAATCCCGGTGACGTGGTGCTGGATCCCTTTTTCGGCACAGGGACGACCGGCGCAGTGGCGAAAAAACTGGGCCGTCATTTCATCGGCATCGAGCGCGACGAAGGCTACATCCAGATTGCCCGCCAGCGCATCGCCGCAGTCCAGCCGGCGCCCGAGGCGGCACTCGAACAGCAGGAACCGCGCAGCAGGCCCAAAGTCCCGTTCGGGGCGCTGCTCGAGGCGGGATTGCTCACACCCGGCCAGACCCTCTACTTCGGCCCAAAAGACGGCGCGTCCGCGACCGTCCTAGCCAACGGACATATCCGCTGCAACGACATCACCGGCTCCATCCACCAAGTCGGGCGCACCCTGGCAAACGCCCCCTGCAACGGCTGGGAAAATTGGCATTACGTGGACGAACGGACGGGGACGCGGAGAAAGCTGGACGAGTTGAGGCAAGTTATCAGATTGCAAGCTGAAAACTCGATGGTTGGGAGCGATTTGAAGGATGAGAAAACACCATTGCGCGATTTAAACGAAAAAGATCGGGGGGGGCTTGTCGCCGCAACTGCTCGCTTGCACCCAGGCGTTTCTTCAAGGGATTCATCCGAGCCACCCGATCTGCCTATAGAATAGCACTTTTGAAACCAAATGTCAAGTATGTGAGGACAAACATGAAAACCTATCGCTGGATCATTCTCGGCATCCTCGGCCTGCCCCTGCTGGCTATCGGCGCCTTCTTCTGGGCGACGAATCTGATGGCGGATGCCCAGGCCTACCGCTCCCCGCTGGCCGATACCCCGCCCGCGCCCGGCGAAGCATTGGGCAGTCCGCTCAGCCGCCGCGTCGTCATCGTTTTGATTGACGCCCTGCGCTACGACACCTCGCTCAAGCCCGAAGTGATGCCCTTCCTGAACGAACTGCGGACGCAGGCTGCCGCCGCCACGATGCACAGCCGGCCGCCGTCATTCTCCGCCCCCGGCTGGAATACCATCCTCAGCGGCGCCTGGCCGGAGATCAACGACAGCCAGCCCTTCAACCCGCCCGATTTCGACCACGTCCGAGCCTTCACGCAGGATGATATCTTCGCCGCCGCCGAGCGCGCCGGCCTGCGCGCCGCCGTCTCCGGTTACGCCTGGTTTGAGGGGATGCTGCTCAATAGCGGGGTGGATGCCGGATTCTACACTCGCGGTGAAGACGCCGCCGCTGACCGCCTGGTTGTGGACGCCGCCCTGCCCTGGCTGACCGAAAATTACCAACTTATCCTCATCCACATTGACCAGGTGGATTATGCCGGACATCACGAGGGCGGCCCGCGCGACCCGCGCTGGGATGCCGCAGCCCGGCGCGCCGACGCCCTCCTGGGCGAAATCGTCTCACACCTGGACCTCGAACAGGATACCGTTATCCTACTCTCCGACCACGGGCAGATCGAGCGCGGCGGGCACGGCGGGCCTGAGCCGGTCACGCTGGTCGAGCCGTTCGTGCTGGCCGGAGCCGGTGCGGTTCCCGGCAATTATGGCGACGTCAACATGGTGGATGTCGCACCGACCGTCGCCATTCTGTTGGGAACCAGCATCCCCGCCAGCAACCAGGGTCACGCGCTGACGGATATGCTTACTCTTTCGCCGGAGCAGGAGCCGGCCATCCAGGAGGCTCTGAAAGTGCAGCAAGGTCAATTGTTCGCCGCGTACACAACGGCGATCCATTCGACTGCCAGGATAGAGAGCGGAGAAGTGGTTTCGGCCACGCAGGCCGCAATGGAACAGGCGCGCGCCGGCCGGCTGGGTCGTGAACGCGTCTGGCGCAACGTGCTGGCTGCTTTCCTGGCCTTCACCCCGGCCTACCTGTTCTATCTTCGCAAGGACAGGAAAGTGCTCTGGCTGGCGGCCGGCGCGCTGTTCTATCTGGCGATCTTCAACTTCCGCTACGCAATCCTGGACGGGCGCAGCTACTCGCTGGCTTCGGTCGAAGGCGAGACGTGGCTGATCGTCTACACCGCGACGACTGCCGCGGTCGGCGTCATCCTCGGCTGGTTCATCCCGATGATCGGGCTGCGCGCCTTCCGCCGGAGTCCGCGCGCAGCCGCAGAGATTTCGCTCGGCTATGTCTGGTTCACGCTTTACCTGCTGGCGCTGCCCGTCCTGCTCAGTTTCGCCCTCAACGGCGTCACCGTCACCTGGACGCTGCCGGAATTCTACACGCTGTATATTGGATTGTTGTCCATCATCCAGAGTCTGATCGTGGCGGCCGTTGGGTTGCTGTTGGTCGGAGCCAGCGCATCTGTGGGACAAATCTATAGATTTGTCCTACGCAGATTTGTCCTACACAGATTTGTCCCACCAGAAACCAATGACTGAAATTTTCTATCGCAACCTGCCGCACTACCACCCACTCAACGCCACTTACTTCATCACATTTCGGCTGGCGGGAAGTTTACCGCTCGATGCGCTGGCACGTATGCGGCAGGATTATGAACAGCAGGAACACTTGCTGACAGCGCGTTTGCAAGGACAGGAATTGTATGAGGAGCGCTACAAACTCCAGAAGAAATTTTTCGCGCAGTATGATAAGATGCTCGATGCAGCTGAACACGGTCCCCGCTGGCTGGCGGAACCGCGCTTTGCTGAAATCGTTGTCGGCACCATCCACGCCCTGCATCCGGAACACTATTCCTTGCACGCTTACTGCATCATGAGCAATCACGTCCACCTGCTGATTGACCAGCAAGGCATCCCTGAACCGAAGCCTTTGAAAGACGGACAACACTACACGGCACTCAGCCACGCCATGCGCCGGCTCAAAGGGCGAACCGGGTACGCTTGCGCCAAACTCCTGGGTAAGAAAGGCGCTTTCTGGCAGCACGAAAGTTACGACCATGTGGTTCGGAATGAAAAGGAGTTCGAGCGCATTCTCGCGTATATCATCAACAATCCAGTCAAAGCCGGGTTGGTCAACGATTGGCAAGATTGGCCCTACACGTATGTGGCACATTAGGACAAGTCTATAGACTTGTCCCACAGACTTGTTCTACAGGAAAGCGAAAACCATGGTTATTTCCCTCATCATCAACGGCATTTCCCACACTTTCGATTGTCCCCCCTCCGAATCCCTCCTCTCCGCCCTGCGCCGACTCGGCTTCCACGGCGTCAAGTTTGGCGATGAGCATGGATTAACTGGCGCGGACACCATCCTGCTGGACGGCAAGCCGGTCAACTCTGGACTGATGCTGGCTGCGCAAGCCGAGGGACACGCCATCGTCACCATCGAAGGACTCGGCGTATTCCCCGACCAGGGCTGGAAGAAGACCGAGGGCTTGCATCCATTACAACAGGCCTTCATCGAGACCGGCGCCATCCAGTGCGGCTACTGCACCCCGGCGCAAATCCTGGCGGCGAAAGCGCTGCTGGATAAGACGCCCGATCCCACCGAGGCCGAAGTTCGAGAGGCGATTGCCGGTGTTTTATGTCGTTGTACTGGCTACGCGAAGCCAGTGCAGGCGGTGTTGCGGGCGGCGGCGGTTCTAAGAGGCGAAGTAATCAGTAATCAGTTTTCAGTAATCAGTGGTTTTCCGGTTGAGCCCATACCACCGCCCGATAATGAACTGATTACTGATCACGGGCCACTGATCACTACAAAAGTTGCGCCAAAGATCCTTGTCGCGCCGGAAACGCAGAAATGGCAAACCGTCGGCAAGCCAGAGCCAAAAGTGGACGCGATCAAACTGGCGCAAGGCAAGCCGGCCTTCGCCGCGGATATCGAGATGCGCGGGATGCTGCACGCCAAAATCCTGCACTCGCCGCACGCCCATGGCCGCATCAAGAAGATTGACGCCTCGAAAGCCCGCGCCCTGCCGGGCGTGGCGGCGGTGCTGACCTGGCAGGATATCCCCCGCGTGGTCTATTCCACCGCCGGTCAATCCGACCCCATCCCCGGCCCACTGGATAGTTTTTCGCTGGATAACAAAGTGCGTTTCGTCGGCGACCGCGTGGCTTTTGTTGCCGCCGAAACGCCCGAAATCGCCGAACAAGCCCTGCGCCTGATTGATGTGGAATACGAAATCCTGCCTGCCGTGCTGGATATGGCAGATGCAATGAAACCCGGCGCGCCCATCCTGCACGACGAACCGGAGTACGTCCCGTTCGCGGTCTGCGACCCGGCCAAAAACCTGGCTGCCGAGATCCGCATTGACATCGGCAGCGTGGACAAGGGCTTCGCCGCAGCGGACGAGATCTTCGAGGCCGAGTACGTCGTGCCAAAAGTACAGCAGGCGCACATCGAGCCGCACGTCGCGCTGACGTATTGGGACGAAGATGACCGCCTGGTCATCCGCAGCAGCACCCAGGTCCCGTTCCACGTCCGGCGGATGCTCGCGCCGCTGCTGGGACTGCCGGTCAAGCGCATCCGCGTCATCAAGCCGCGCATCGGCGGGGGGTTCGGGGGCAAGCAGGAGGTGCTGATCGAAGACGTGGCTGCCCACCTGACCATCGCCACCGGCCGGCCGGTGCTGTTCGAGTACAGCCGCGAGGAAGAGTTCACCGCCTCCCGCTCGCGCCACCCGATGCGCATCTGGATGAAGACCGGCGTCAAGCGGGATGGCGCCATCACCGCCAACGAGATGCGCGTTTTGTCAGATACCGGCGCGTACGGCTGCCACGCCCTGACCGTGACCGGCAACACCGGACACAAATCCATGGCGCTGTACGTGGGTGACGACGAATACCGCAAGTCGCCCAACATCCGTTTTTATGCGGATGTGGTTTATACCAATCATGTGCCAGCCGGGGCCTATCGCGGCTACGGCGTGCCGCAGGGTTACTGGGCTGTCGAGCGTCACATGGAAAAGATCGCCCGCGCCCTCGCTCTCGACCCACTCGAATTCCGCCTGAAGAACGCCATCCGCCCGGGCGAGTACCACCCATTCAGCACCGCCTGGAACGAAGGCCGCGAACCGAGGCCGGAGATCATCCACACGGTTGGGTTGGAAGAATGTGTCCGGCAGGGGAAAGCCGCGATTGGGTGGGATGAGAAGTTCGGGAATGAGGAATGGCGCGCCGGACGGTTGACCATAGACCGCGGACCGTCCACCGTCCACCGTCCTCGGGCTGCCCGCAAGGGCATCGGCGTCGCAATGGTCATGCAAGGCACAGCCATCCCATACCTTGATATGGGTGGGGCTTCGCTAAAAATGAATGACGACGGCTCGTTCAACCTGCTCGTCGGCGCGACGGACCTGGGCACCGGTTCCGACACCGTCCTGGCGCAGATGGCGGCCGAGGTACTGGGCATTCCGACCGAGGACATCCTGGTCCATTCGTCCGATACTGATTTCACCCCATTCGACAAAGGCGCGTATGCCTCGTCTACCACCTATATCTCCGGCGCGGCGGTGGTCAAGGCGGCCCAGCAATGCGCCGAACGCATCAAACTGCGCGCCGCCAAAATGCTCACTGAACGTTTCAACGTTCAAACGTTTGAACGTTCGAACGTTAGACTGGCTGACCGCAAAGTCACTGGCCCTGACGGCAGTTTCGTGACACTGGCTGAAGTTGCCCTGAATGCCCTGCATCACAGCGACCAGGAACAGATCATGGCCGTATCGTCCTATGTCTCACCAGTCTCGCCCCCGCCGTTTGCCGCCCAGTTCGCCGAGGTGACCGTGGACACCGAGACCGGCGCGGTGACGGTGGACAAACTGGTCATGGCGGTGGATAGCGGCGTCATCGTCAACCCGCAGACCGCCTCCGGCCAGATTGAAGGCGGCATGACGCAGGCGCTCGGTTACGCCGTCTGCGAGGAAATGGTGTATGATGAAAAAGGTGTCGCCCGCGAGCGCGACTTCGCCAACTATCACATCTTCCGCGCCGATGAGATGCCCGAACTGACGACCATCTTCGTCGAGACCTTCGAGCCGAGCCACCCGTTTGGGGTCAAGGCTGTGGCCGAGATCCCGATGGATGGGGTTGCGCCTGCGGTGGGAAATGCGATACTGGATGCAGTTGGAGTGAATATTGACGAAAATCCGGTCACGCCGGAGAAGGTGTGGAAGACGCTAAAAAAGCGGTAGAATAGGTTGAATTG
>JASEHI010000001.1 GCA_030018695.1 Anaerolineales bacterium
CGTGCAACACGTATACTTCCGGCTCCAGCGGCATGGTCGCCTTGAGGATCTCAATGACTGCCTCCACCGACCCCCGCCGAACCTGTGTCAGCGGCGTGGAAGGCTCGACCGACCACAGCGGTAAATGGACGGTGTAGGAAATACCTTCCGCCGTGAGGTCGGCCAGTTTTTGGATGGATTCGGGATTGAAGGTGTGGGGCAGGAACAGGCTCAAGTCGCCGCCCAGTTCGATGGGGTTGAAGCCGTGACTCGCCAGATTTCGCGCCAGTCCGGCATGATCGAAGCCGGTGATGTTCGCCATAATCTGCTCGGCTGGCACTCTCGGCGGGATGAGCGCATTGAGTTGCATAGCCATGATGCCGAAACGCATAAAGACCTCCACTTTGTTTTCACGCATCCAAATGATAGGTGTGATACGGATTCTCGCACGGGTTGCCCCAGGCAATGTGTATCTCGCGCACGGTGAGATCAATGACCATGGCGTTGATCGTCTTCTCACGATCCAGGGGATTTTGGTCGTCAATCGAATGGTTGCAAATCGAATTGGGAAAATTAACATGATCGCGTTGGATCGCCTGGAGCGATTTGAGCGTATGCAGCGGGATGCGTTTGAGCAAGCCCATGGCGCGGAAATAGCGCACCCGCGAACTGACCAATTCTTCCGGTTCGTCCTCGATGACGGTCATATTTTCGGCGAGGTAATTATTCGTGTGCGCCAGATAGCCGTCTTCGCCGTACAGAATGGCAAAGCGCCGGGCAGACACCTCCACGTTGTACATTTCACCGCTCTCGTGGATCAAGAGGTGACTGTAGCCTGCGGCGCGACGCGGAGCCAGCATGTGATTGATGGCCTCGCTGGGCGTTTTGGCAGCCAACACTGCCCTTGAGTTGACTGTGCGGGGAATCCCGATGCGCGAGTCACTCGGGTAGACCGAATCGCAGAGTTGCATGATGCCATAGGCGTTGATGCCGATGTTGGGCAGCAACCCGCCGTAGGTCATCGCCAGGAAAGGAGGCTCGCTCTTCGGCGTCACGTGAACGATGAAGACATCGCCCTCATCCTCCGGCACCCAGTCCTCATTGTGAGCTGCCAGCACGTGACCGTCGGCAGTGCGCTCGCCGTTGACCGCCAAGCTGGTACAGCGGGTCAAGTGCAATGCGTCCGAGGTCACAGCCTCCATGGCGTTTAGTACGGCCAGGTCATCGAAGTGTACTTTCGCACCCTCGGCAATGCCGATGATTTCATCAATATATTGAGGATAGCGTTCCTGGGCAAAGGGCATATACTTGCGCGCCTGGATCTTGGCCCCTTCCCAGGTCAATTCCAATTGTTCGTAGGAATCTTCGAACAATTGCCTGGCATTTTCCAGGCTGTGGAGGACTTGGGGCGTGCAGGCTTCGCCGATCTGACGGCCTATCTCGCGGTGCGTACCGGAGACGCGGATCAGCGGTGGAGGGTTCGGGTGAAGGGGGGTTTTCTGTTGCGGGATCATAGACTTTTTTTCCTGAATGAGGCAAACGACTGGCGAAGGTTACTCACCCAAGACTTCTTGCAATAACCTCTCTACCAGCGTCCGGTTGATCCAGACATCATTCCGGCGGCCAAGTTCTGCGCAGTACAGCCGCAACTGGTCGGCGCTGATCAAATACTTGCGATACGCCTCAACCAAGACACCCAACGAACCACGAACAGTCACATCGAGGAAACGGGCAACCTCTCGCCCGGCGGTCTCATCCATCAACACCAGTCCCTTGCCGAGGGAAATCGCCAACGCCAGCGTGTCGCGTTCACCCCTATCCAAATGAACGGTTTGCAATTCGCGCGGTGTAGCGGTTACCTCTTCCGGCATCCAATTCATTTGATCCATGAAGAGCTTTAGCGTTCGGGCATCCTCGTATCCCTGGCGCAGCCCCTCTATCACAACTTCCTCGTACACTGAGCGGGGAATACGAACACGCCCGTAGAGTTCTTTTAGCAAGTGAAGCAGATTCAGTTTAGCCAGCACCATCAGCGGGCCAGCATTGCTGACGACAGGTTCAACCGAGGTCATTATCCCAGTTCCTCGCACACAGTCTGCTCATCGAAGGAAGGCTCGATGCCGCGCTCCCGCGCAGCCTCGATCAACTCTCGCTTCGACAGGCCAAATTTTTCAGCAATATAACCCAACGACCCGACATGCGCCTTGTACATCTCCAGCGCCCGCCGTACTTTGAGTTGATAAATGCCAAGCTGGATGACTTCTTGCATAAAAACCGCCTCTTCGACATCCAGCCCTTGCAGCCAGTGTTCGGGAATTTCCATCGTGATGACTTTACCCATTGCATTCACTCCTTCCACCAATGCACGCTCACACATGCAATCATACCGCAGGCCAGGGGTTATAGCAATGTGAAAAAGACTCAGCGAGGGGGTGGACTTGTGTTTTTTGTCAATCACCAGGAACCCGTTTTCTCGAAGAAAACGGGTTCTTTCAGCGGGGCGACCGGCCCGGCCGGTAGATTCTAGTTTGTGGCTGCAACAGGCGACTCTGCCGGGCGCGCCCCGAAGCGAGTCATGATCACGCCGCCAATGCCCAGCATGGTCACCAGGAAGGGCGCCAGCCAGCCCACACAGACGATGAGGCCGATGATGTTCGCGACCAGGGCCAGCAGGAAGGTGCCCAGCCCGGCGGCCAGCGATGGGTGCCACTGTTGTTTGATGGCCTTGGTGAAGCGTTCTCCAATCTCCAGGCCGATGGCTATCCAGCCAAAGACGGCAGCCAGCGCAAGGGCAATGACGGCGACCAGCGCCACCGGGATGAGCAGGATGGTGATGATGAGCAAGACCAGGGCCAACGGGGCCAGCACCACGGTCAGCAAGCCCAGCAGTCCGGCGATGACCGGCTGGCCGACAATGGCCTGCCCCACGCGCTGCGTCTGCGGCGTCAGGAAGAGCATCACCAGCATCGCCAGGATGCCCAATGCCAGCGCCTGTCCGATGACGTTAACGACCGTCCAGAACGGCTGGAAATTGATCTGCACACTCGGCGTGGTTTGAGGCGTCTGCGTCCCGTTTTCTCCATGCTGCCAGGAAGTGGCTGTGTTGAAGATCTCGCCGTCCACTCGCGAACCTTCAGAGCGCGTCAGCATTGCACCGACCGTGGACAGGTTACCGCGTACGCGCGATTCGGCGCCCAGGGTCACTGCGCCGCCCACAACCGCCACGTCGCCGGTCACTTCTCCGTTAACTACCAGGCTGCCGCCAATGACGACAGCATTGCCCTCCACTTTAGCGCCTTTTTCTATGTTTGCCGAACCGCCGAATACAACCAGATCGCCGTTGAGAGTTTCGCCGCTTTTCAATGTGTAACTGTCGCCGAAAATAACCTTGCCTTCGGCCAGCCCTTTGGCTGAAGCGGATTGGAGCGGCGCAAAGACGAGCGCCAACAGCAGGAAGAACGAAAGTAATTTTACAGGTTTCATCTCACACTCCTTGCCGAAGGCCTACTCGGCGTAATTCTCGCAAATTTCCAAATCGAAAAAGCCCACAGCAGACTCCAGCCGGCGAACGCGAAAGCGATCAGCGCCCAAAAATACGCCGGGAGGAGAGCCGGTATGACGCGCAATAATACCGTTCCGGCTTCACTGAGCGCCTGAAGTGAAAACCAGAGCGCCAGCAGATAGGATAACCAGGCGGACAAGATTTCTGCCGGCGAATTGTACACGGCTGCCAGGAGCGGCCAGCCGAGCCAGAGCAGGACCGCCATCACGGTGATGACCAGGATAAAAAAACCCCAGAAATTGTGTTGGCGTTGTGTCTTGCGCTGCGCCGCCAGCCGGACCTGGAACCGGTCAACAAAACCCGAGGCCGGCGCGACCAGTCTGGCCGAGTGTAACGCCAGGTTGACCTCCGCCAGCGCAGTGCATCGCGTGCACATTCGCAGGTGAGCTTGTAATTGGCGCTTTTGTTCGGCGGTCAGCGCCTGGTCTGCGAGCATCCAATTTTCAAAAGGCTGGTGATTCATGCGGCCTCCTTTCCGTGCCGGCGCAGGACGCCTCTTCTTCCCATAGTTTCGCCAGTTCGCGGCGCGCCCGGTGCAGCCGGCTCTTGACCGCCGGGACAGTCAGCGACAGGGCCTGGGCGATCTCGATTTCGGAGCAATCCTGCCAGTAACGCAGGACGAGCGCGGCGCGGTCGGTCGGATTGAGGGATTGGAGCAACTGTTGAAGGTGGGCTTGTTCCTGCCGGCGGACGGTTTCCGTTTCCGGGTCGGGTGCGGCGCGGTCGGGGAGTTCCATCTGCGCCTCGTCATCCTCGTCAATCGAGAATATTGTGAAGCGTCTGCGTCGCAGGCAGTCAATGCAGTGATGGGCTGCGATGGCGAGCAGCCAGGTGGCGAAGGGCCGGCTCCGGTCGTAGCGCGCCAGGTTCTGGTAAATCTTCAGGAAGGTCTCCTGGGCCGCGTCCTCGGCCGCCTCTGGCTCGCCCAACATCCGGTAACACAGGTTGTAGACCCGAGTCTGGTAAGCCTCAACCAGATTAGTATAGGCTTCGTCACTGCCGTTTTGCGCCTGTACGATCCAGGCCATTTCGTCGTTCAATGTGGCTCCTGAGTGGGTCGTTCTGCCTAAATATACGCATGGCGTTGGTGAGGGTTGCAGAAATTAATAGCCCCCTGGCGAGAGGTGTTGGGGGTGTGTTTCAAATGAGTTGAAAGAAGAACGTCCCGAAGGTTGAATTGAGAGACTTTGGCCGTTTTTCAAACCTTCGGGACGGTTGTTCCAACTGAAATGAAACGCACCCGGTGTTGGTTATGCCGTATAGTGCACTCACATAGGCGCGCTCTTCAGCCTGCCAGCGCAACAGCCAGCACATCGTAATACGTCCCGGCTCCAAACCCGTCGAACAAGATGTGATCGCCGGGTTTCAGGCTGGGTAATTGGCGTAAGAAGGCGATCATATTGGATGCCGCGCTGACATTGCCGAAGTCACTCAGCAGCCAGGGCATCGGAAAACTTATGCCTTCTCTAAGTAGATGCTTTTCCTTCAGCTTGTTGATTTTATAGTTGGCATGGTGGACAATGGCTACCGCGATGGGTTTATCTGGCATGCCCAGTTTATCCATCAGCCGCTGATACGCCTGGTGGACTTCAGTAACAACCTGGACGCCTGTCCGCACGAAGAGTTTTACCATCCCCATCAGCCCGGCCATGGCGATCGGATCGCCATTTTCCGGTTCATGCATCAGCCCAGCCACACGGATGTGCGACTGACCGTCTTGCGACACTTCAACCAGCGAGCGCCCGGCGATTCTCTGGCCCGAGTGGGGGTAATACATATGCACAGCCAGCACGCCATCCTCGTCGAAATTTTCGTGATTTTTACCCACCAGGAACTTCATGGTTTTCCCGGGGATCACCCCGATCACGCCGGCACCATTCCCGAATAATTGAAGCGCGTTTTTATCCCGGGTGCGCCTGGTGAAACGGCTCAACCCCTCGATCCCGCCGACCAGGACTTTCTTGCCATATAACTCCTCAGCTATGTTCGTCTGCCCGGCGGCAGTCAGTCCGGGATTCAGGGCCAGGTTCAACCCGCCCACCGAACTATCGCATGCCTTGTGTACGCTGACTTTTAAGGTGCTGTCGGGGATGCCAGCCCGCCGGCAAATTTGCGCGACGTAGTCATCGGCCACCGGTCCACTCATGCCGATCAGCACAGCCTGGACTTCACCGGGACCCCAGCCATTGGCGAGGGCAGCTTCGACCAGCAACCGGGAGCCGACTGCGACTTCCAATTCAAGATGCTCTTCAGCGGTCAAATCCGGGATGTGGTGCCGGTTGACGAAACCCAAATCCGCCAGATCCATACTTTCGCCATCGTTCAGCGATTCGCCCAGGCGGGTTTTTATTAAATCTTTCAGGCTTGCGTTATCGTAACTTGCCCCCCAGGCGCCGTACGCACCGCCGATTCCGACCTCGGAATTTGAAACCCGCTCGATCCCAAACGGGATCCCGCCCGCGACGGGGATCATTCCCTGCCTCACTTGTGGACGCTCGAAAAACGACGGGGTCGTCCCGTCCAAATTAGCTGAAATCAAATTATCACTCATCGCTTGTCACTCCTTGCCGATCAATAACGGTAACATTTATAACCCGAAAAACGAGAAATCGCTTCTCGATGTTGGAATATTCAGTTGTCCCCCTTTACTTGACATTAAATCCAGGTCGGTTCCTCGTACTTCCCAAACACTTCTTTCATCACTCCGATGATCTCCCCCAGGGTGGCGTATGCGCGCACTGCATCCATAATTAACGGCATGGTGTTTTCCGTTCCCTGACAGGCGATCCGCAGCCGGTCGAGGCTCTGCCCGAGGCGGCCGTTATCGCGGCTCTGGCGGACATTTGCCAGACGCGCGGCCTGCCGTTCGTAACCCTGCGGGTCCATTTCGAGCAGCGGGATGGTCAGCGGCTTATCTTCGGTGTAGGCGTTCACGCCGACAATCTTGCGGATGCTGGCGTCAATCTCGCGCTGATAGCGATAGGCCGCATCTGAGATTTCGCTCTGGAAAAAGCCTCTTTGGATGGCCGGCAGGACGCCGCCCAGATCCGCGACGCGGCGGAAGTAATCGTAGGCCTGCGCCTCGATGCGCTTCGTCTGCGCCTCGACGAAGAACGAGCCGCCCAGCGGGTCTATGGTGTTCGCCACTCCAGATTCCTCGGCGATGATCTGCTGGGTGCGCAGGGCGATGGTGGCAGCCTGTTGCGAGGGCAGGGCGAGCGCCTCGTCGAGGGAATTGGTATGCAAGCTCTGGGTCCCGCCGAGAACCGCTGCCAGCGCCTGAATCGCCACACGGACCACGTTGATCTCCGGCTGTTGGGCGGTCAGCGAGACGCCCGCCGTCTGCGTGTGGAAGCGCATCAGCCAGGAGCGCGGGTTTTTCGCGCCGAAGGTCTCCTTCATCTCGCGCGCCCAGATGCGCCGCGCGGCGCGGTATTTGGCAATCTCTTCGAAGAAGTCGTTGTGGGCATTGAAGAAGTAGGATAAGCGCGGGGCAAAGTCGTCAATATCCAGGCCGCGCCGGAGCGCCCAGCGCACGTATTCCATGCCGTCCAGGAGAGTGAAGGCCAGTTCCTGGGCAGCGGTCGCGCCGGCTTCACGGATATGATATCCGGAAATCGAAATCGTGTTCCACTGCGGGACGGTCGTCGCGCCAAACTGGATGGTGTCCACCACCAGGCGCATCGAAGGCTCCGGCGGGAAGATGTACTCTTTCTGGGCGATATACTCTTTCAGGATGTCGTTCTGGAGCGTGCCGCGCAATTGGTCGGGACGCACGCCCTGTTTCTCGGAGGCTGCGATGTACATCGCCCAGATGATCGCCGCCGGCGAGTTGATCGTCATACTGGTGGATACTTTGTCCAGCGGAATATCTGCCAGCAAAATCTCCATATCCTTGAGTGACGAGATAGCCACGCCGCACTTGCCGAATTCGCCCAGCGCTTCGGGCGCGTCGCTGTCGTAGCCCATCAGCGTCGGCAGGTCGAAGGCGACGGAGAGTCCGGTCTGACCCTGTTCGAGCAGGTACTTGAAGCGGGCATTGGTCTCTTCAGCGGTGCCGAAACCGGCGAACATGCGCATCGTCCACAGTTTGCCGCGATGAAGCGTCGGGTGGACGCCGCGCGTGTAGGGATACTCGCCGGGCAGGCCGATGTCGCGTATGTAATCCATCTCGGGGATGTCGAGCGGGGTGTAGAGGCGTTCCACCGGCTCGGAAGAGGTGGTGATGAATTGTTCCTGCCGTTCCGGCATATTCGTCAGCGTCTTGTTCAGGCTGGTCTTCTCCCACTTTTCCAGCGACTGGCGCAGTTGGTCGAGTTCTTGGCGGTCGTACATGGCTCACTCCTTTAGGCTGTCTGGCCGAATTATAGCACGACCTTTGACCTATCCCCCTGACCCCCTTCCCTTGTAGGGAAGGGGGTTAGGTCAATTTCTGGTATACTCCCCTCATGCCCCGCTTCGAACTCGACCTCAACCCTGTCACTCACATCAGCGCGGATGCCATCGGCGCGCCCGGTCAACGTGTCTTCTATATCCAGGGCTGGCAGGAGAGCGATCCCCAGCCGGTGACGATCATCATCGAGAAGATCCAGCTCCAGTCGCTGGCGGTGGGTATCGAGCAATTCCTGGCTGAAATTGCCAGACAGATCCCCACCTTGCCGCAGGCCTCTGCCGATTATCTCGAAGCGCAGATGCACATCAGCCCGCCGGTTGACCCACTCTTCCGTGTCGGAGAGATCAGCATTGGCTATGATAGCGAGCAGGATATGGTCGTCCTGCTTGTGCGCGAGGTCGTCCTCGAAGGGACCGACCCCGATGAGGCCGCGGTCGCCCGTTTCTGGTGCACCCGCTCACAGATTCGTGCGCTGGCGCGCTGGAGCGTGGAAGTCGCCAGCCGCGGGCGGCCGATCTGTCCGCAATGCGGGGGGCCGATGGAGCCGGAAGGACATTTTTGTCCCAAGAAGAACGGGCATAAGCATTGATGTGTTCGGTAGTACAATACGGGCAATGAGTTGGAGGTCGAAATGGAAATTCACGAACTGGTGATCGAGATGAAATTGCTCGAACGCCGGCTGACGCTCTACGAAGAGAAGTACGGCGTCTTGAGTGATGATTTCTATCAAGCGCTCATGACGGGCAAACTGGCTCGTTTCGATGAGTATGACGAGACGCGCTCCGATTTCAGCCGCTGGAAGGGCGTTTACGAAACCTGGCTGCGCCGCAAGAAGGCTTATACCGAACAACTCAAAAAGCGCGAACTCGCTGAGACTTTGCGATTTCAGCCAGCCTGTTAGCCATGCCAGAAAATCCGCTAAAGTCGCTGGAGGCCTACAGCCGTTTCCTTGCGCAGATTTTCGATCTTCCCAATCTTTCCTTTCTGGTAAAGGAAATACTCGAACTTGGATAGCACAAAACCCACATTTGGTAAATTGAAGGCTGCCCTGCAGGAGGGAGAGATTGAACTGCAAGGGCAGTTCCTGCTCGGCTCTAATTACACTTTCCTCGTCACCGTGCATCATGAAGGCGCGGAAATCCCGGCGGTCTACAAACCACAACGCGGTGAGAACCCGCTGTGGGATTTTCCCGAAGCCTCCCTCGCCGGGCGCGAGGTGGCGGCATACCTCGTCAGCGAAGCGCTCGGCTTTGGCTTTGTCCCGCTCACCGTGCTGCGCGACGGCCCCTTCGGCCGCGGCTCGCTCCAGCAGTTCATTGACTACAATCCCAACTATCACTACTTCACCTTCACGCCCGCCGACCGCCTGCGCCTGCGCCCGGCTGCCCTCTTCGACCTGCTGGTCAACAATGCCGACCGCAAGGGCAGCCACTTCCTCATCTGCGAAGCACCTACTCGGCAGAAACGCACCCGTCGCCTCTACTTGATTGACCACGGCCTGTGTTTTCACGAAGAGGATAAATTGCGGACGGTGCTTTGGAATTATGCCGGGGAAGCGATAGCCGAGGATTTACTCTCCGCCCTGTCTGTTTTCCGCTCGACACTTTCTCCGACCGGAAGCCTGCATCCCGCCCTCGAGCCGTATCTCAGCCTAAACGAAATCACCGCCCTCGCCTCGCGTACTGAGCGTTTGCTTGCCAACCCCATCTTCCCACATCCGCCGGAAGACAGGCGCGCCTTTCCATATCCGCCCTTATAACGTTTGCAAGTTGACAGGTTGGCATGTTGGCACGTTTCAACCTGCAAACCTAAAAACGGAGTGAACATGCACTACAAACTCGCCTTACTTGGTTTTGGAAATGTTGGTCGTGAGTTTGCCCGCTTGCTCATGCGCAAAGAGGCCGAACTATATACACGCTACGACACCACCTTCACGGTCACTGGCATCGCGACCGGACGGCATGGCACGGCGATCAACCCCGCTGGCCTCGACCTTACCAGAGTCCTGGCGGCCCTCGAATCCGGCCAATCCCTCGACCAGTTTACTAATTTACCAATTACTGATTCCCTCGATTTCATCCGAAAATGCCCTGCCGAGGTGTTATTCGAGAATACACCGGTCAATCATGCCACTGGTGAACCTGCCATTACACATCTCCGGTTAGCGCTGGAAAACAACATGCACGCCATCACCGCCAATAAAGGCCCGGTCGTTCACGCCTACCGCGAACTGACCGCACTGGCGAGGGCGAAAGAGCGACGCTTTTTCTTCGAGTCCACTGTGATGGACGGCGCGCCCATATTTTCGCTCTTTCGCTCCACGCTGCCCGCCGCACAATTGCAATCCTTGCGCGGCGTGTTGAACTCCACCACCAACCTGATCCTGACGCGCATGGAAAATGGGGAGACTTTCGATCAGGCTGTGAAATATGCCCAGTCCATCGGCATCGCCGAGACCGACCCCTCCGCCGACGTGGACGGCTGGGACGCAGCCGTCAAGGTCGCCGCGCTGGTCACCGTATTGATGGATACTCCCCTCAAGCCGCAGCAGGTGGAGCGGAAGGGCATCCGTGAGATAACGCGGGAGAAAATCGCGGCCGCCAAAGTCGAGGGCAAACGCTGGAAACTGGTCTGCTCGGCGCGGCGCGAGGGTGGTAGCGTCACCGCGCGTGTCTGGCCAGAGTTGCTTTTTCCCAACTCCCCGATGTACAATATAGATGGCACAACTTCTCTTGTCGAGTTCGAGACCGACGTGCTCGGCCTGCTTTCCATCGTCGAGACCGATCCGGGACCCGCGACCACCGCCTATGGTTTGCTGGCCGATTTTATCAATGCCGTTCACAAGTGAGGAGGCATCATGCCCAATATTACCAGCCAGCAACTTTTCGATGCTTTGCAAACCGGTTGGCGGGAGTACGTGGGAAAGTTCAACGGACTGTCGCCGGCCGGGCAGAGTGCTTTTTTGGAGCGGGAGGGTTACCCGCGCTTCCACGATCTGTTGGCGCACATCATTGCCTGGTGGGAGGAGGCGCTCGAGATCATCACCGCCGTGTTAGAGTCCCACGATCCGCCCAGCCGTGAGTACGATATAGATGCCTTCAATGCCGAGGCGCTGGCTGAGTATCGCGATTGGAGCGAAAGCGATCTGCTGGCGCATTACGAAAACCTGCGCGAAGCGCTGCTCGATCTGGTGGCTGAGTTGCCGGACGGCGCACTGGAGAATAAACGCATTGCCGGATGGCTGCATGCCTGCGTCATCGAGCACTATGCGCAGCACCTACTCGGCAATGAGCATCCTTTGCCCTGATCTCTGAAGTCACTCATCACTCTTTACTTTCCGAGGAGGTAGCAATGAACGAAACACGCGATGTTTTCATCGTATCCGCCGTCCGCCTGCCTATTGGCGTAGGAAAACCCAGCGGCGCTTTATTCCCGTTCCTGCCAGTTGACCTGACCGCGCGCGTACTGGTGGAGGTCGTGCGCCGCGCCGGGATTGACCCGGCGCGGGTGGAAGATGTCGTCTGGGGTGTGGTCACACCGGTCGGCGACCAGGGTGCGAACCTGGCACGCATGTCGGTACTCAAGGCCGGTTACCCAGTTCACGTCCCGGCCACCACCCTGAACCGCATGTGCGGATCGTCCCAGCAGGCCATCCACTTCGCCGCGCAAGCCATCCTGGCCGGTGACATGCACCTGGTCGCCGCGGGTGGGACGGAGATCATGTCACACCAGCCGATCGGGGCCGATTATCCCGCCGAGTGGCCGAAGGATTTCCCCTACGCGTTGGTCCATCAAGGCATCAGCGCCGAGATGATGGCCGAGAAGTGGCGCCTGGACCGCGACGAATTGGACGATTTCGCCTACCAGAGTCACCTGCGCGCCGGCCAGGCCATCCAAAACGGTTATTTTGAGAGCCAGATCCTGCCAGTAGATTTATCGGATGGCAGCCGCTTCACCACCGACCAGGGCGTGCGCATGCCGCCCGACCGGGCGAAGATGGCCGCCCTCAAACCGGCCTTCAAAGAAGATGGGGGGGTTACCGCTGCCAACTCCAGCCAGATCAGCGACGGCAGCGCAGCCGTACTATTGGCCTCACCCGAAGCAGTCGGGCGTTACAACCTGTCGCCGCTGGCGCGCATCCTCGCCCGGACGGTGGTCGGCTCGGATCCGGTTCTGATGCTGGACGCGCCCATCCCGGCCACGGAAAAGGTCTTGAGCATGGCCGGCCTGACGCTGGCGGACATGGATGTGATCGAGATCAACGAGGCTTTTGCCAGCGTGGTGCTGGCCTGGGAGAAGGAACTTAAACCCGATCCGGCGCGCGTCAACCCCAACGGCGGAGCCATCGCCCATGGACACCCGGTCGGCGCGACCGGCGCCATCCTGATGACCAAGCTGGTCTACGAATTGCAGCGCCGCAAGGCGAAATATGGCCTGCAGACCATGTGCATCGGTCACGGCATGGCGACAGCGACGATAATCGAAAGAATTTAAGTTACTACTATCCCGGCGATCCTTTGCTGTAAATCCATGCCCTGAGCATCGTTGACTGCCGTGTTAGCGAAGAGGTGATAGTCACCTTAAAGGTGAGTCACAACCTGGATCGAGCAAATCCTGTCGCCTCGACATTTCTCCGCCACGCAGGCAGGCGATGCGGGCGGCTTGATGATCTTCGGCGGGATTCTCGGCGCAGTGATCATCCCCCTGCTGATGGGACAGATTTCTGGCATCGCCTTCATCCTCGGCATGGACTCCTTCAAATCGCCCGCGACGGGTTCGATGACCATGCCTCTGCTTGCCCTGATCGGTCTGATGGTCATCTGCCTGATATTTGGAGTCCAGCTCAAGGAGGCCGCGCTGAATAAATCGTGAAAAATATTAATTATGTCCAAACTTATCCCCGCCGCTGAACGCATTGTCCGCGCCCGCGCCTTGATCCAAAAAGCACGCGAATATCCCGTGCCTGCCGAAGGCGGACGCGCTGATTTTTCCTACATCGCGCACGTCAAGGATTTTTCTGGTTCTGACGGAATTTGTGGTTTCGTCGTCAACCATCCACGAATAAGACCACGAATGCTCGAATTGATGCATTTTCATTCGTTTATTCGTGAAAATTCGTGGACGGTTTGGACAAAACATAACCCAACCACAAAATCCAGCAGAATCAAGGATTTTTTGCGGCAGGCGCGCGACCTGGTCAAGTTCATTCCCTTGACCGCAGGCGTCACTGCTGAGATGAAGGCGGAAGTCAAAAAGATCTATCAGGAAGCCGAGCAGGCCGACCGGGAAATTCTGCATTGAGCGCCGGTGGACTCAAAAAGGTGTAATTTGACCCACTCCGCAGGTTCGCCAAGCTGGCCGTCGTCTTTGTCCAAAAAACTCCAATCCACAAGAGTAGGCAATGACTTTTCATTTTCAAGTGGAATGGATGCCGTGAAGAGACTTGCCAGTTGCGGGTCAATGCTGGGACGATAAGACGCAGTCCTTTCTTTTGTATTCTCCCTGCGGACGCGGCGAATCTCTTCATCGGCTGATGGCAGTGTCCACCCATCGCAAAATAGTTGATAAACCAGTTCCGTTGCTTCTTCACAATCCGGGAAAAGCGCGAGGACATCAAAACAGATTCCAGCCGCGTCGGACTGGGCCGCGTGCCACTGGCCTTCGTCCCGCGCGCGGGCTAACATTTGGTGAACGTAATCTGGGTAAGTGGACATCTAAAACAAACCCGGCTGGCTGGGTTGCCGCAGGGGCAAACTCGCGGCCTTTTCCTTCATCCAATCAGGTAATTTGACTGGCGGCTTTTTGAACGGATGTGGAAACGCCAGCGCGCCTTTTTGCAAAAGCATTTTATTGCCCTCAGGCATGGCATCATGCTCTAAAACAAAAACGGGAAGCCAGCCATTTTTGAGCGCTTCGGTCGCACCGGCCCATGTGCCGCCCGTTTCCGCGTCGGAGGCGACGACGATGGCATAATCAGCCAAAGTATAAATCAAACGATTGCGACCCATCGCCGCGCCGACGGAGAACCCGGCATTCGGACTATACGGCGTGACCAGACATAAATCGCCCCGACTCAACGCTGCTTTCTGACTTTTGCCTGCTTTCGTTAAACTATCCGCCAGCACGCTGACGGCGGTTCCGCGCGCCTCGAGCGCGGAGTCTGTGCTGATGGTGTCCACGCCTTTCGCTCCGCCCGAATACAAGACCAAGCCAGACATGCCGCAGGCGTTACCGACGAAGCGCGCACACTCCTGTCCCGCTTCATCCAAATGACGCGAACCTACCACCGCGATGCCAGGTTGACCGAGCAAGGCTTTTTCGCCGGCATAGAATAAAACGGCAGGCGCGGAGTCTTTCAATCGCTGGCGATAACGTTCGGGATAATCTGAGTCCGCTCGGGTGAGGGGATAAATGCCGAGGCTGGCAAGGCGGTTGAGTTCATCTTGCAGGTCGTTCGCACGTTCTGTCAATTGCGTGATGCGGGTTGCGTGTTCCATTGGGAGGTCGAGACGGGTTTGTAAATCTGCCTGCGAGAGTCCCAGCAAATCAGCCGGTCGAAGTGACGCGGTTTGCATTTTTCGCACGAGCGGATTCCATTCGCGCAAGGTCAACGGCTTGACGGTGTCATCGTCCAATCCAAGTTGGGAACAGAGGAGAAGGAGGGTGAGAGAGTCGGGGGAAAGTGTCATGGGTTTGTAGGACAAATTGGCAATTTGTCCAACGCTTTCGCAAATTGCCAACTTGCGTTACGCGTCGGAATGAATGGTGCGAGTGAGGGTGAGGACGTTGACGCGGCTCGCGCCATGTTTCAGGAGCAGGCGGGTGATTTCATCAAGCGTTGCGCCTGAGTCGAACAGATCGTCTACGAGAAGCACGCGTTTGCCTTTGATTTCACCGCGCAAGGCAAAGGCTCCCGCGACATTGGCGCGTTTCTGAGCGAGGGTTTTCATCTCTTTTTGCGGCTGGGTCTGGCGGGTCTTGGCAACGAACGTTTGCAGGGGTATCTTGATTTTACCCGCCAACGCTTCGCAAAACACATGGACTGGATTGACTTTTCGCTCCGTCGAAGATGGGACCGGAACAATAACATCTACTTGTCCGAGTTCGGGATGTGCTTGAAACAAATCGAGCGTTTGTTGGATCAAGGCGGGCAGGACGGTTGTATCTGAATCATATTTCAAACGATAGGTCAAATCACCGACGCCGCTACGCGACCACTCGCTTCCCGAAATGCGGCTGTGAAATCCCAGCGCCCAGCCGAAGTGCCACGTGCCGGTCAGTGGGCGGGGATGGGAGCGCGTGAGGAAGGAGTCTATATCGTCAGGTTGCGAGATAGGTGATGCGTGTTGCGGGGTGCGTGTTGCGTGATCCGTATTGCGCAATTCGTAACTGGAGGACGGTGTGATGGGGGCAGGAGGCATTATAGTTCGATGAAGCTGTTTGAGAGCAACTTTTGCCGAGTCGCGTGTGTAGTACATTTCATCTTCGTTTTCTGCAATTTGCTGGAGAAGTTTCTCTGCACGTTTGTCGCCAATTGCGCCCAATGCTTTGACGGCATATTGCCGTGCTTGCGGTTTACTTTCATGTTCAAGCAAAATCAACAAAGGTATAACCGCTCTTGGGTCTCGGATTTTTCCAAGCGCGGATGCCGCCAACCTGCGAACATTGCCACTTTCACTTTCAAGGGCGTCAATCAATTTTGGAACGGCGTGGGGGGATTTTGATTCGCCAAGCGCTACGACCTGTTCAACAGATATGCTTGAAGGGTTTGAGACTTCCGGAGTCTCTCCTACAGGTACGATGCTGGAGACTTCGGAAGTCTGCCGGACAGTGACAACACAGCGGATCACGCCGTAATCAATCCAATCAGGCAACAGCATTTTAATGGGTGCCAGCGCCTCGACTGAGCCGACCTTCTGTATGGCCGATTCGATTTGCGTTTGCACCTCACGCGAAACAACCTGCGAAAGTTCGAGTGAGCCATTTGCAATTAGTTGCGCACAATGCGTGTAAATCGTGCCAATCGCCAGCCCGCGCTCGCGCGCAATTTGCTCCGGTTTCAGTCCCTCGGCAAACAGTTTCGCCGTATATTCCACCGTGCCGCCGGCTTCGAGTTTGGCTTTGGCCTTCAAGACTTCCGAAGTCTTCAAAGACCTCGGAGGTCTCACGGCGATGCTCTCTTTTTGCTGGACGGCGTTTTCGCCGCGCGGCGTCAGGCTCAAAATTGGATACTCGCCGCCGATGACCTTGATGTATCCCATCTCGATCAACTGCCCGATCAGCGCCTCGATGTCGCTTTGTTTGATCGCCACCAGCCGGCCATAATACACATTTTTATCGTGGTGAAATTTGAGAATGTCCTGCGCCTTCGAGCCGTGCAAAACCTGCGCCAGTTTTTCGCGCCCAACTTTGATCTGTACTCGGCGGATACAATCCAGGATGACCAGTGCGGCGCGCTCCCCGTGATTCATCTGCTCCAAGTTCCCGCTGGATCCTTCGACAAGCTCAGGACGTCGCCTCGGGTCTGCTCGCTGAACCCGACAGTTGTCACAGCAATCGGCCACTTCCGCAGAATCTGTATCGCCAAAGTGTTTCAGGATGATTTGGCGGCGGCAGGAATTGGATTCAGCATACGCGACAATCCCATCCAGTTGCTTTTGGCGATGTTTGAGATGCTCTTTGCTATTGGCGGCGGCTTTTTCGATCTCTTTCGGATTCCACGCGCCTTTGCGAAACAACATGCGCAGGCCTTCGTCGCCGAGGTGTTCCAGCGTTCCGGCGCGTTCCAATTCAGCCAGCCCCACCTTGATTTGAACGGGATGCAAACCCGTGAGGCGCGAAAGGTCGTCGAGCGTCCCCCAGGTTTGATCGCCGCTGCGGATGGTGTTGTGGATGGCGCGCAAGTCATCCGGCGCGAGGATGCTGTTGGCGATGAAGAACTCTTGCAAGGCGCGATCTTGCGGGTCGTAGAACAGGGTCACTTTGGCGGGTTCGCCGTCTCTACCCGCGCGCCCGGCTTCCTGATAATAGGCTTCGAGCGAACCAGGTACGGCATAGTGGATCACCTGGCGCACGTCGGCGCGGTCAATGCCCATGCCGAAGGCGTTGGTGGCGGCGATGAGGTTTAACTTGCCACTGATGAAATTATCTTGGATGCGAGTCCGTTCCTCGGCGGGCAGACCGGCGTGATAGAACTCGGCGGGGACTTTGACGACTTCGCCGGCGAACTCGGCCACTTCCTCGGCGTCGCGGCGCGTGCCGGTGTAGACGATCACTGCGCCGTCCTGTAAGGCGGATTGGCAATCCGCCCCACGGGTGGATAAAAGTTCGTTGAGGGCACGCAACTTCGAGGGGAGTCCCGAAGCGTAGCGCACGTCGAGAGTCAGGTTCGGCCGGTTGAATCCGGTCACGATGCGAGTCGAGTCGCCTAATCCAAGAAGTCGAATAATATCTTTTTGGACTTGCGGCGTGGCGGTGGCGGTGAGCGCGGCGGTGAGCGGGTTGCCGAGCGCGGCACGCACCTGGGCGATGTGCAGATAATCGGGGCGGAAGTCGTGTCCCCACTCGGAGATGCAGTGGGCTTCGTCCACGGCGAGCAGACCCACCGCTTGGGAACGAAGCGCATTGAGAAAGGGGACGCTTCGCAAACGTTCGGGCGCGATGTAAACGAGGCGATACGCGCCCTGCGCGAGTTTTTGCAAACGCTGATTTTGCTCTGCAGTGGGCAATGCGCTATTGATGTATGTGGCGGGGATGTTGCGGCGGGTGAGACTGTCCACCTGGTCTTTCATCAGCGCGATGAGCGGGGAGATGACGAGGGTGATAGGGACGGGTGCAAGACCCACGCCCAACACAATCGCAGCAAGTTGAAAGATGAGCGATTTCCCCGCGCCGGTGGGCATGACGGCGAGAGTGTGATACCCATTGAGCAGGCTTTGAACGGCTTTTTCCTGGCCGGGACGGAAGGAGGGGAAGCCGAAGTGGGCGCGGAGGAGGGGGAGGAGGTCAGGGGGCATGGGAGTGTTGCTTGGTGCGTGGTGCGTGTTCCGTGTGGGTCAAAGACGAATCGCTTCCTGCTCTAATTTTACCCCACGTTTGAGGAGATGTTCGATCACCGGGCGGACGTCTTGCAGTTCGGGGCGAAGACACAGGCGTTTGAGATTGCGCTTGTCGGTTTGGGTTAACGGGCGCGCGAGATGGGCGTGAAATTCGAAGGTGGTTATATCCATGCGATAGGGCTGGATGCGCGGGCTGACCTGTTTGCGTAGTTGGCTCAGAATGTTGAAGCCGCCGTAGTCCATATCTGACCAGAGGTGGACGGGAGTGGTTTCGGGGACAAGGCGAAGGATGTGGCGAATGGCGGGGGATGGGTTGCCGTTAATGCAGATGACAGCAAAGATAGTTGAACGGAACACGGAATACAAATCACGTGTAGCGTGTTCCGTATTCCGTTGGGCGATTTCTTGAGCACGGGCAAATTCGTGGAAGGGGGTGAGGTTTTCGATGCAGAGCACGGCTTCGGCATGGACGGTGACAGCCTGAATGGCGGCAGTTTGGGCAGCGGGAAAGCCAACCGAAGGGCTGAATCCGCTCAGGGAGAGGAGTTCGCCGTTTTCGGTGGTGAATTGCCAGTTGCCGGAGAGTTGGATGAAGCCGGGGTTGGCGACCAGGTTGAGCTCACGCAGGAGTTCCTCGGCGGGCAGGGATTTCCATTCCGGGTTGGCGATGCGTGCCATGCGGATAAGGGCAGGCTTCAGGTTGTCGAGACGTTTGCTGTCGTTGAAAACGCGCACGCTGAAAATGCGGATGGGGGTTTCCGCGTGGATGGTGGGTAACGCCGTTAAAACAGTAAGCAGGTCGAGGTTCAGGTCTGAATCGGTCAGACTGAAGGGGGAGGGGGATTTTCCGGCGCGGAGTTGATTCAAGATGTGGAGCACGGCGCGGGCGCGCCAGTCATCAGAAGGAAAACGGAATTTTTCGGCGAAGAGCAGGGTTTCGAGGCGGGTGCGGCTATGAGAGAGGGGTTCTCGATTGAGGATGGTGTAGAGTGTTGCGTGTTCCGTGTTGCATGTTTCGTGTTGCGTGTTGCGTTGGGCATGTTGTGGGGTAAGGATGACGGAGCGAAGAAGGTGACCGGTTTCGCCGGGGAGCCAGGTGAGTTTGAGCAGTCCAGCGCGTTCGAGGGTTTGGAGTTGTTCGTTGGCGAGGAGGCGGGGCTGCGGGTCGGTTTGGGAAAAATAGGAGGGGAGGGGGAGGTCGGTGAGGGAGACTTTGATGGAGCGTGGTGCGTGTTGCGTATTCCGTTTTTCCAACTTATCGAGCAAGGCGTGGATAACCAGAGCAACGTCGGGGGAAGGGGTAAAAGAAATGTCCACATCATCTCTCAATCTGGTCACGCAACACGCAACACGAAATACTGATTACTGATTTTCCAACTCCCTCACCATCTCGCTCTTGTCAATTTCAATCACAAAGGCGTGGCTGTTTTTGCGGACAACGGTGCAGACGGTGTCCACGTAGGGCAGGAGGGCGCCGGATTTGTCGGGCGGGGTGGCGAGCAGCACTTGCAGCCCGGCATCGCGCATGAATTGCAGGGCGCTGGCGGTGCGGGCAGTATCCATTTTGCTAAAGGCTTCATCGAACAACGCCAGGCGGATGGTGTCGGAGGGGCGCGGCTGGTTGAGGCGGTAGGCCTGCGCAAACGAGGCCGCCATTGCCACGTAAAATGGCGTGGTGGTTTCGCCGCCGCTCTTTTTGGCGTTGATCTGGCTCAACAGGGCGCGGTCGCTGTTGGGGTAGTGGATGCGGATGTCGTATTGCAGGTAGGAGCGGTAATCCTGTAATTCGCGCAACTCGGCGGCCAGGGTTTCGCTGCTCTGGTTGTTGGCAGTCAGGCGTTCCAGAAGCAAATCCCAGGCTTGCTGGTGCTTCTGGCGGAAACCCGAGTCAAAGAGCGACGCGCCCAGCACGCTCTGGCTGTCCATGACCATGTCATACATGGCACGCAAACCGGGCGCGGGCTGGGTGATGAATTCGTAGCGCTCGCCGCCAAAGCGCAATTGCGCCAGGGTGGTGTTGAGATAGGCTAACTGCTGCCGGGCTTCTTCGATTTGTTCGCGCAGGCGATGGATGAAGTTTTCGACCAGTTCCTGCTCAGCGAGAGTACGCTGGTGGGCAATTTGAGTTTCAAACTGGGGGAGTTCGGAGTTGACGAGTTTTTCGCGTTCGGTCGTGTAGCGTGTTGCGTGTTCCTGGTCGTCGTAGCCGAATTCGTAGCGCAGCGAGTAGGCTTGCTTGGCTTCACGCAGGCGGTCACGGTTGCGCGATTCGGCGCTGTGGTAGTCGCCTTCGTAGCGCTCGGCGTTCTGCTGAATGACCTCCACCGGCTGGCGCTCAAGGCGGCGGGTGTATTCTTTTTCGATTTCGGCGCGGAGGTCGTCGTCGGGTTGCTCACTGGCAAGAAACGCTTCGGCATTTTGGATGGATTGGTCTATTTCACGCTCGAGGCGTGGGATTTCACCCTCGGCGAGAGTCCTGGCTTCGGCCTCCAACCCGCCGATGCGACGTTCCGTTGCGCCTGTTTCCGTTTGCAGGCGGTTGAATTCCGCCTGATGCCGTTCCACGTCTGCCCGCAGGCTTTCGGCGGCGCGCAGGTCGAGTTTTTCCAGTTCGGCGGCAAGAGCGGCGCGCTGGGTTTCGCGTTCGGGCAGGCTGGCGAGGCCCTCCAGGGCATGTTCCAATTCAATCAGCGGGCGGATTTTTTCGCTGGTGAGGGCGAGACGCGCTCGAAGGGCGCTATCGCGCTCGTTAAGGGCGACCATCTCCGCGGCGATTTCATCGAGGCGGCGCTGGCGGCTTTCAATCTGACGCGGGGTGGCGCGCTCGCCGATGAACCATCGTCCGTAGACTTGGGGGTTGAGGTGGCTGTCGGTGTAGTTGCGGCGGACGAAACATTCGCGCGTGATGGCGGTGCGGTGGGGGCGGAGGGCTGCTATATCGTCACACTTAATGTAGTGACCGAGGAGCAGGTCTACGAAGGCGCGGGCGGCGGGGTTTTGAGTGACAACTTCGGAGACGAGTGAGGTGGAGCGTGTTGCGTGTTGCGTGGTGCGTGATACGTGTTCCGTGATGCGTTCGGTGTCGAGCAGGGCGACGCCATGAAGGCCATCTTTGTGGCGGCGCTCGCGGTAGAGCTGCATAGCGGCGGCGTAGTGGGCAGGCGGGACGAGGAGGGTGAAGCGGTTGTGCCCGAGCACGCCTTCGACGGCATCCTGCCATTCTTTGTGGGGGACATTCAGCACGGTGGAAAGAAAGACGACTTCCTCGCTGGAGAGCCCCAGTTCGGCGCGCAACAGGCGGCGCAGGCGGCTGGCTTGCGGGGCTTCGCTTTCGTAACTGACTTCACGGTCGCCGGTGCGTAGTTTGCGGATTTCGTCCTCAAGTTGGGCGGCTTCGGCTTTCAGGGCAGAGGCTTGTTCGGTGAGGAGGGTGTGTTGGCGGGAATACTCTTGTCCTAAAGTGGTATAGGTGGCTTGGATGTTGCGTGTTACGTGGTGCGTGGAACGTGTTTGGTGGTCGAGTAGCGTTCCTTGCGTATCGAGACCCGTGTTGCGGGATGTGTGTTCCGTGAGGAGGGTTTCGAGGTCAGAGGGGATGGCGATGTTATCGGCGGCAAGGTATTCGCGCAGTTTTTCGGCATCGGCTCGTTCTCTGGCAATGGCGCGATCGGTATCGGCTTGGCGCTGGCGGAGGAGGGTCAGTTCGGTGTCGAGGATAGCGATTTTTTCGCGCAGGTCGCGCTCTTTGACGGCGGATTGGTCGGTTTGCAGGGCGATTTTGGCATCGAGCAGGGCGGTTTCGGCAAATTTCAGGTGTGATGATAGTTCGTCGCGTTGAATCTCGGCGCGGCTGAAGGAAAGGCGGGTTTCATCCAGTTTCAGACGGGCATTTTTCAATTCGGCGCTGTGGACTTCTCCCTTTGCGCGGCGGGCGATGTAGCCGTTGGTGATACACCGTCGGCGGTTGGCGGCGCGTTCTTTATCGAGTTCGTCAATGCGGTTAAGGGCTTCGATGCGCTCGCGCACGTCGGCGGCGAGGCTCTCGAAGTGGCGCAGGGTGTCGAGTTGGGCTTGCAGAGTTTTCACGTCGAGCAGGTTTTCATCCAGCAGGTAGTTGTGGACGAAAGCGCGGATGTCGGTCAGCGGGCTGAAGGCCAGTCCTTTGACGATTTTGGCGGGGAAGGAATCCTTGAGTTGGCCTAGACGGTTGAGCAGGTGGACGCGGTAATCTTCCAGCCGGGTAAAGACCTGGGCACGGGAGGCAGGCGGAAGGGCGAAGTGCTCGAGATGGCGCTTAAAGGCGCGGGTGTCGAATAAACGTCCGGGGGCAGAATCCGCCTGAAAGAACCAGCGGTCATCCAATCCTGCATTGTGGATGATAAAGTAGGCGACATCGGGATTGCGTCCATCTTCAAAAGCGTCAATGACCGCGCCATGTGAGAAGAACGTGCCATCCGGGTTGCGGAATTCGAGGGCGACCACACCGGTGGCATCGCCGCGCAGAAAGCGCTGGCCTTCGGTGCCGAGTTCGCCGCGCACGTAACTGGCAAGGGTGCGTTTGCCGCCCGCCAGAGCCGCCTGGTTGAAACGCACGTCGCGCTGGCCGCCGACGAGGGCAAACTGCACGGCGTCGAGGATGGTGGATTTGCCCGCGCCGTTGATGCCGATGAAATAAGTGCTGCCCTGGCAATCAATGGTGGTGTTTTCAAACAAGTGCCAGTTGATGAGGCGGATTTTTGTGAGGAGTTTCATGGGTAATCCTTGAGGGGTGATGCGTGGTGCGTGTTGCGTGTTGCGTAAGAGCAAAAAACGAAACACGCTACACGCTACACTTTACTCAGAGTCTTCTTCGGTTTCAGCAGACCTGTATTTCCGAACCCACGCGTCGAGTTCATCAACGGTCTGGACGGGGAGAATCATGCGCACAGAGCCACGCAGGCGCAGGCGGGAATCGGCATCACGCACGTCTATGGAGCGGCCGTCGAGGGTGTCGAGCAGTCCCATGCTGCGCAGGTGGCGCAGAAGGTTTTCGTATTGAATAATGCCGAGGTCGCGTTCTTTGCCGGTGATGGTGCGGTAATCTTCGCGGACTTCGCCAATGGTCACAACGGGATCTTGTGCCAGGCTGAGGCGCTCGGTGCGCTCTTCGTAGAGTTTGCGCAGGACGAGGATCATCAGGGTTTCATCGAGTTTGTAGTGGGCGCGACAGTAACTGTATTCAGATACGGTTTGGTAAATGCGATGATAATCGTCGTGGAGCAGGTTGAATCCAGCCAGTTCGAGGGCGGCTTGGCAGGCGGCGCGGTGACGATGGACGAAGTAATAATCGTCCTTATCGCCGTCTTTGTCCTGATGGAGAAAGACCTGTCCGAGCAGGCGATTGACGACGCGCGGAAGGTCGCGCTGGGATTTTTCGGGGAGGGAGGTGAGGGGGGTTATGTCCATAGTTGTTGGGTGTTACGTGTAGCGTGGTGCGTGTTGCGTGTTCCGTTGGGGGGATCTTACGAAACACGCAACACGTTACAGTTTTACCAACTCAAACGGCACAACCCGGTATTTTCCCATATCCACCGGCTCGCCGCCCGTCACTTCCAACCCGTACGAGACTTCGGGGTGGTGGGCGTAGGCAATGATGGTGGTGAGAAAGTGCAAGTCGTCGCACACATTGCTGGGGATGTCGCTGAGGGGCAGGCGTTTGTGTCCATTGAAAAAGCCGAGCACTTTACGGTTGACTTTTTCGGGCGAGAAGGCTTGCGTCACGTCTTTCATCGTCATGGCACGCAAGGATGCAAGGTCATCGGGGTGGAGCGTGGGCAGGATGACGGTATCAGGCGTGAAGGGGGCGCGGCGCTGGGGTGGGGTGTAATAACTGTGAAGGTCGGGCAGGTCTACGGGGTGCTGGCGCAGTCCCGGCGCTTCGGCCGGCAGGTGCTCCAGCCCCTCGTCTTTCAGCACCGATAACTGGTGGGCAAGCGACACCAGCCGGTCTTTGAAACTGCCATCGGCGTTGCCCAGTTGATGGCGGATTTGGCGCAAAGATGTGCGCAAATATTGCGCGTGGCGCTGGTCAATGTCTTCGAGCAGCGGGTCAAGTTCTTCGAGTTGGTGGATAACGAATTGCAGGTAACTGCCAAGCGTTTGTTCGGCTTGCGCAGGATTCAGGCGGCTTTGCAGCGCCAGTTCACCGGCGGCCTTGGTCAGCCAGTCGTGGTCGAGTTGCCAGTTTTGCAGTTGATTGATGATGTCGCGGCGGTAGCGCGAAACGTGGTCGGAGGTTTTGAGGGCATGGTACGACGCGCCCAGCGTCTGCGAATAATCGTCAAATTGCATACGCAGCAGGTCAGCGATACTTGCCCTGAGCCCCGTCGAAGGGTCTTTTTCGTGGGTGGCGCGCTCCACATAGCGGCGGATGTTCTGGTTCAGTTCGCTCAAGCCGCGCACCATCTGGCGCACGTTTTCGTAAGCCTGCGTCACCGCCAGTGCGGGAGAAAAATCCTTGTTGGTTTCGGCGGCGGTAATCAATTGGTGCGCGGTGTACAGTTGGCCGGTAAACTCGTGCGGCTTCTGCTCCTGGATTTTTCGCAGGGCTTCGAGCAGGGTGAAGGCATAATCGGGCAGGGTGATGGTCTCGCTGTAATCAGCGTGCTGTTCGCGCTCGATCCAGCCGGTATCTTCGAGACGGCGGAGCAAATAAGTCGCATAGTCTTGATGGTCGGATAGTCGGGGCAAGTTGGAGATCGCTTCATTGCACTCTTTGACTACGTTCGGTCGAACGCCGCTGAGGGCGCTCCTTGCAATGACGGCCTCTCCAGCACGGGATTCCATTTCGGCGGCGATTTCCCCCGCTGTATCTGCTCCCTTTAAATAATCCACAATTTCAGCGATGACCACTTCCCGCGCCAATCCAAAACGATTGAACTCTGCCAGCGCGTAGATGCGCAGCAGAATTGCCATGTAGTGCCGCTGGAGCGAGATGTAGCCCTGCGTGCTGAACAGGTTGAACAGGTTGAGCGGCAGAACGTCAAACGGATTCACCATGCTCCCGCTCCCAAACCAGAATATCCTGCAAATCGCAGTTGAGCGCCGCGCACAGGCGGGCGAGCGCATCCAGATCAACATGGCGGGCTGCACCAGAATCAAGTCGGTAGACAAAATCTTTGGGCACGCCCGCCTTTTCGGCCAGTTTTCGCGGCGACATGCGCTCCCCGGTGGAGGCCTGCTGTTTACCGAGTAAAATAGTGATGCGTCCGGATGTCGTAATATTAGAACTCATGTTCTAATTTTACTGACATGTGGGCAATTTGTCAAGATGATTGGCGGTAAAATTAGACAAATAAATCCCGCTGCCACCAAATGGCTGGCGCGGGCTAAAAAGGCATACCATGGCAAAGGCCAGATGGCCGATTGGCAGGCTTACATCGAAAACTTGCGCGCCACTTACGCCCGCCGCCCGGCATTGCAGAAGGCCATTGCGGGGTTGTGAAGCCACCTTTTAAACATTTGGCCGCGCCTCAAACTGCTCACACCCCTGATGCTCGAATGTCAGCAACCCGGCGCGCGGGCTGGCGGGATTGCCACACACGCCCCAATCCATGCCCAGTTTGCCAGGGAGTTCGAGAAAGTGCCGGCACCCGCATGAGCAATCCGGAGCTTCGCGTTCACGTTCCCCGTAAGGTTCAAAGTCAGTGGGCAGGTGGCGGCAAATGATGTGCAGATGTTCGTGGAGTGACGTTCCATCCTGCGGATCTTTACCAAGCAGGTAGAGATACCCGGCCACGAAATATTCAAAAACTTCGCGCAGTTCTTCTTCCGTCTGCCCGCTGAAGGTGAATTGTTCGGGAAGGTACGTTACTTGGGCGTTGTAAGCGCCAAGCTCGTTATCATAGGTTGCATGTGCCTGGATGCCGC
Source organism: Anaerolineales bacterium (assembly GCA_030018695.1). Taxonomy (GTDB): domain Bacteria; phylum Chloroflexota; class Anaerolineae; order Anaerolineales; family Villigracilaceae; genus CG2-30-58-95. The sequence continues at coordinate 25,901 of JASEHI010000001.1, forward strand.
GCTGCTTGAAGTGCAGAGGCGGGTGAGGGTCTGGCGGGCGCGGTTCGGGCGGTGTGTGTTTGAAAATTTCCTGCGCGGGTTCGCCGGTTTGCGGATCGCGCACCAGTACCGCCTTGAGACTGCGGTCTTCAATCTCCAGCCACACTTTGACATACACGCTTTCATGCGCAGCACCCTTCGATGAACTCAGGGCAGCGCCTACTCGGTCGGCAGCACTGCACCCGGCGCACTTGAAATCTTCGGGGATGAAATAATGCCCGGAATACTGCGGAACTTCATCGCCGATATAGAACTCAGTGAGGACGCAATCGAATTCTTTCGTCTGAATTTCTGCCAGCCCCAGGTGGCGGCGCGTGCGATAGGCTTCGATTTTGTCGGGCGTGTCCAGTTGCGCAATCCAAGCATCCACATCTTCAAAGCCATCGCGCTCCGCCCAATGCTCCTGCATGGAAAAGAGAACCTTCTCGCCACGCAGATGCCTCTGGCGCGATTCAACCTGCCATTGCTTGTGCTGTTTGACCTCGCGCTCGGAGTCCTCCCAGGTCATTGGTGAATAGCGGTATTGCCTGCCGCAGAACGGGCAATCGAGTTCGGCATAAACGGTATCAAACATTCCCATTTTTTCTCTCCCGAGATTTGCTCAAGCTATTCGTCCGGTTTTTCCAGTTCGTTGAACAACTCATCCAGCGTCTTTGCGTGAGATGGATCGAAATCTTTAGCCGCGTGCAGGATTTCGTCATGCTTTTCCTGCACTTCCTCTGGCGTGTACCCGAAAAAGGTCATCTCCCACCAAGTAGGCCTACGGCAGACAGTGACAGAGGATGTCCATTTCGGAGCAGCGCGCCAGGGTTTGATCGTCAATCCCCATGCCCAGCCACTCCTCCCAGGGTGAAATTCGATGGCGTAGAATGTCTCCGTTTCGTCCTCTTTTCCTGAAACGTGCCAATACTCACCCACGAGATCATCCTGCACATGTTCAACAACGATACGCATGTTTGTCTCCACGGGAGATGTGGATAGCAACATACAGTACACATGTTCATAGCCAGCCAGACTGTTTTCCTGGTCAGGGTACAGGCGCAGTAGGTTATTCGGCACTTCATTCCATCTGAATTTTTGAATCAAGTCCACCAGTTTCATCTGCAGTCCTTGCTGCTCGACTTTACAAGTTTACCGCCTGTTTTGTTTGGAAGGTAATCTATCGCTTGGGTGTTGTTGATGAGAGCGAGCAGTTACCTGTTTACTTCATCCGGTTTAGCGTGGCGAGAAGGTCTGTATCCAGTCTAGCCAAATCAACCAACAAAGCGCCAGCAGATTCTGCCAGTTCGCGCGCGGCGTCGGTAAACCCGGCGCGGGCGAAAAAAGCGTAATGCACCTGCCAATCGTCCGCAGGAACAACCTTGCCTGCCTTCTCGAACAATTCCTGCACCACCGAGCGCGCGACCGGGTCAACGCCCCATTTGGATTCACCAAGTAGAATTTTCTTTTCACGCCAGTTAATAACCACTACGTCAACCTGCACATCAGACGACCAGTGATTTCCAACAACTTCGGGGGTAAACGGTAACTGGCGGATTTGCGCCTGTGCCACAATCCATTCGCGGCACAGGTCTTCGAAGGTTGTAGCGCCAATGAAAGATCGAAACTGTTCTGAAAGACGTTCCCAGAGCGTATCCACCAAACCCATTTCAATCATTTCCTGATTCGGCTCGATGAAACGGAAGTAAAAACGCAGGTAAGGGTCACGCAGATGATAGCGGCTGCGGGTGGTCGTTTGTCGTTGAGTGGGTGGAATCGTTGCCGGGGTGCGTCGCTCGATCAATCTCAACTCTCCCAATCGCTTCAAATAAGGCGGCAGATTTTGGGACGGGATGCCGGTTACAGACGAAATTTCGGATGGCGTGCGCGCATCCGTGGCGATGGCGCGCAGAACAGATTCATAAACACGAGTTTCGCGCGCCAAATCGCTTACCAGAATGTCTGGCTCACTGCGGAACATCCCGGTACGTCGGAAAAGATGCTGGCGGATGTTATCGCTCAAGCTGACTTGCGGATTGAAATGTTCCAGATATGCCGGAATACCACCCAACACAGCGTAAGTCGCCACGCGCTCAGCGGCATCATAGGTTGGAAAAAACTCGCGTAAAGCCGCGAAGGGTAATGGGTCTAACGGCATTTGCGCAGTAAAGCGCCCGTGCAGGGGGGCTTTGTAGTCCATCATATCCACCATCATGCCGATATGTGAACCAGCCAGTACAAAGATAATCTGCTTGTCTTTGAATAGATGGTCCCAGGCTGCTTGTAAGTGCGATGGGAAGGACGGATCAGATTCAACGATATAGGGAAATTCATCGAGGATCACAATCAAGGGTTTGTCTGCAAACATGCGCGCCATTTCGCGAAATAACAATTCCCATGAATCGAAGCGGGGCGGTTCCGGGTTTTGGATTTCAGGATAAGCCCATGCCCATATCGCTCTTGCAAGGCTGTGGCGGGATGCATCCGCAGTTTCACGCCGGGCGACCCAGTACAGATAAGGGCGTCCTGCCTGCCGCGCCCAATGAAGCAAGAGTGTGGTTTTGCCAACTCTGCGGCGTCCATAAACGGGGATGAGCTGTGCGCTCGGCAAAGCAAGTAAACGATTCAATTCCGCGATTTCTGCCTGCCGGTCAACAAATTTTTCCATTTCTCGCCTCGGTAATCTTAGTGTGGAAATTCTTAGAAATTATACACTAAGATTTGAGAATATCGCGAAGGATCAGGCTGGCTCATCGTCAGGGCTTTTCCAAACTTGCAAAAATGAAAGTCGCTTTCAAGTTCGTGGTAAACTCACCCTACCATGACACTCATCTCCTCCAAAAACATCTCTGAAGCGGATATTCGCCTGCTGCCAGTGGACGCGGCAGCCCTGAAAGACATCAGCGCCGGGCAGTTTGCCAGCCGAGAACTCTACCGTTTGCGTTTGCTGGCCGAACACGCGCTGCTGGTCGGCGGATTCGACGAACTGGTCTGCCTCGAAGCGCTCGAGTTTGCTCCGTTCGATTATCAGGTGCGCGCCGCCCAAATTATGTTGCGCCGCTTTCGTGGGCGCGGCATGTTTTGTGATGAAGTCGGGCTGGGGAAAACCATCGAAGCCGGGCTGGTGCTCAAGGAATATCTGGCGCGCAACGTTGTCCAGCATGTGCTGATTGTCACGCCTGCCGCACTGGTGGAACAATGGCGCGAAGAGTTGGCCATCAAGTTTGGGCTGCCCGGTTTCGTCACCAGCGCCGACGCTGAGTTCCGCGCCGCCGGGGCCGAAGCCTGGGAACGCTTTCCGCTGCTGATTGCCTCGCTCGCCACCGCCCGCCGCGCCGAACACCGCGCCCGCATCATCCAGATTCCCTACGACCTGATCATCGTGGATGAAGCGCACCACTTCAAAAACCGCAACAGCACCTCGTGGAAATTCGTCAATGATTTGCAGCGTAAATATATTCTACTGTTGACCGCCACCCCGGTCGAAAATGACCTGGATGAATTGTATAACCTGATTACCCTGCTCAAACCCGGTCAATTGAAAACCCCGCGCGAGTTTCGCAAGCGATTCGTGGCGCAAGGCGACCCGCGCCTGCCCAAAAATCGCGGACAACTGCGCGATCTGCTGGGCGACGTGATGGTGCGTCACACCCGCAGCCAGGTGAACATCAAACTGCCGCCGCGCCAGGCCAGCACCATTCGCTTGGGGCTTACCCAAGAGGAAACCGATTTTTATCAGGCGGTCAGCAATTACGTGCGCGCGCACCTGAGACTTCATCGCCCCTTCGGCTCCGCTCCCCGCTGGCGCGGGACTTCGCAGGGCAGGCCCCAATCCATCCACCCTAACGGGGACACGTCTCAAAAGGAGATTGAAGAACACCCATCCCTCAATGGGGACCCCATAGGGGTGCTTCGCGAAGGGACAGGGAGAGAGGGCATCCGCCAGGTGGACCGCTTTGCCCTGCTCACCCTTCAGCGTGAAATTGGCAGCAGCCCCCAATCTGCCGAGCCGACTTTGCGCTCGCTGGCCGCACGCGCCCGCGACGCCGAACAGCGCCGCGAACTGCTGGAACTCGCCGACCAATCCACCCGCATCCAGACCTGGGCCAAGGCCGATGCGCTCGAAAAACTTTTGCTCACCAGCCTGCGCGACCCTGCCGAAAAAGTCATCATCTTTACCCATTTCCACCGCACATTGGAGCGCTTGGCCGAGCGCCTGCGCGGGCTGGGACTCTCGTTCGTCACCTATCACGGCCAAATGGATATGAAGTCCAAGAATCAGGCAATTGCAGATTTTGAGCATCACGCCCAAGTGCTGCTCTCCACCGAAGCCGCCGGGGAGGGACGTAATCTCCAGTTTTGCCGCACGATGATCAATTTCGATATTCCCTGGAACCCGATGCGCATCGAACAGCGTGTCGGGCGCATTCACCGCATCGGGCAGACGCGCGAAGTGCGCATTTTCAACCTTTCGGCGCGCGGCACGGTGGAAGATTACCTGCTCGAAATCCTAGACCAGAAACTCAACATGTTCGAACTGGTCATTGGTGAAATGGACATGATCCTGGGGCAGATTTCGGACGAGCGTGACTTCGAAGACCTGCTGCTCGACATCTGGATGCAGTCGCAATCTGCCGAGGAACTGCGCGACGGATTCAAGAAACTGGGCGAAACGCTGGTTCAGGCGCGCCAGGCGTACCAGAAAACCCAGGAATACGACGAAGCCCTGTTTGGCGAAGACTTTTCGGCGGAGTAGCCCATGCCCGAAAATATTTCTCTCGAAGAATTGGTTTTGGGTTACTGCCGCCAGGTGGGTGGACTCGTGGAGCCGCCCGCCTACGGGATTTACGAGACGCTGCTGCCCGACGAGGTGGCTGCCCGCTGGGGCGTGGCTGCTCATCAGCGCTTCACCTTTTCAGCCGAGGCGGAAACCGAGAGCACTTTTCTGCACTACGGTCACGCGCTGGTGGAAACCATCGTCAACGAACTGCGCCTGCAAACGGCCAACGGGCGGTTTTTTATCAACAACGTGCGCCTCGAAAAACCTGGCCTGTATGCCATCATCGAAAAGGCCATTTCCATCTCAAACGCGAAACTATTCCCCGTGACAACGAATGCTCCGCTGCCAGGCGCAGTGGAACAGCGCGGAGCATTCGTTGTCGCACGGCTGCACCATTATGTGCGTTTCAATTTCAAAGTCAGCCTGATCTCTGATGAAAAGCGCGAGTTGATTCTGCCGGTCTGGATGGATGTGCAGGGCGGATATGCCATCCGCGGGGATGAAATTGAAGGGCGGGCAATTTTGGATATGGAGGGTCAATTCCAACAGCTCGAACCTGCCGCCCCATTTTGGATGGATGGCAAGCCGCTTGCACCGAAAGTGTTTGCCGCCCTGCTGGAGCGCGCCCGCAAGTCGGTGGCGGATGAGCTGGGCGATACGCTGGCAGGCTTGCAAAAACGTCTACGGCGCTTTTTGGAACTAGATCGCGCCCGCCTGAACGAATATTACGCCGACCTGCTCAAGGATGTGGAACGCCGCCTGCAAAAAGCCGATGTCTCGACAGCCATCGAGCGCCGCCCGGCGTTGGAAGCCAAACGCGCCGCCATCATCGCCGAGCGCCAGTCCAAACTGGAGGACGTGGAGCAGAAATACCATCTGCGCATCCAGTTGGAACTGCTGAATGTGGCTGTCATCGCCCAGCCCAAACTCGATTTGACGGTGGAAATTCGCAAACGCGCGGTCACGGTGAAACGAGTGGCAACCTGGGACCCGTTGCTGCATGTCGTCGAGCCGCTGGCCTGCGACGTGTGCGCACGGCCGGGTAAGTCATTATCGCTCTGCGAAAACGGCCACCTGGCGCACAACGATTGCCTGGCACCGCAGTGCGTGGAATGTAAGCGCACGTACTGCCAGAAATGCGCCGATCAGGTGCAAAGCTGCGCCGTCTGTGACCGCCCGGTGTGCGTCCACAGCCTGAAGCGCTGTATCACCTGTCAGCGAGTGACCTGCAACGAGCATCTCGACGAATGTCACGCCGACAACGGGCAGCCGCGCCGCGCCCGCAGCGAGGAAAAGCCGGTTTTCCCCACCGGGGCTGATATGACGGAAACAAGCCCAGGGGCGAAAACGTCCAGCCCGAAAACGGAGCAACCTGTGACAACGAATGCTCCGCCCAGGCAGAAAACGGCGGCGAAACGGGAAGCGCCCAAAGGGCAGACATCCCACCCTGGGCGACCACAAGGGTCGCCCCTACTTGCCCCGCTCAAAGAGAAACTGGCTGATCATATGGAGGTGTATGCCGACCCGGCGCAGGGCAGTATCACGGCTTACGCCATGCTCAAGAAGCGCGAGGTTGCCACGCGCGTGTGGGAACTGACGAATGAGGGAATCTCGGTTATGTGTTGGTGCGAGAAAGGCCCGCTTTGTCGGGAAAAAGGCATTGTCTATCGCCCGGCCGAGCCGGAATTCATTGAATCACAGATAAAGCGTTTGTTGAAATCGTTCCAACAGGAATACGACGTGCCCGATACAAAGATTCGTTACCACCAGATTCGTCAAAATGAGACCTATGCTGAACTGAAACTGAAAGTGCCTTCGCGTTGGAAGGAGCCTGCCGCGCTGGAGCAGGCGCGCGCCGGGTTCGAGAAGTTGAGGAGTAGAAGATGAAACTCACCTTCCTCGGCGGCGCAGACGAAGTGGGGGCGAGCGGCCTGCTGGTGGAAAGCGGCGGGCGGCGCGTGCTGGTGGATTGCGGCATTCGCCCATCGCCAAAATCCCATTGGGGATTGGGCGCCGACCAACTCCCCGATTTGAGCCAGATTGAATCCGGCTCCGGCAAACTTGACGCCATCCTCGTCACCCACGCCCACACCGACCACACCGGCGCGCTCGAGCTGGTCGTAGAGCGTTTCCCGGATGTCCCGGTCTATGCCACCGCGCCGACCCTGGCGCTGACCCGCGTCCTGCATCAGGATTCACGGCGCATCATGCAATCGCGGCTCGACGAGGAAGGCGAATTGCCCCTCTTCGACGACCTGGCCGTTCAACGGCTGCTCTCGGCGCTGACGCCGGCGCCGTTTCACACACGCCTGCCGCTGGGCGAAGGACTGGCGGCGACATTTTTCCCCGCCGGGCATATCGCCGGGGCGGCCATGATTGGCCTCGAAAGCGAGGCAGGCCGCCTGCTGATCAGCGGCGACCTGTCCATCTCGCCCCAGCGCACGGTGGATGGCGCGCGCCCGCCCGCCTTCCGCCCGGATGCCATTATCCTCGAAAGCACCTATGGCGGGCGGCTGCACGCCAACCGCGCAGTGCAGGAGCGCAAACTGGTCGAAACCGTCGCCCAGGTTACGGCGGGTGGCGGCAAGGTGTTGATCCCCGCTTTCGCCCTCGGACGCGCCCAGGAAATTTTGCTCATTCTCGACGAATACCAGCGCCGCGGCGAGTTACCCGCCGTGCCAATCTGGGCCGACGGCATGGTGCGCGCCATCTGCCAGGCGTATCCCACCTTCGGTGAAGCCCTGCCACTGGCCTTGCAGGAACGCAACGCCCAGTTTTTCAACGAGCGCATCCGCCCCGTGCAGAGCGCCGAACAGCGCAACGCCCTTATCTTCGATGCTTCGACAGGCTCAGCACAGCGTCCCAGCGCGGCGGTGATCGTCGCCAGCAGCGGCATGTTGGCGGGCGGCCCCTCGCTCTCCTACGCCCGCGCGCTGGCCTCCAAGCCCGAACACGCCATCTTGCTCACTGGCTACCAGGACGAGGAATCTCCCGGACGCCGCTTGCAGGAACTCAGCGAGCGCGGCTCCGGCAGCATCCGCCTTGGCGCGGACAAGGTGGATGTCCAGTGCCGCATCGCCACGTACTCCCTTTCCGCGCACGCCGACGAAGGCCAACTCATCAGCCTGACCGAAACGCTCGACCCGGAACATGTTTTTCTGGTTCACGGAGATTACCCTGCCCGCCAGAGCCTCGAAAAGGCCATCCGCGCGCGCGGGCGCATCCTCCACCTGCCCGCAGCCGGCGAGACATTCGAACTGCAATTCGAGAAGCGCGGTAAATTCATCCAGCCTGACCAATCTGACGACCCGCGCCGCAAATGGAACGAATTGCTCCATCAGCGCCGTGAAAAGATGCTGGATTTCGCCGAGGCCGCCGGGAAGTGGATTCTGCTCAAATCGGATGCCAGCGCTCCGGCGCGCTGCCTTGCCATCGAGCCTGACCATCTCTGGGTGGAAATCGCCCCCGGTCTGGAGCAGGCGGTCTACCCCGAAGCCGTTCTCGCCTTTTTCGGAGAATCTCACCCCACCCCGGCGGAGTTACAGCCCTACCAGCCGCAGAAATCCATTCCAACCGGCGCGGTGATGGCAAGTGACTGCCCTACCATGATGGAGCCTAATGCGGCCATCGCCTTCGCCAATCAGTTTTTCCCTCCGGCGAAGTACCCTCAGGATACAGCGCGACTGCGCAAAAGCGGCTACCGTCTCGAACAGCGCGTCCTCATCCTGACCTTCGACTTCCCCGACGCTGCCCGCGAACATTACGCGGACGAAATCGCCGCCCTGCAAATCGCCACCGGCTGGACAGTGGAAATCACCCCCGAAGTCAACCAAAACGCCCTCAACACCCTGGTGCGTGAAATCCTGCCGGATGGATGGCAAATTGTCAAAGGCCCGGCCATTCACCGCGCGCAAAAGCGGGTGGCGGCAACGGTCTCGCAGACTTTGCAGACATCCGAAGTCTTTCCCTTCGGAGACGATTTGGAGACATCGGAAGTCTGCGGCAAATTCCTCGCCACCAGCGGCTGGACTCTCAACCTGACCCTCGCCGCCCAGTCCGCCGCCGAGCAGTCAGCCGGCAAACCCTCCGAGTTCTCGGAGAACTCGGAGGTCTGCGCTGCCCAAACCGGCGCGCGCATGGAAATCAACGCCGCCTACAGCCATATCAAAACGGCGCTGGAAGGCTCCACACTCTATCGCGCCAGTCTGAAAGGCGACGAAATCCTGCTCTCGTTCATCTCCCGCCAGGTGGGTGAGCGTTACAGCGGCCAAATCGCCGCCCTCGCCGAGCAAACCGGCTGGCCGTTGAGCATAAATCCGCAGCCCAACCAGGGCGCCATCCTCGAAATTGCCCGCGCCCTGCTCAATAAATCCGCATTGACGATTGCCAAAGGCCCCAGCATCTATCCCGAAAAAGCCGAGGTAGCCGTGACCCTTTCGATAAACTCACCTGTGCCTGCGGCACTGGCGCAGGCAGGGCAAGCGCTTGCCGTCGCCTCCACAGAGCCTGACCTTGCCGAACTCACCGCCGCCTTCACCGCTCAAACCGGCTTCCGCTTAACCGTCACATCTCCCACCATCGCGCAACCAACGGAACACGCTCCACGAATCACTCAAGTCGTCGAAATCCCGTTAAACCGCATCCGCCTGAATTCCCACCAGCAATCGCTGAGTCTCGACCCGGCCAAACTGCAAAAAGCGATCGAACGCGCCCGGCTGATGGGCATCACCCCGCCCATCCAGGCGCGCCGCGTCCGAGACGGCTACATCTTGACCGACGGCCTCTACCGCCTGCGCGCCGCCGAAGCCCTGGGTTTGGAGCGCATCCCGGCGCTGGTGGAGTAGCGAGTATGACCGAATCCCTCCCCCGCAAACCCTTGGGCATCAAGAGTTATGGCGGCATCGCCCACCTGCCCGGCAGCCGCGTCGGCGTGGGCGATCACAAATGTCACGAAGGGCAGAAGCGCATCGCCACCGAAAAAGCCCGCGACCGCCACGACCAGGTCATCGTCCAGGAAAAACTGGATGGCTCTAACGTGGGCATCGCCCGGTTAGATGGCGAAATCCATGCCCTGACCCGCGCCGGTTATCTGGCGTCCACTTCACCCTACGAACAGCACCATCACTTCGAGCGCTGGGTCATGCAAAACAATAATCGTTTTCTGGCTGTACTGAAAGATGGCGAGCGACTCTGCGGCGAATGGCTGATGCAGGCGCACGGCACACGTTACCAACTTCGTCACGAGCCATTTGTGGCCTTTGACTTGATGACCGGTACCACCCGCAAGATCTATGACGAATTTATCGAGCGGATTTGCCCCGCAGACTTCATCACTCCACACCTCCTCCACCGCGGCCTGCCACTAACCATTGAGGCTGCTCTGCGTATGTTGGAATCCTACGGCTTCCACGGCGCGCTTGACCCGGTGGAGGGGGCGGTCTGGCGCGTGGAACGGAACGAATTCATCCGTCCCGGTGGTAATGAGCGCCGCTGGTTGGTGGATTTCCTCGTCAAATACGTCCGCCCGGATAAGGTGGATGGCTGTTACCTGCCGGAGGTTTCGGGGAAAGAGCCGGTGTTCAACTGGATGCCAGACGAAAACACAAGCCGATAACTTCCTGGTGAGCCATCTGGCGTAGAGTGGACATTTGTTCATCACGGATCATCGCCAGACCGTTGGCTAAACCCGCCACGAACGACGATTCTGGCGAGGCTGAGACGGCCTCGCCATGCGGTGGTAGAATCAGAGAACAATTACCTCATAAAAATCTGGAGGAAATATGCCTGAAGTCTATATCATTGACGCCATCCGCACGCCCATCGGCGCGCTGGGCGGCGCGCTGGCTGCCGTCCGCCCGGACGACCTGGCCGCCCACGTGATCAAAGCCATTCTCGAGCGCAACAAACTCGACCCGGCGCTGGTCGAGGAAGTCTACCTGGGCAGCGCCAACCAGGCCGGGGAAGATAACCGCAACGTGGCACGCATGGCGCTGCTGCTGGCCGGGATGCCGGTCGAGGTGGCCGGCGTGACCTTCAACCGGCTTTGCGCCTCCGGGCTGAACGCGGTCAACCAGGCGGCGCGCGCCATTAAGGCCGGTGAAGGCGACGTTTTTATTGCCGGCGGCGTGGAGAGTATGTCGCGCGCGCCCTATTCCCTCCCAAAAGCCGAGTCTGGTTTCTCCTTCGGCAACCTGACCGCCTGGGATACCACCCTTGGCTGGCGCTATCCCAATCCCAGGATGAAAGAGAAATACGGTACCGAGCAGATGGGCGAGACCGCCGAGAACATCGCCGTCGAGCGCCCGCACCTCACCCGCGAGATGCAGGATGCCTTTGCCCTGCGTTCGCACCAGCGGGCGATTGCCGCGATTGACTCGGGTAAGTTTGCCGAGGAGATCGTGGCAGTGCCGGTTCCCCAAAAGAAGGGGGACCCCGTCCTCGTGGCAACCGATGAACGACCCAGGCGGGATACGACAATGGAATCACTCGCCAAACTCAAACCCGCATTCCGCAAAGAGGGCGGCACGGTCACGGCAGGGAACTCTTCAGGTCTCAACGACGGCGCGGCGGCGCTGCTGCTGATGAGCGCGGAGAAAGCCAAAGAACTGGGATTGAAGCCGATGGCGCGCATCCTGGCTTCGGCGGCAGCCGGAGTCCCGCCGCGTGTCATGGGACTGGGACCTGTCCCGGCGACGCGCAAAGCCCTGGCTCGCGCGGGCCTCAAATTGGAAGACATCCGCCTCGTCGAATTGAACGAGGCCTTTGCCGTCCAAGCATTGGCGGTGATGCAAGAGCTGGGCCTCGACCCGGAGAGCGTCAACGTCAATGGCGGGGCGGTAGCGCTCGGTCACCCGCTCGGATGCTCGGGGGCGCGCCTCCTGACCACGCTGCTGCATGAGATGAAACACCGCGCTTCGGGCAGGGGCAAGCCCAGCCCCTACTACGGTCTGGTAACGCTGTGCGTCGGCGTCGGCCAGGGCGAGGCGACGATTGTAGAATGGATCGGATGAGCCATGAAAACAAGATATCTTCCCCTTGCCGGTCTTTTTTTACTGGCCCTGACCCTCTCGGCCTGCGGCCCGCCCTGGCAAGTCAACCCACCCCCGGCCGGTACGCCGACTGCCAGCAGCACGCCCAATGTGATTTTCCCCACCGTTACCTCTACCCCCCTCCTGCCGACCGAAACGCCGGCCTCCTTGCCGGTCGTCGCCTCACCTGCAATCACATCCATTGACATGCTGGATGAAATGAACGGCTGGGCTATCGGCGAGGCATACATCCTGCGCACGGAGGACGGCGGTGTGGACTGGTTGAACGCGACACCCGTGGGCCTGGCCAGCGTCGGTTTTGCCACATCTTTCTTCATGGATGCCACGACTGCCTGGTTTATCCTGCCCTCCGCCGATTACACCACCGGCACGCTGTACCAGACCGCGGATGGCGGCCTGAGCTGGGTCTCATCTCCAGTGCCTTTTACGGGTGGCTCGCTTCAGTTCCTGGACGCCCAGAATGGCTGGATGCTCGCCTCGCTGGGCGCCGGCGCGGGGTCCGAGGCGGTGGCGGTTTTCCAGTCCACCGCGGTTGGCGCGAATTGGAACCAGGTCTACGTCAACGACCCGACCCTCCCCGCTTCCAGCGACAGCCTGCCGTTGAGCGGACAGAAGAGCGGGATGACCTTTCTGGACGCCAAGCATGGCTGGGTGACTGGCAGCGTGCCGATGGACGGTTACGTTTACCTGTTCAGCACGCAGGATGGCGGACGCAACTGGACGCACCAGGGGGTCAGCCTGCCGGCCGGCTTCGAGACGGCGATGACCTCCGCGGATGCGCCGCGTTTCTTCACTTCGACCGATGGCATTTTCCACGCCGGGTTATATACGGCTGTTTCGGCGTCCGTCTTTTATCTGACCCAGGATGGCGGCGCGAGCTGGACGCCGACCTTCCCGGTCAACATGGTGGGACGCTACGCCATCGCCAACCTGCAGGATGTTTGGGTTTGGGATGGCGGCCCGGCAATGCTGGTCTCGCACGACAGCGGCGTGACCTGGAGCCAGGTTAACACGAACATCAACGTGATAGATACACTGATGACGATTGACTTCGTCAACGCGACCACCGGCTGGGCGCTGACCGGCGATGCCAGCTCGCATTATTCGCTCTACAAGACGACCGACGGCGGCGCGAACTGGACGGCGCTCATCCCCTGATGAATGACGTGGCACAGATGCAGGAGGAAGACCAGCGGATCGTTATCCTCTTCGTTGACCTGATACCACACCAGCGGCTGGATTTCCTCCGCCAGTTCCGCCAGGGCCGTGCTTTTACCATATCCCGCGCCGGCCTGGAGGATGGTCAGGCGGTGATCCAGCGCTTGTTTCAACCTCAGGCTGACGCGCGGGCGCGGCGCAGCAGCGGGATGATCTTTGCACGCAGGATACGAGGGGGCAGCATAATGTTCAACGCGCCCCACTGCACTGGTAGAGTCGCAGGCCGCCGGCTGAGGGTGAACCAAGCCCTCCAGTTGGATTGGCCGCGCCGGCGCCGGCGTTGAACCCAGGCACGACCGCGCAGTCGGTCTCCAACCAGCGGGCGATCTCCTGATTTGGGCCTCTATCGCCGGTGAAAAGCAGGTAACGCAGCTCGCCATCCGCGACCATTTCAGCCAGATCGCCGGCATCCACCACCGGGTCACTGCCGCTGAATCCGCCCATGTAAAGCACCGGGCGCCCGGTCGCCAGGACGAAGGGCGCGCCAACGTTGGCGCTTGGTACGGCGACGAGGTAGCGGGTATCCTGGGTGTTCGCCTGCAGGAACTCCAGCAGGCGAACGGAAGTCAGAGGTGGGCGTCCAGCGGCCTGACCTGGTACAGCCGGGAATCCGCCGCGATAAGCGCCGGGCAGGTTGACATCCGGGGATTGCGAGGTGACCGTCAGGATTGACCAGGCCAGCGGGGCGATCAACATGCCGGTGACGATCATGGTATAAGCCAGAGGTAAAGCGATCATGGGGAAGACACGCCGGGCAATGACCAGCCCGATGACGCCCAGTCCCACCAGCTGCGCAGCCAGGATAAACCACCAGGCGTTATCGTTGGATTGGAGAGCCAGCCAGCCCTGGAAGATCACTGTGCCGGCCGCAGCCAGTGCCAGCGCCCAGCCCGCCCAGGCGCGCTCGCGCTCCTCCCAAAGCACCTTCACGCCGCCGCCCACCACACCGCCCAGTGCCGGGGCCAGCATGACCATGTAATAAGCATGGAAGAACTCCGCCATGCTGAAAAATACCAGGCAGGTGACCAGCCAGCCACCCCACAGAATCAGCGTCTTGTGTTCGTTTTCCACGGGCAGGCGCAGGCGTTTCGCGAAGGCCAGCGCGAGCAGGGCAACCAGCGCGAAAGGCAGCAGCCAGGACATTTCATTAGCCAGCGGCAGGATGAAGAAGCGTACGGCCGAGGGGGTGCCGACCTCATTGGCAAGAAACGTTCCACCGGATGGACCCCCAGGCGGGTAGCCCGGGTTCATCCCGGCTGGGGCCTGGCCGCCCGGCGAGGGCTGCGTCTGCGGCGCTTTTTGTGGAACGCAAGCCAGTTGTGCCTGGATAACTGTGCAGAACCCGGAGGTCTTCATACCGTTGGGATGATTGATCGTGCAGGCATCGCCCACCGCCCGACCGTTACAGGCGGCGACGACGAACGGCCGCGGCTCATCCTGAACCCCGCCCGGCTGTTGACCGGGGCCGCCGCCGGAAGGAGGCGCAACCTGAGGCTGGTTCCAGCGTCCCCAGCGGCCGCCGAACAAGCGATTCAGCCCATTGTGCCCCAGGACGAGTTCCATGACGGTATTGTCTGTGCTGCTGCCCACGTACGGGCGCTGGCTGGCCGGGGTCAGGTCAACGGCGACCGCCCAGGAGAGCGAGACGACCAGCAGGATGAAGGTCGCCAGGACGAGGCAGGCGATCTTGCGCCACCACTTGACCTTCGCGCCGAAGAAGTACAAGGCATAGAAAGCCGGCAGCGGCAGGAAAGCCTGCAGCATCTTGATGTTGAAGCCCAGCCCGACGATGACCGCTCCCAGCAGCAGCCAGCGCAATTTACCCGATTCGGCTGCGGCGATGAACGCCCAGGCCGCCAGCAGCAGCACGAAAACGAGCATCCCGTCCATGGTGTTGTTGCGGTCGGTGCCGAGCATCACCGGCGTCACGGCGAAGACCAGCGCGGCGACCAACCTGGCCAGCGCGCCGAGGTAGCTCTTCACCATGCGGTAGAGCAGCGGGATGCCGAAAATGCCCGCCAGGATGTTCGGCAAGCTGGTGGAGAACCCGCTCACGCCCAGGACGGCAGCGAAGCCCGCCTCGATCCACAGCCCCAGCGGAGGCTTATCCACTGTCACCGATCCGCCCGGCTCGGCAGCCGCGAAGAAGAAGTTGTGCCAGGATTGCAGCATGGATTTGACCGTCGCCGTGTAATAGGCGTTCGAGTCGCCGATGGATCCAAGGTTGACAAAGTGCAGGGCGGCCGAGAGCAGCATGACCGCCAGGACGAGCAGCGCCGCCGGAGTGACGCGCCACCAGAGCGGCCTTTCGAGCCAGGAAACTTGCCCAGGGGCTGGAGGGGGGAATGTTTCAGTGACCATGTTTGCTGCTCCCAATTATACCAATACCCCCCCCGTTTATCTCCGTTCATCCCCGGTACGTTTTCGTGCATAAGCCATATCAGGGGTAAAATTATGCAGCTCTATCTGCTGACGATAGGTTTCCCCTCCCCAGCGAACCACAATGACCACACCTGATCCAAGTTCAGCCCGCCAGGCCATCCAGAACGCCCAAAAAGCCCTGCAGGCCGGGGATAAGCGCAGCGCCCGCCGCTGGGCTGAACGCGCCGCCTCGCTGGCACCGGGACTGGAGGAACCCTGGTTGATCCTGGCGGCGGTCGCCAGCCCGCGCGCAAGTTTGGCCTATCTCGGACGACCGGTCTCATACGGCTGCGTGGTGCTGGGCGTTTCCGATGCGCGGCTGCTCTACGATTGGGCAGAGATCGGCACAGTGGTGGAAATAAAAAGATAGCCGCTTGCCAGCCAATCCTCCAGCGCGGGCGGGCGGGTCGAGTCCAGACCAGCGGCCAGGGTCGCCGCCGGCAGCGCGGCGCGCACCTGCGGGATATCCTGCTCAACGGCCAGTACCCAGGCCTGATTTCTGGGGCGGGGAGTTTCAGGCACACGAACCCTCGTTATTACCACAAAACCCGCTCACGAGAGCGGGTTCAGCGGAACATGGCTTAGGCGGGGAGGGCGGGATTCGAACCCGCGGCTGAGTTTTACCCCAGCACTCACTTAGCAGGCGAGCCCAATCGGCCACTCTGGCACCTCCCCATGGTTGGTTTGAAGGTTTTCAGGTTGACATGTTAACAGGTTTCTAACTTGTCAACCTGCAAACTTTTCAACTTGCAACCCTCAGCGGAGGGAGTGGGATTCGAACCCACGGTGGCTTGCGCCACGACGGTTTTCAAGACCGTTACCTTAAACCGCTCGGTCATCCCTCCAAGCGCGAAGATTTTACCATAATTTTCAGGCGCTGCCCCCAAGGTAATGCGAAATTAATTTCGCACTACACCTGGCAGTTTATCACGGCAAATCCCAGCGAGCCGAACTACATACATCGGCAGCACAAACCTAATTCTTGCGCGCCGCGCTTTACGTTTTACGCTTTACATTTTACGTTATAATACCGGACATGAAATATCATATTTGGACCGAAGGTTGTCAAATGAACGTGGCCGACTCGCAACGCCTGGGGTCGGCCCTTGAACGCCTGGGCTACAGTCATACCGAAACCGCCGAACAAGCCGATATTATCGTTTTAAACACCTGCGTCGTGCGCCAGTCCGCCGAGGACAGAGCCACCGGCCGCCTGCATTCCCTGCGCCCGCTCAAGAAACGCAACCCCAATCTCATTATCAACCTGATGGGCTGCCTGGTCGGCGTGAAAGGGGATGAGAAACTGCGCGCCCGATTTCCTTTCGTGGATGTATTCTCGCCACCCTCCGACCCCGGCCCTTTGATTTCATTTTTGACCCAGTCCGATGCCCGGGCGCTCGAAACGCGCGCGACCGAGCGCCGCTTCGCCGTTATGGATGGCGACCTGACCCTGCCCGAGCGCGAGCGCGGTAAAACCGTCTCCGTGCATCTTCCCGTTGTACTGGGCTGTTCGCACGCCTGTACCTTCTGCATCATCCCTTACAAGCGCGGCGTGGAACGCTCGCGCCCGGTCGGCGAGATCCTACTCGAAGCGCGCGCTCTCGCCGCGCAGGGCGTGAAAGAAATTACGTTACTCGGCCAAATCGTGGACCGTTACGGCAAAGATATTCCCGACGGCCCCAATCTGGCGGCGTTATTGCGCATTTTGCATGATATCGAAGAGCTGGAACGCATCCGCTTCCTCACCTCGCATCCCAACTATTTCAGCGAAGAGTTGATGGATACTGTCGCCGAACTGCCAAAGGTCATGCCGCACATCGAAATCCCCATCCAGGCGGGCGATGACGAAGTTTTAGCAAATATGAAGCGTGGCTACACCAATGCCGATTACCGCCGCGTTGTCGAAAGAATCCGCGCCCGCATTCCCGGCGTCTCGATTGCCACCGACATTATCATCGGTTTCCCCGGCGAGGGGGAGACGCAGTTCATGCAGACCTACGAATTGCTGGCCGACTTGAAACTGGATGTCGCCCATCTGGCGCGTTACTCACCCCGTGAGGGGACGGTCTCCGCACGCCGCATGGCGGATGACGTGCCGGCCGCCGAGAAGATGCGCCGTTTCCGCGTCCTGGAAGACTTGCAAGAAAAAATCGTCCGGGATATCAATGCCCGCTTTTTGGGCGAAAAGGTGGAAGTATTGTTCGAAGAAAAAGTCAAAGGCCGCTGGAAGGGCCGCACGCCCACAAACAAGTTGGTGTTTTTAGAATCCGATGACGACCCTTCGACAGGCTCAGGGCAAGTCCTGCGCGGCAAAGTCCTGCCGGTCACCGTCACATGGACGGGACCGTGGTCCATGCAGGCGCGAATCTGACCTAACTCAACCTCCCGCAGGTTCTAAATCTGCGGGAGGATTCTGTGAGGGAATATGCTCTCGGAAAAAATCCGCCCGATTGCCATCTGTGTCTGCCAACACAACGAGAAAATCCTCGTGGCTGAAGGCCGCGACAGTAAAAAGAACCAGACCTTCTACCGTCCACTGGGCGGGACGATCGAGTTCGGTGAGCGCGGCGAGGAGACCGTCCGGCGCGAATTTGTGGAAGTTTCCATACCTGCCGGCGTAGATGGCGGGTAAGAAACCCGCCCTACGATAACCACGATTTACTGCCGAAGGCCTACCCGGTGGTGCTACCCAGAATTGGCTCATTGGGGAAATATACTGTTTATCGTGCTGTACATGTTTGCAACGATCGGGCCAAGCAAGGCAACAACAGCAATAACGACGAGGACTACCAAGAGAATAAGGAACGCATACTCGACCAATCCCTGGCCGCGCTCTCTGGCATAACTCAGCATCTTGCTCACCTCCTTTCCATCCGGCTTTCGCCAATCGCTCCCGAGGACACTCATTTTTCCCATTTTATTGAGCAATTACCTTTTCTTGTTCGTATTTACAAATTGGGCCGAGCGGACAGGCCAGGCAATTGGGCTTGCGCGCCGTACAGAGCTCACGCCCCAAACGGATGATATTCAAGTGAGCGGCGTAATATGTTTCGGGCGGAAACAGTCCTTCCAGATGTTTATGCGCCTGCTCGACAGTCATCCTCTCCGGGAGCAGGCCAATGCGCCCCGTCACGCGATAAATGTGCGTATCCACCGGAAAAGCCAGGCGGCCCAGCGAGAAGAGCAACAGGATGGCGGCTGTTTTCGGGCCAACGCCTTTGAACTTGGTCAGCCAGGCGCGGGCTTCTTCGAGCGGCAGGTCAGCCAGAAAGTTCAAATCCAACCTGCCGCGTTCGGCGGTGATCTTGCGCAGCACGGCCTGGATGCGCGGACCTTTCTGGTTGGCCAGCCCGGCCGGGCGGATGGCCTCGATAACGGCACCAGGTTCGGCGTCGCGCGCCGCTTCCCAGTTCGGAAAGCGCGCCTTCAACGCCTGGAAGGCGCGGTCGCGGTTGGCGTCGTTGGTATTTTGCGAAAGGATGGTCGAGACCAGTTCGTCCAGCGGCGGCAGAGGATTGCGCCAGGTCGGCTGTCCATGCGCAGCACCCTTCGGCAAGCTCAGGGCAGCGCCTACTCGGTAAAAAGAAAGCAGGCGCTGCTGCACCTCTCTCGCCAGAGCGGATAAATCGGTCATGCCGGCAACGCTTCTTTTTCCCGCTCCAAAGTAAAGGCCGGGCGGCTCTCGCCGACGACCAGTTTGCGCCAGTTGGTGACCGCTTTGTGCGGGCCAAACTCGGCCAACGCTTCCAGTTCTTTGTCCGAGATTGCGCCGAGCTGTTTGAGCAGCTCCAGCCCCACCGCCGGGCGGACGCGGTTATACGTCGCACCATCCGGTTTACGCACCGGGAGATCGCCGTCGGCAATCTTGAGCGCAATGCCAACGCCGGGCGAATCCGCACCCAGTGCGCCGGCCATGATCCCCATCAACAGGTAACCTTCCGCGCCGCCTTTGGAGATAAGCCTCCCGCTGCAAACTTCCATCAGGCGCGTGTCGAAGCGCCCCGGCCCTGCGATCATATCGGGATGGGCCATCATGGCGGCTGTGATGCGGCGGCAGGCTGTTGAGCGCTCGACCGACAAGCCGCGCGGGTCGCACAGGTGGGCAAAACCCAGCGCGGCGTTATAAAGCGGCAGCGCGAAGTTCGGCGCTGAACAACCATCAATTCCAATTTCAAGCTGGGCTTTGGAAATGCCGCACATCTCGGAGACAGTTTTCAAAATGGTCTGCTGGATGGGTTGCTCAGGGTTTGTGTAATCCGCGATCGGCAGGCCGCGCATGCGGGCATGCGCCAACATGCCGGTGTGTTTGCCTGAACAATTATGCCGGTTGGGGGTCGGGACTTCGCCGCGCGCTTTCATCGCCTCTGCGGTCAACAGATGATAGGACGGGTGCACGCCGCAGAGCAGGTCGCTTTCCTGAACCCCAACTTTGGCTTGCAGGCCCTGCACTACCGCGAGATGCTCATCCATGCCATCGTGAGAGCCGCAAATGATGGCGATCTCTTTGGATGTCAGGTGAAAGACATTGTCCCCGCCACGCTCGATGAGCGGCAAAGCCTGCAAGGGTTTGGCGCTGGAGCGCATAAAAGCGACGGCGCCCGGCTCACCATACCAGGCAAGCAGGCGGCCGGTGGCATCAACCACAGCAGCCGCCCCAAAATGGATCGATTCGACAATCCTGCCGCGGGTCAGCTCAAAGATGGGTTGGTAAGATCCAGACACAGAAATGTTTGCTCCTCACTTGCCGAAGGCCTACTCGGCTCACTCGGCGGCAATATTCGTCGGGCGGTAGTGGCGCAGGTAGTATTGATTTAGACCATAGCGCAAGCGTTGGGCGTATTGGCGCTGGAGATCGTTGGGGATAGTAAAACCGGAAAGCAGCGGCGCGATCAGCTTTTCGATCTCTTCCGGGGGGGATACCTTCTGAGCAGCACTCTTCGATGAACTCACACCGTCCCGGCCGTCTCGCCCCGGCGGGCCGGGTCTCGCGGCCCGAACGGGGTGTCCTTCCGGGAGGGCATCGCCTACTCGGTCAGCCAGTTTATCCAGCTTGTCCAAAATATGCTTAAGATATTCCACCTGAGCGCGGATGACTTCCACCGCCGCCAACCCGCCGCGACCACTGACCACCAGCCAGCCACGATAAGCCGGGGAGAGCAATAATTTCAACGCCTCAATCCAGGCTGGCAAGTCGGCGCTGGCCAGGAAGGGCGGTTGGTTGAGAACAAGGGTGTCTCCAACAAAGACCACCTTAGACTCCGGCAAAATGACCCACGCCGCCCCAACGCCAGGCCCCGGATGGTGTTCCAACAGGACGGATGTCCCACCCCAGTGGATCGTCATTGCATGGCTGAAAGAAATCTCGGGCGGCGCCCAGCGAACATTGCCCAGGCCTTGAATTGTCTCCCAATCCGCACCGGTCTCGTCTCCCTGCGTCTTGAAGGTGCTGGGACGGTTACGGAAAACCTGGGTTGCTTTTTCCTGGGCGACCACGGTGCAGTCCATCGAGCGGGCGCCCAGCGTGCGATCTGGATGAGCATCCAGGTTGACCAGCAACCGATCCGAGCTTCCACCCAGGTTGAGCAGGGCCGCGCGCCAGGAGCGCACGTCCTCCGGCGAGGGCGGGGCATCCACCTGGATCAATCCATGCGGCAGGCGGATGGCGCCCAAAGTCACACCCATGTATTGGTTTTCTATATATACATCCTCGGCGATGGCTTGCATAATAACTCCTCAAATGGACTCTCTATTTATCCTTTTTGACGGGCAGCGTAAACACAAAACGCGCCCCTTGTCCGGATGTGCTTTCGACCCAGATGCGCCCGCCGTGACCCTGGACGGCTAACCGGCAGAAGGCCAACCCGACTCCCAATCCGCTGGGCGAATCTTTCCCCTTCAGGCGGGTGAACTTGTCAAAGATGCGCTCCTGATCGGCGACGGGGATGCCGGGACCATTATCCTGGATCCACGCCTGAATCCAATCCCCATCCGGCTTGGCGCCCATCTCGATCTTGCCGCCTTGGGGCGTGTACTTGGAGGCGTTCTCCAATAAGTTGATCAATACCCGGCGGATCATATCCGTATCCACGAACACGGGCGGGAGTCTTGCCGCCAAATCGTTGAACAGAGACTGGCGGCGGTTATCCGTTATCGGGCGGACGGCATCGAAGGCTTCTTCCAAAATCTCGCTGAACGCAATGGATTGTTTCTCGCTCACCGGCTGTCCGGATTCGAGCCGGTTGACATCCAACAGTGAGCTAATCAAGCGTTGAATGCGCGCCGTAGAACGGCGGGCAATCGTCATGACAGATTGCGCCACTTCACTGTCCTCTGGAGGTAATACCGTTGAAAGCACGTCCAGGCTGGAGATGATGTTCGCCAGCGGAGAGCGCAGGTCGTGGTAGATCATCGCGGTCAGGTCATCCCGCAGATTGTCCAGGTGCTTGCGTTCGGTAATGTCGCGCAGGATCCACTGCAACAATTCCTTGGTTGTCGAGTTTATCGAGACACTGTCTTCGAACACTACCTTGCGGACGTAAACCTGGATCGGGATTTCCTGCCCGGCTTTGCTTTTCAAAACCGATTCGTAAGCGCAGGTTTTGCCAGCTTTCAGGCTTTCGCTGTCTGCACCCTTTTCAGTCTGGTTGAGCAGATGTAAATCACCCATGCTCATTTCATGCAACTGTTGAGCAGCATAGCCACTGATATTAACCGCCTGGTGGTTCGCCTCCAGGATCTTCCCATCCCAATTGGTGAGCAGAATGGGATCAATGCTATCCTCGAACAATTCGCGATAACGCTGGTGGGCGGATTGCAGACGTTCGAAGAGCTGTGCATGTTGGATGTTCGATCCGGCCAAACTGCTGATGCCGGTCAGCACCAGCAAGGCATCCGGGTCGAAGGTTCCCGAAACGGGATTTATGGCTTCCAAGACGCCGATCACTCGCCCCTGTGCATAAATCGGGGCAGCCGAGAGGGCCTTTACTTCCATTCCTGCCGAGTAGGCATTGCCCTGAGCCTGTCGAAGGGTGCTGCGCAGGAATTGATCAACCCCGGGCAGGAAGCGCTTGTCTGCGGACACATCCGGGAGGATGACACCCTGCCCCTCGCTCGCCACCCAGCCGAGGATACCCTGCCCGGCGGGAATACTTTTACCGATAACGCTTTCCGATTGCTTGCCATTGGCAGCCTTGAAAACGAGGCTGCCCTCTGGCTCGATCAAGGCTATCGCCACCGTCTCGACCTGCAACGCCTTAATAATCTCGCTGAGGATGCGCTGCAGAACCTCGTCCAGGCGCAGCGTAAGGTTAATAGTCGCGGCGCTGGTAGCCAGGGAGGTCATCACGCGCGCCTGACGTTGACTCTCGGCGTAGAGGCGGGCGTTCAGCACGGCGATACCAGCCTGGTCTGCAATGGCCTGCATCAAGCTGAAGTGTTCATCGTTATAGGCTCCCGGCGTCGGGTGGACGAGGGTCAGCACCCCAACCGGTCGTTCGCGCGCCATGAGCGGAACGCAGATGGCAGATTTCGCTCCACTGCGCTCGGCGGCATCGTCCGGGCGGCGCAGCCAGCGCTCATCCTGGCTGGTATCCGAGACCAAGGCAGCCTGTCGCTGGCGCAACACCCAGCCGGCCAGGCCGCGTTCCACTATTTCCCGAAGTTGCTGCGTGGTGTGATCGAGAATCCGCTTCCCGATGACAATAGCCGCCTCCACCGGTTTACCGTTGTCGTCCAGAACGACGATACTGCCGCGCTCGCCGCCGGCATACTTGAGCGACTGGAACAATACCCGTTGCAGCACCGTGTGCAAGTCTAATGCTGAGGCCAGCTCACGGTTGACATTGTAGAGTAGCTCAAGGGATGAACGCAACTCGTCGTCCGGCATATTCTCATCTGTCCTGTCTGGACTTCAATCCAATCCCAATGTCTGGCAGCTTGTCGGAGAACCCCTTGTAGGGCAGGTTCCATACCTGCCGACAGGGGTGGCGGCTACCGAAGGCCTACTCGGTGGAAAGCCGCCCTACAGGTCCTCTCTCCGACAAACTTCTAGTGAAGAAAATAACTTGCTCATTTATATAAAGTATAGCACAATTGCCCCAATTCTTAGAATCCAGGCCAAAGTGTGGCATACTCTGGCCGGTTTGGTACACATCACGGTGAGCGAAAACAACGCGCGCCGCTACGCGGCCTGTCTGAAGACTCTAAAGGGTAATGTTACAATGTTACAATTACCCCGCTATGCCTTACCTGATTGACGGTCACAACCTGATCCCCAAACTCGGCCTGCGCCTGGATGCCATTGACGACGAACTGGCGCTGGTCACGCGCCTGCAGCAATTTTGCCGCTTGCGCCGCGTCCAGGTGGAAGTTTATTTCGACGGCGCGCCGCCGGGGCAGCCCACCAGGCGCAAGTTCGGCGCAGTGACCGCTTACTTTGTCCGTAAGGCATCCAGCGCCGACGCGGCTATCGAGAGCCGGCTGGAAAAACTGGGCAAGGCCGCCCGCAATTGGAGCGTCGTCAGTTCAGATCATCGCGTGCAGAATGCAGCCCGGGCCGTTCATGCCCAAGTCATTTCGGCGGAGGAGTTCGCCCGGTTGGTCATGTCTGCTCAAGCTGCGACCGCCGCGACACCAAGAACTGATCCTGGCCTCGGCCCAGAGGAAGTGGATGCGTGGCTGGCCCTTTTTGAGGAGCGGAAAAGGGGGTAAGTTAATCAGATCAGGCGCACGAAGAGACACGCAGGTATAATTACTGTATGAAGACAGCCTGTGTACTCGTGCCCTCACCCGGACACACCTACCCCGACCACCCGGAAGAACCGGGGCGATTTTCCCGATTGGGCGACTGGCAGAAAAAACCATACGCCAGCGCCCTCAAGTGGCTGGAGGTCATCCCCGCCACTCAGGAGGAGATCGCCTCCGTCCACACCGGGCAGATGATCGCCGCACTGGAGGCAGCCTGCAAACAAGGGCCGGGCATCGTTGACTTTGCCCCCACCTACGTGACCTTCACCTCCTTTGCAGATGCGCTCAACGCCGCAGGCGGGATTTTGTCCTGCACGCGTGCCGTGCTAAACAGCGAGGCAGATAACGCCTTTGCCATCCTCCGCCCACCCGGACACCACGCCGTGCCCGACGGGCCGATGGGTTTCTGCCTGTTCAACAATGTTGCCATCGCCGCCCAAGCCGCGCTGACCAGCGGCCTGGAGCGCGTCCTGATCGTGGATTTCGACGCCCACCACGGCAACGGCACCCAGGCGGCTTTCTGGAATGAAGAGCGCGTCGCCTACTTCTCCACCCACCAGGAAGGCATCTACCCCGGCAGTGGGCGGATCGGAGAAGCGCCCCACGCCCGCGGGCGGATCGTCAACCTGCCGCTGCCGGCGCGTTCCGGCGACAAGGCTTTTGCACAGCTCGCCGGGCAGGTCCTCACGCCGCTGGCCGAACACTTCCGGCCGGGAATGATCTTCGTTTCGGCCGGCTTCGATGCGCATTGGAACGAGCCGATCACCACGCTGGGGCTTTCTTCGGCCGGTTTCCTGGCTCTTTCGAACCATCTGGTTGGATTGGCAAAGCAATACTGCAATGGGAAAATCGTTTTCGCGCTCGAAGGCGGCTACAACCCCGAGAACGTTGCCTCAGGCGTGGAGGCAGGCCTGGCCGCGCTGACCGGGACGGAATTCAGCCCGCAAGACCCCAGTCCCTACCCCGAGCCGGATATCCTCTCCAGGTTGGAACAACTGCTTGAGTGGCATCGATTTTAGATGTAGACCATTTGTGCTATAATGGTAGCGTACTGAGCTACCATAATGGCGTTACCTATGCCCATCACTCAAGCAAAACGCAGTTCCTCACGAAGAAAGACCAAAGGCTCCTCCAAAGCGCGGAACGTCCCTTCACGCGATAACAAGTCGCGTCGCGGCCCGCCTCCGCCGCCTTCACTCCTCGGCGGCCTCTCACCCGAACGCAAAATTGACCTGATCGGTACAATCATGGCCGTGCTCGGACTGCTGACAGTTCTGAGCCTCTTCTCGGCCAACCGCAGCGGATTGTTCGGTTCCTGGATCAGCCTGCTGGCGCTCATCTTCGGCTGGGGAACTTACCTCCTGCCCGTTGGACTGATCGTTCTTGGCATCTGGTTGATCGCCCGTAACGTCGAACGCCTGCCGCAACTCTCCATCGAGCGCATTGTCGGCATCCTCCTGCTTTTTGTCAATTTACTGGTCATTCTGCATGGTCTCGCCGCACCGGCGGCGCAGGCCAGCGAACTCGCCGCGGAGGAGAAAGGCGGCGGCTACGTGGGCGGCCTGATCCTGCAGGGCATGGTCAACGGATTGGGCAGCGCGGCGACGGTCATCGCGCTCATCGCCTGGTTCATCATCTCCTTGACCATGACCCTCGACCTGTCGGTGCAGGAACTATTCCACTGGGCCGGGCCGCTGGCTCAAAAAGCCGGCCAGCGGCTGAACGAAGCCCGGCAGAAAACGCCCGGCATCTCAACCGCCTCGCCGCCGCCTGAAACCCTGCCGGACAATTTAACCCCCATCCCACATCCGCCCATCACCCAAGGGACAAACATGCCGCCCGCGGCTGTAACGATAAAAACCGGCCTGTCCAGCCAGCCGGTCGTCCCCTGGGTGCTGCCCGCCATCAAGGACATCCTGGAAGTCGGCGTGACGCCGGCCGTCAACGAGGAATACGTCGAGACACGCGCCCGGCTGATCGAAGAGACGCTGGCTTCCTTTGGCGCGCCCAGCCAGGTGATCGAGATCAGCCGCGGCCCGGTCATCACCATGTTTGGCGTCGAGCCGCTCTTCATCGAGACGCGCAACGGGCGGACGCGCGTCCGCGTATCCAAGATCGTCTCCCTGGCCGACGACCTGGCCCTGGCGTTGGCCGCGCAGCGCATCCGCATCCAGGCCCCGGTTCCGGGACGGAACTACGTCGGCATCGAAGTGCCAAACGACGAGATGACCCTGGTCACCCTGCGGGAGGTGGTCGAGTCGGAGGTCTTCCAGCGCGGGCGTTCGCTGCTGAAATTCACCCTGGGCAAGGATGTATCCGGGCACCCGATCGTTGCGGACTTGGCCGCCATGCCGCATCTGCTGATCGCCGGGACGACCGGTTCGGGCAAATCCGTGTGCGTCAATTCCATCCTGGCCTGCTTCCTGCTCCACAACACCCCGGATGACTTACGCCTGATCCTGGTTGACCCGAAACGGGTGGAGCTGACCGGTTACAACGGCATCCCGCACTTGCTGGCGCCGGTGGTGGTGGAGATCGAGCGCGTGGTCGGCGCCCTGCAGTGGATGACGCGCGAAATGGACAACCGCTATCACAGGTTTGCCCAGAGCGGGGCGCGCAACATCAGCGACTACAACGCCCGCATGACGGCGCAGGGCGGCAAGAAACTGCCCTTCCTGGTGGTGGTGATTGACGAGCTGGCCGACCTGATGCTGATCGCCCCGGACGAGACCGAGCGCACCATCACCCGCCTGGCGCAACTGGCGCGCGCCACCGGCATCCACCTGGTCATCGCCACGCAACGGCCCTCGGTGGACGTGGTGACGGGGCTGATCAAGGCCAACTTCCCGGCGCGGGTGGCCTTCGCCGTGGCTTCAGGCGTGGACAGCCGCGTGATTTTGGATCAACCTGGCGCCGAGCGCCTGCTTGGGCGCGGCGATATGCTCTTTCAATCGCCGGATGCCGCCGCTCCGGTGCGTCTGCAAGGCGTCTTCGTCTCGGACATGGAAATACAGCGCCTGGTGGATTACTGGCGCAACCTGGCCAGGCAGGGCAGCCCGCTGGCGGCTGCGGCCGGCGGCCCGGTAGATGCCGTCTCGTCAGGCGTTCCTCTCAAGCCGCTGAACTACGCCGGTAAGCAAGCACCCCTGTTCGAGGATATGGCTCCGCTCGAAAAAAGCGACCCGCTGCTGGAGGATGCCATTGACCTGGTGCGCCGCGAGGGGCGCGCCTCGGTCTCCATGCTGCAACGTCGCTTGCGCATCGGTTACACACGCGCCGCGCGCCTGGTGGATACGATGGAAGGAAAGGGGATCATCAGCCCGGCGCAGCCCAACAGCCAGGTGCGCGAGGTGTTGGATTATGGGCCGGCGGCGCCGCCGGTGAGTGAGGCGTGAGGCGTAAAACGTGAAACGTAAAGCGTAATTTTACGTTTTACGCTTTACGTTTTACGAAATCTTTCTCCCCCGCCTCCAAATGTTCAGCAATTAGCAATACTACCTTTCCTCCGGTAAACGATTGCAAAAACGTACCGGCGGTCTGCCCCTGGAGGGATGCCAGGGCCGCCTCCAAGGCTTCTTTTGAATCAAACAGCAATTCGTGGATGAGTGAAACTTCGCCCTCGGGATTGCCGAAGAGCCTTTGCGCCACCCGGCTGACGGTCTCGCGGCGCAGCCCGGGCAACTGCTCGGCCAGGCCGAGGAATTTCTGCCAGCCTAATTGAAAGGCTTGCCCATTTTCAGGCGATTCAAAGAGAATGATGAGTTTGTGCATTATTTATATTATATGCTCCTTTTTATGGTATGATTCTCCCATCCCCGGACACAGGTATCTTTCATGGAAGAAAACAAAATCAGCATCATCGAAGGCCCGCCGCCCATTTTTGAAACAGCCCAAGACGGCTGGGCGTTAGGTCTTGGCGAAGGCCCACACCTCGGCTTTAGCGCAATCACTCACCTGCGCACCTACAACGGCCCGGCCTTGGTCGAGCGTTGTTACCGCGCCTGGCATAACAAATCCCCCATCCACTTGCATTTCCGCAACGGCCTGGGATTGGAAGAACATGCCCCCATTTTTGCAGCCCGTTCGGTGGAGACAGCCGAAGGCCAGGTGTTGCTGCTCTGGGTGAATCTGGATCGGGAAAAAGTGCAATTCGAGCTGGACCCCGGCAACGACGAAGACGCAGAAAACGAGAATTAACATGGCAAACATCCTTTCCGACCTCCAATCCGGCGTGCTGACCCTCACGCTCGAGCGGCCGCCGGTCAACGCCATTGACCTGAAGACGATCACCGAATTGCAGTCTGCTTTCAATGCGGCGGCGCGCAATAAAAGCGTGCGCTGTGTCGTCTTGACCGGCTCGGGCGCGACATTTTGCGCCGGTCACAATGTGACCGAAATGCTGGCCGCGCGCGGCGAGGAGATATCCTACCGCGCCCACCTGCAGGCCACCTATAACCCTCTGATTCTGCAAATACGCCAAATCGAGAAACCGGTCGTGGCAGCCATCAACGGCCCAGTGGCCGGGGCGGGGTTGGGCATCGCCCTGGCCTGCGATTTACGTCTGGCGGCCGATTGCGCCAGATTCACGGTTGGTTTTTCGGGCATCGGGCTTACGCTTGATTCGGGTGTCTCGCTCCTCTTACCCGTGTTGATCGGCCTGGGACGGGCGACAGAGTTTGCCTTCACCAACACCGCCATCTCCGCCGAACAGGCGTTGGAATGGGGACTGGTCAACCGCCTCTTCCCGGCGGCCGAACTGAAATCCGGGACTGCCGCGCTGGCTGCCTCCCTGGCAGCCGGGCCGACCGGCGCGTTCGGACTGGCCAAACGCTCATTCAACCGCGCCGTCCTGCCCAATCTGGAAGAAGCGCTGGATTACGAGGCGCACATGCAGGAGGTCGCCAGCAAGGGCACAGAGCATCGCGAGGGCGTGGCGGCCTTCCTCGAAAAACGCCCGCCAAAGTTCGGTTAATTCGCCCCTTCGCGGTTAACCAATATTATGGATTTCGAAGCCGTTATCGGACTGGAAGTACACGCCGAACTCGCGACCCAATCCAAGATGTTCTGCGCCTGCCCGGTGGTGGATACCACCCAGACCGCGCCGAATAGCGCGGTCTGTCAGGTGTGTTCAGGCATGCCCGGCACGCTGCCAGTGCTAAACCAGAAGGCGGTCGAGTACGGCCTGCGCGTGGCCCTGGCGCTGGATTGCCAGATCGCCCCGTTCAGCATCTTCGCCCGCAAGAATTATTTCTACCCCGACCTGCCCAAAGGCTACCAGATCTCCCAGTATGAACAACCGTTGGCGCGCATTGGAAGGATGACTATCGTCACCTCGCAGGGGGAGAAGGTCATCCGCATCCGCCGCGTACACCTCGAAGAGGACACCGGCAAACTGACTCACGTTGGCCGCAACGGCCAGGCGTACACACTCGTGGACCTGAACCGGGCCGGCGTACCCTTGCTGGAGATCGTCACCGAGCCGGATTTCCGCAGCGCCGAGGAGGTGCGCGCCTATGCCGAGGCGCTGCGCGCCATCTTGCGCTACCTGGGCGTCAACTCCGGGGATATGCAAAAAGGTGTGCTGCGCATCGAGCCGAACATTTCGCTGCGGCCGGTGGTAGCGGCGGGTTTCAAACCCGCCCTACTCGGCACGCGCGTCGAGGTCAAGAATTTGAATAGTTTCCGCGCTTTAGAACGCGCCGTGGCTTACCAGATCCAGCGCCAGGCTGAATTGCTCGAGGCGGGGAAAGTCGTGCAGCAGGTGACCCTGGGCTGGGACGAGGCGAAAGAAGTGACCGTCGTCCAGCGCGTCAAAGAGAGCGAGGACGACTACCGCTACTTCCCCGAACCAGACCTCCCGCCGCTGGCGGTGGAGGCGGGCTGGGTTGCCCAAATCCGCACATCCCTGCCCGAGCTGCCCTATGCCCGTCTCCAGCGCTTGCGGGAGCAGTACGATTTGAGCGATTACACCGCAAAGTTGCTCGTCGCGGAAAAGTCCATCGCAGATTACTTCGAGCAGGCTGTGACAGCCGAACCGTCAGTCCCGGCAAAATCCATCGCCAACTGGATCAGCGGGGAACTGTTCGGGCTGATGAACCAGGCCGGGGTGGACGCGGCAGGCCTGAGGGTCCGGCCCGCAGCGCTGGCCGGGTTGGTCAAGCTCGTCAGCCAGGGACAGATTAACCAGGACACGGCGAGGAAAGTGCTGGCGGAGATGTTCGCCAGCGGTGAAGGGGCAGAGGAAATCGTCAAAAAGCGCGGCCTGGGACAGGTCTCAGACGCGGGGGCCATCGCCCAGTTGGTGAAAGATGTTCTGGCAGAATATCCAAACGAGGCGGCGGCTTATCTGAGCGGCAAAGCGGGGGTTGCCAATTTCTTGTTCGGGCAAGTGATGAAGAAAGCGCAGGGCAAGGCCAATCCGCAGATCGTGCGGCGGGAACTGGAATTGCAATTGGCTGAAATCAAGGCAGACTGAAGTCTGCATTCCGTTATTCGGATAGGCTCTTATTGTGAGGATAATCACGAATAATGTCGTTTGTGCGCATGGATTTTGTCATATTGACGGGAAAGCCAATATCATGTAAGTTTAACCCGCATCTGGAAAAGGGCAATGCCGTCATGATTGTTTTATTCGACACAGGAGCAAAAATAATGCGGGCCTCCCGTCCGGGGTGCCCGCGTATTTTTTTTATCAAATCACAACCCACAGCTTAATAGGAGGAGAAACATGAGCGGAACAGTCAATGAATTTGAAATGGCGCAACGCCAATTCGATCACGTCGCAAAACTACTCAATCTCGACCCACAGATCGCTGAAGTGCTGCGCTGGCCGATGCGCGAATTCACCTTCCGCATCCCCGTGCGCATGGACGACGGTTCGCTGAGAGTTTTCACCGGTTTTCGCGTCCAGCATAACGACGCGCGCGGCCCCAACAAGGGCGGCATCCGCTTCCACCAGGCCGAGACATTGGACATGGTGCGCGCCCTGGCAACCTGGATGACCTGGAAATGCGCCGTGGCGGACATTCCCCTGGGCGGCGGCAAGGGCGGCGTCGTGGTAGACCCGGCAACGCTTTCGACCTCCGAAAAGGAGCGCCTGTGCCGCGGCTGGGTGCAGAATATGTGGAAGAACATCGGCCCGCGCCAGGATGTCCCCGCGCCGGATGTCGGCACCACCCCGCAGATGATGGGCTGGATGATGGACGAGTATTCCAGGCTGGCCGGCCAGTACACGCCGGGAGTCATCACCGGCAAACCGCTGGGCGGCGGCGGCTCGCTGGGACGCACCGAGGCGACCGGTTACGGCGTCATCTACACCGTGCGCGAGGCGATGAAACACCTGGGCATTGACCCCCAAAAATCGGTCGCGGCGATGCAGGGCTTTGGCAACGTCACCCAGTACGCGGCGATCGGCTTCATCGAGATGCTGGGCGGCAAGGTGATCTGCGTCTCTTGCTGGGACCGTCACGATAAGACCGCCCATACCTACAGCAAGGAAGACGGCATTGACCCCTACTTCCTGCAATCCATCACCGACGAATACGGCACGATTGACAAGGGGAAGGCCAGCGCAGCCGGCTACCTCGTCGAGGACGGCGAGGCCTGGATCAGCAAGGAAGCCGACGTGTTGATGCCCGGCGCGCTCGGCGGACAGGTCAACGACGAGAACGTCAAGAATATCTCCAGCCGCGTCAAGATCGTGGCGGAGGGCGCCAACGGCCCGACCACCCCCGAAGCGGATGAATATTTCAAGAAGAATGACATCTTCGACATCCCCGACTTCCTCTGCAACGCCGGCGGCGTGACCACCTCGTACTTCGAGAGCGTCCAGAACGACATGAACTTCTACTGGACGAAGGAAGAAGTGCTGGAAAAACTCGACGCCAAGATAACCTCCGCTTTCCACGCCGTGCTGGATATGTCGCTTAAGCAGAAAGTCTACATGCGCGACGCGGCTTACATGGTGGCCATTGACCGCGTGGTCAGGGCGATGCAGCTGCGCGGCTGGGTGTAAATCCCGCTCATGACACAAGACCCTAAAAGTCTCGGAGACTTTTAGGGTCTTTTTTAGCCATGCCAACCGCGAAGATTTTGTGCGCAGCACCTACTCGGTAGCGCGCTATTCATATCGCCCTTTGGTTGCGGAATGAATTCCGCGTTACGGTCTATCGCCTACAATTCACAATAGCGCTCGATCCGTTTGCCAATCACAGCCAGGCTGTCTTCCCAGAATTTGCGCTCCCGGATATTGATCCCAAAGCGGGCGGCCAGGTCGGCGGCGGTGCCTTCGCCAGTGGAGGCGAGCAGGTTTTTGTAATCCGGCATGAAGTCCGCGCCGCGCTGCTGGTAGATGGCGTACAGGCCGGCGCCAAATAAGAGGCCAAAAGCATAGGGGAAATTGTAGAACGAGAGTCCCGAAAAATAGTAATGCGATTTCCACGTCCACATATACTTGTGCAGGTAGCGTTCGTCCAACCCGCCGCCGTAGGTGGCTTTCTGGGCGCGCTCCATGATGTCGCAGAAATCGTCGGCAGAGAGTTCGGCCTGCTCACGGCGCTCGAATATTTCCTTCTCGAACAGGTAGCGGGAATAGATGTCCACGATAACCTGGGCGTCTCCGGTCAGCATCGTCTCCAGGATGGCCAGTTCCTCCTGCGGGTCGCTGGTCTGGGCCAGCACAGCCTGCATGACGACGGTCTCGCACATGATCGAAGCGGTCTCGGCCAGGGTCATGGGCGTATCCTGCTGGAGTTCGGTCTTGCCGGCCTGATATGCGCACTCGTTATGGAAGGCGTGGCCAAGCTCGTGAGCGATAGTCGAGACCTGATCGAGCGTGCCGTCGAAGTTACACAGCACGCGGCTTTCCTTGACTACTGGCACGCCGATGCAAAATGCCCCGCCTTGCTTGCCCTCGCGCTGTTCGGCGTCAATCCAGTGATTATCGAAGGCGCGCCGGGCGAAGGATGAGAGATCAGGCGAGAATTTGGTGAAATTGTCCAATATGAAAGCGCGGGCTTCGTCAAAGTTGTAGGACTTGTCAGCCTTGCCCAGCGGCGCGAAGACATCCCACCAGGCCAGTTTTTCCTTGCCCAAGCGTTGGGCCTTGGCTTTAAAGTACTTGCGGAATAGCGGGAAGGAGGCTTCCATCGCGCCCAGCATGGCCTCCAGCGTCGGGCGGTCTATGCGCGCCATGTCAATGGCGGGGTGAAGGGCATCTGTGCGGCCGCGGCGCGGGTTGAGGGTGTTGGCGGTTCCCTTCACACCGTTCAGGCAGGCGGCCAGCGGCTCGCGCACCGAATCCCAGGCTTTCATCTCGGCTTCGTAGGCGCGGCGACGCACGTCTTCATCCGGGTGGGAATGCAGGTTGATCAGCGCTGGCATGGGCAATTTTTTGATCTCGCCGTCCAGCTCGAAGTCCACGGTCAATTGGGAGGTGAGGGTGCCTTGCAGTTTGCTCCAGGCGCTGGATCCGCTCAAGCTCAGGTCGGCGGCCAGGGCCTCCTCGGCTGCGCTCATCAGGTACTTGCTCTGTTCAGCCGTCTCTTTGAGCATGAAGGCATGTGAGCGGGTGGTTTCGTTGTACTGGATGACCGGAGCCAAGACGGGTGTGATTTTGCCCATCCAGGCCAGGAACTGGGTGCGGACCTTTTGCAGGCGCACGCCGACCTGTTCGAATTCCGAGAACCGCCGCCGGGCAGTGGTGTTGTGCGAGTCGGTCGAGACGAAGGAGAAGATGTAGGCGCGGATTGTGCCGGCCAGTTCGTGGGTCTGGTTGAAGCCGTTGATCGCCTCGGCGGCCAGCGCACCCAACTCTTCGACCGGCGTCTGGGCATCGGTTTTGGCGACGCGTTCAGCAAAGAGCGTTTCGAGTGCGGCAATCTGGCTCTTCACCTGCTGGATGGCGGCATTTATCGCCTCTGACTCGAGACCGGGATAGACGTTTGCCAGCTCCCAGCGGGGGGGTGTTGCGGATAAGGTCATTTTTATTCTCCGTGATATGAGGTTGATGACAAGGCGCAGCGCGCCTGTTTTGGAAAGTATACTTGAATCCATAAGGAACAAGAGTATCATTTGGGTGTGTTTCAATGAGTTGAGAAAGAACGTCCCGCAGGCGTTGCCCTGAGCCTGTCGAAGGGTTGGATTGAGCCAATTTAGCCGTCTTTCAAAACCTGCGGGACGGTTGTTTCAACTGAAATAAACGCACCCGTATCATTTCAATAAATCGGGGCAGAAGTTGACAGGTAGCACCGCAGTAAAAAGTCCGCGACTTTGAGAAAGCCATATATTGAGCAGTTTCCCCGCTTGCTTCTTTGCTTAAAAATGATACAATCATTACAGAATGGACGCTGAAACGCTGCGCCTCCTGCTGGCGGGTTTCCTGGTCGCCATGTACATCCTGGCGATCCTATACCTGCGGCGCAGGAATTTGACACTCGGCGAGTATGCCTTCTGGGGGCTGTTCGCGCTGTTCATCCCGGCGCTGGGACCGTTTCTGGTCATCATCAGCCGGCCCGGAAATATCAGGAGGTCAAGATGAAATTGATCGTGAGCCTCGACCGCGATGAAGACGGCGTCTGGATTGCAGAATGTCCGTCAATTCCCGGCTGTGTCAGCCAAGGTTCGACTAGAGAAGAAGCATTAGAAAACATCAAAGAAGCTATCCAGCTTTGCCTTGAAGTTCGCTCAGAACAAGGTCTTCCCCTGACCATTGAAACTCGCCAGGTGGAGGTATACGCCTGATGCCCACGCTTCCCCGACTGAGCGGTCGGGAAACCGTACGAGCCTTTGAATCTCTTGGTTGGAAGGTGGTCAGGCAAAAAGGGAGCCACATCATCCTGATCAAAGTTGGGCATATTGCAACATTGTCCGTACCCAATCATAAAGAAGTTGCCAGGGGCACTCTGCGCAGCCTGATCCGTTCAGCAGGACTAACCGTATCAGAGTTCATAGACGTTCTGAAAGATTAGCCGTGAAAGTTGTTGCGATTTTATTCTTCAGGAGGTAAATTCATGAAACAAGACCGTTTCCTGCTCGGGATTTTGATTTTCATCGGCTTGTTGATTGTCGCCGCGCTGACGCTGTTTTTCGTCCGCCAGGATGCGCAGACCTACGGCGCGGAGGATACGCCGGAAGGCGTCATCCGCAACTACGCGCTGGCCCTGCAAAACCGCGATTTCGAGCGCGCCTATGGCTACCTGGCCGAGAAGGACAATAGGCCCTCGCTCGATACCTTCCGCCAGGCTTTCCTCAGCCGCCAGCTCGACATTTCCAACGCGGCCATCCAGATCGGCAGCGTGGAGCTGACCGGCAGCGACCAGGCGATGGTGGATTTGACCGTCGTCTACGCCTCCAGCGATCCCTTCTCGACCGGCTGGAGCTCGAATGAAACGGCTACACTGGTCAGGCAGGAGGGCGGCTGGCGCATTTCCTATATGCCGTATCCCTACTGGGGTTGGGATTGGTTCCAGCCGACGGCTGTACCGGTGAAGCCGTAGTCCGCCCGCTTGACACGACCCGATTTATGACTATAATATTAGTCAATGTCACCGACAATACCATTTACCCTGATTTTTGCGCCAGAGATACGCCAGCATTTGGCAAGAATAGAGCGCAAGCATCAGAGTTTGATCCGGCAGACAATCAGGGAACAACTTCGGTATTCGCCAAGTGTACAAACCAAGAACCGGAAATTATTGGAACCGCCGGCGCCTTATCAAGCGACGTGGGAACTTCGCTTTGGCCCTGAAAACCGTTTCCGAGCCTTTTACGAAGTGGATACTCCCGAGCATAAGGTGTACATTTTGGCGGTCGGAGTGAAAGAAGGTAATCGGTTATTTATCGGTGACGAGGAGTACACAAAATGAGAATTGCTTCTTTAGCAGATGTCAAAACACGTTTCAGCGCCTATGTGGATAATTGCAAAGCGGATGGGCCTGTCGTCATCACACGAAATGGCAAGGCTGTTGCAGTACTCATCGCGCCATTGAATGATGATGATCTGGAAAGTATCCTGTTGGCGCGCTCGGCGCGGTTCCAGTCAATGCTGGAAAGATCACGGCAGAGTATTCGGGCTGGGGAAGGTTTATCGGAAGAGGAATTCTGGAATACGGTGGAGGAAAATGCCAAACTCGAAAAACGCGCCAAGCGCGCCAGCGAAGTGAAGTTTGATAAAACTATGGCGCAAGTAGCCAAAATCGAGCCTCCAGAATATGACCGTTTGTAAGGCCGAGGGCCAGCCGACGGCTGCGCCGGTGAAACCTTAAATGCAACCCGCCCCACTAGCCCGATCCATCACGTGTAGATGGGGGCAGGCGGCCACAGGCGGCCACTCTTCGCGGGGCGGGAGAAGTCTTACGACTTTTACGCTTATATAATAACGATTCTTGCCGCTTGTGTCAATCTTTTTATGAAAACAAACCTCACCAGCTTCGCTGGAAATGCAAAATGGCGCTTGGCACATCATCAACATACCATACCCCTACTTGGGCTGGGACTGGTACCAACCGACGCCTCAGCCGGTCAAATGATTTGGGTGCGTTTCAAATGAGACCTCATGCCCTGCGGGGCACCCTAAAGGATGAAAATACAGGCTATTTTCAAGTCAGTTAGACCAGAACGTCCCGCAGGCGTTGTCCTGAGCCTGCCGTCTCGCACCGGCGTGCCGCCGATGTTCGCGGCACGAACGGTGTCGAAGGGTTGGATTGAGCCAATGCCTGCCCTGAGCTTGTCGAAGGGTGACCGTCTTTCAAAACCTGCGGGACGGTTGCTTCAACTGAAATGAAATACACCCAAATACTTTGTGTCACTTCGTGTCCTTTGTGTTTAGAAATGAGTCGTGTGTTCTTCGTCTGAGCAGATACCCGTAACGCGGAATTCATTCCGCAACCAAAGGCGATATGAATATCGCGCTACCGAGTAGGTGCTGCGCACAAAATCTTCGCGGTTGGCATAGTTTTTACAGAGTTATACTATAAGGAGAGAAAACATGCGCACCATTCGCCGTCTCTACTTTTACGCCGTTGCCTTTATCAGCCTGGAGGTCGTGCTCTGGGGCTTGATTGGCCTGCTGCGCACCACTTTTTCGCCGGATGCCATCGGCGGAGGCGCAGAGCGATTGGCGCAGGCCCTGGCGCTCATCCTGGTGGGGGTGCCGGTCTTCGGCCTGCACTGGTGGGTGGCCCAGCGCAATGCCCGCGCGGAGATGGACGAGCGCGCCTCCGGCCTGCGCGCCTTCTTCCTCTACGCCGTCTTGCTGGCGACGCAGATCCCCATCGTCCAGAACTTCCTGGCCCTGCTCAACCGCTTCTTGCTGGAGGCCTTTGGCATGTCGTCCTACCAGGCCATGTTCGGCGGCTCCCAGACCTGGACGGATAATCTCATCGCCGCGCTGATGAACGGCCTGGCAGCGGCCTACTTCATCGTCGTCCTGCGCGCGGATTGGAAAGAGATCACGCCCAAAGAAACCTTCGCCGACATCCGCCGCATCTACCGTTACGTTTGGGTGATCTACACACTGGTGATGCTCATCGCCGGTGTTCAGCAATTGCTGCGCTTCGTGCTGGAAATCCCGCCCAGCGCCTTTGGCCCGCTGACGCGCGCCGCGTTCGTCAACGGCCTGACCCTCTTGCTGCTCGGCGCGCCGTTATGGTTCTTCGCCTGGAAGACGGTACAGGACTCGCTGGCCGAGCAGAGTGAACGCGAGTCGCTGCTGCGTTTGGGCATTCTCTACCTGCTGGCGCTGTCTGGCGTGATCACCGTGCTGACCTCGGGCGGGATCGTGTTCGACGTGTTCCTCCGGCGCATCCTCGGTGAAGCCATGACCTTGCCGGAACTCTTCCAACAAGTCGGCGGGCCGCTCTCCATCGGCATTCCAATGGCAGGGGTGTGGGCGTATTACGGCCACTGGCTGAACCGTTCGATGGCCGAAATCCCCGATGCGCCGCGCCGCGCCGGGATGCGCCGCCTGTACTACTACGTCCTCTCGGCCATCGGCCTGGGCGCAACCTTCATCGGCCTGGGGATACTGCTCTCGTTCGTTGTGGATACTTCCCTGGGTGACGTACTCTGGGCCGAGACGCTGCGACCGCGCCTGGCCGGTTCACTCGCCACGCTCTTTGCCGGTCTACCGCTCTGGCTGCTGACCTGGCGTCCGCTGCAGGCCGAAGCCCTCGCTTCCGGCGATACGGGCGATCATGCGCGCCGTTCCATTGTGCGCAAGGTGTATCTCTACCTGGCCTTGTTTACCAGCGTCATCGGCGGGATGGCTATGGCGGGTATCCTGATCTTCACCCTGCTCAACCAACTGCTCGGCGGCTTCTCGCCGCAATTCTTGCAGGATCTGCTCAAGTCGCTGGAATTTCTCGTCCTGTTCGCGCTGATGGGCGGCTATCACGGGTATTGCTTGCGCCGCGATGGCCGCATGGCCGCCCACGCGCTGGCAGCCAGACATGCGCTCTTCCCCGCGCTGATCTTCGATGACGGCGATGGCACATTCGCCCAGGCGGTTCTCGCCGCGATCCAAAAGCAGACCCCGCGCCTGCCGGCCGCGGCCCAGTCCATCTCCCAGCCGATCCCGGAGGAGGCGCTGGCTACGGTCAAGGCCGTCATCCTGCCGGCCGACCTGGCGCTCGACCCGCCCGAAGCGCTGCGGCTGTGGCTGCGCGACTTTAACGGAAGCAGGTTGATCGTCCCGCGCGCCGCGCAAGGCTGGGTGTGGGTTGGCGGCGCACAGGCGGATGTCAACCAGGCCGCGCTGGCGCTGCGTCAACTAGCCGAGGGACAGGAAGTCCGCCAGCGCGCGCCGGCCTCGGGTTGGATGGTCGCGGTGTATATCATCGCCGCGTTGTTCGGCCTGCAAGTCCTGTTCATGCTCATCGGCCTCGGCATGTCATTCTAGGTTGACTAGCCGCCTTTTCACTTTCGCCTTCTCAGGATATACTTTGTAGAGGAGAGGAACGAGACAATGAAAGTAACTGTCCTTCAAGAAAGCCTGGCTCATGGATTGAGCGTCGTTTCGCGAGCCGTGTCGCCGCGCACGACCCTGCCCGTCCTGGCAAATGTTTTGGTCGCAACCGATGAAGGCCGACTGCGCCTTTCGGCTACCAACCTGGAAATTGGCATCACCTGTTGGATCGGGGCCAAGATCGAGGAAGAAGGCTCGACCACCGTCCCGGCGCGCACCTTCGTTGACCTGGTCGCGACTCTGCCCGCCGAGCAGGTGAACTTCAGCCTGAACAGCGCCAACCAGACGCTCAACGTGCGCTGCGGGGCATCCAACACGGATATCAAGTGCATAGACGCCCAGGAATTCCCGCCGTTGCCGGTTCCGGAAATGGAAGGTGCGATGTCTCGACAGGGCTCGACACAAGTGTCTCGACAGGGCTCGACACAAGTGTCTCGACAGGGCTCGACAACCATCCAGATCAATGTGGCTGATTTCAAGGAGATGATCCAACAGGTGGTCTTTGCTGCCTCGGTGGACGAGGCGCGTCCGGTGCTGATGGGTGTGTTGATGACGGTGGATAAAGATACGATCTGCATGGCGGCCGCGGATGGCTTCCGGCTCTCGGTACGCAAGGCGACGCTTTCACAGCCCGCGCCGCAGCCGGTGACAGCTATCATCCCGGGGCGCTCCTTGAGCGAACTGGCGCGCGTCGCTGCGGATGGCAACGAGATGATCTCAATGGTGATGCCCAAAGGGCGCGGCCAGGTCATTTTCCACGTCAAGGATGTCGAACTGGTCTCACAGTTGATTGACGGCGCCTTCCCGGATTACCAGCAGATCATCCCGCGTTCGTATAAGTCGCGCACGCTGCTTTCCACGCAGGCGCTGCTCAAGGCCTGCAAGCAGGCCGAGATCTTCGCCCGCGAAGGCTCCAACGTAGCCCGGCTGAACATCAAGTCCAGCGGAGAACTGGAGCCTGGCACGGTCGAAATTTCCGCCCAGTCCGAAGAGACCGGCTCGAACGAGACCGTGGTCGCGGCGACCATCGAAGGGATCGGCCTGTTGATCGCCTTCAATGTTAAGTACATGCGCGAGGTATTGGAGGTGATCAAGACCCCCAACGTGGCCTTGGAGACCTCCGCGGCGAACGCGCCCGGGGTGATCCGCCCGGTGGGAGATGACAACTTCCTGCACGTCATCATGCCGATGCACCTGGGTTGAAAGTTAGCAAGTTGAAGGTTGCAGGTTTGAAGGTTGAGCGTCAGGGTGTAGAATCACTCTGACGCTTTTCTAAATGGCATGCCCGCTGCATACTGCCTCTGCCTTCCGCCTTCTGCTCACCGCCTCCTGCCATCCGAAATGACTCTACCCACGCCATCCACTGACCGAGTCCTGAACATCTATCTGGCGCTCAACCAGTATCCGATCCTAAGCCCGCGCGTCCGCGCCCGCATGAGGCAGGAGTTGTTCGCGCGCGGCATCATCTCACTTGAAGTATTTGAAATAGAAGTACGCGAGAAAGCCATCCACTCCCAAGAGCGGGAGGGCTTGCACGACCCATACAGCGAAGAGGCATTCGATATCTGGGAAGCGCGCCTTTCGCGCATCCGCGATTCGCTGACCGACTTTTATTTCGCCTACAACCTGCCCTACGAGGAGTTCGAGCGCATCGTCAAGGAGATTGTCGGCGAACGCGGCGAGCCGCCGGACACGGTCACCTTCAACCCCGAACTCGCCCCACAGGATATGCTCTTCCAGCAGGCCGAGCTGCTCGAAGGGTTGCCTCTGGAAAAACGCAAGCCGCTCGAGGCGCGCCTGCAGGAGATCAAGGTTGTGCTGATCCGCACCATGATCAGCGATCAACTGGCCTATTTGAACATCGCCCGCAAATGGTTCACGGTAGATGACCTGAAAGACATCCGCCGCCGTAAGATCGGTTACGGCAAGATCGGCGGCAAGTCGGCTGGGATGCTGCTGGCTTATCGCATCCTGAACGAGGTGGCCCCGCCCGAGGTGCGCACCGCGATCCGCACGCCGGTCTCATACTTCCTGGCATCCGATATGTTCTATACCTTCATGGCCGCCAATGGCCTGATCCACTGGGCAGACCAGAAGTACAAGCCCGAAGCGCAGATGCGCCTCGAGTACGCGCAGATTGTTCAGGAATTTGTCCACGGAGAGTTCCCAAAAGACATCCTGGAACGCTTGAGCGCCATCCTGAACGAAGCTGGCGACCAGCCGCTCATCGTCCGCTCGTCGAGCCTTTTGGAAGACAATTTCGGCACTTCTTTCGCCGGCAAATACGATAGCTTTTTTTGCCCAAACCAGGGCACACCCAAAGAAAATCTCAACGCCCTCGCCGAGGCCATCGCCCGCGTCTACGCCTCCTGCATGAACCCCAATGCCTTACTTTACCGGCACAACAAAGGCCTGCTGGACTACGACGAGCGTATCGCCGTTCTGATTCAATTCGTCCAGGGAGAACAATACGGACGTTACTTCCTGCCCCACGCGGCAGGTGTGGCCTTCAGCCGCAACCTGTACCGCTGGTCGCCGCAGATCCGCAAGGAGGACGGGTTTGTGCGCCTGGTCTGGGGTCTGGGTACCCGCGCCGTAGACCAGGTCGGAGATGACCACCCGCGCCTGGTTGCGCTCAGCCACCCGCAGCTTCATCCGGCCTCGGCCACAAAAATGATTCGCCGCTATTCTCAGGAATATGTGGACTTGATTGACTTGCAAGATAACCAGGTCAAAACTCTGGCGGTTGGCGAAGTCCTCCAACCGCGTTATCCGGCCCTGCGCTACATTGCTCAAGTAGATGAGGGCGACTACCTGGCCGCCATCCGCACCAGCCTGGTTGAGGTGGACAAGCTGGTCCTCACCTTCGATGAACTCCTGCGCCGCACGCCTTTCGCCGAATATATGCGCCGAATCGTCAAGCTGCTCGAAGAACACTACCACTCCCCGGTGGATATCGAATTCACTCTGCAAATCATTGACCCGCAATCTGCCAGGCCGTCAATCCGCATCTCGCTCCTGCAGTGCCGCCCACAAAGCCAGATGGAAGATGAAGAGGCCAGAATACCGGAGAAGCTCCCACCCGAGAACATCATCTTCTCCAGCCGCCGCATGGTGCCGCATGGCACGGTGGACGGCATTCGCTACGTGCTGTTCGTCTCGCCCGAAGATTACTTCAACCTGACCTCCCAGGCCGAACGCAGCAAACTGGAACGCGCCATCGGCGCGATCAACGCTGCCCTGAAAGGCGAGACCTTCATCTGCGTTGGGCCAGGACGCTGGGGGACTTCCACACCCGACATGGGGATACATATCAATTACGGGGATATTTACAACACGCGCGCCTTGATCGAGCTGACCGGACAGGGCATCGGGCCGGACCTGCAGCCGTCATTCGGCACCCATTTTTTCCAGGACTTGATGGAGTCTAGCATCTACCCCCTGGCCGTTTACCTGGACGACGAGGATGTCGTCTTTAATTCCAATTTCTTCTCTAAAACCCCGAACCGCCTGAACGACTGGCTGCCGGCGGATAAATCGCTGCGCGCCTGCCTGCGCATCATCGCAGTAGAAGACTACAAGCCTGGCCACCATCTGACTTTGGTGATGAACAATGACGCCAGTCGGGCAATAGCCTTTCTGGAGCCGGATAAGAACTAGAACAAGTGTTCTACTTCTTCTTGCCGAGTAGGCCTTCGGCGAGCACACAGTAAAGCAAAAGGACTGGCATTTTGCCAGCCCTTTTTGATGATGAGGTTACTTATGGCGCAATTCTCGCCTCGTCCGCTTTCGGCTGCATGGCCAGGCGCATGGCAAACAAGATGATCAGGCTTACAACAGCAAAGCCGGCAATGACAACTTCCACCCCTGCCGCTCCCAGAGTGGGCAAAAGATGAGTTGCTGTCCCATTCACCAGCGCATGCCAGAGTATGGCCAGCCAGAACCAGAGCGGCTGCTTGAGAGTCACACTGCGCAGCACCATGACCGAGAGCGTGATTTGCATGGCCATCGCGAAGATGCGTTCGACGAAACCAAGCACCGACAGGTACACCGGCGCAGACCAAAAGTCCGTTACCTGTTGCTGCAAGGCAGCTGCCTGATCAGCCGGAAGTTGAAGGACGGCAACATCCACACCGCGCAGAGACAACATAGTGAAGAACGCCAGGGCGGCGAGGATGCCCAGGAAAATAGCCTCGATGCCTCCGTGACCCGCGCCGACCATCAGGCCTTCATTCCAGGTACGCGTTTTCTTGAGCACGAACTTGAAGAGGATGTAACGGGCAGTCTCTTCGAAGATGCCGGCCAGCAGGCCAAGCACCACGGCATTGAAAAGCCTCGTCCAGGCCTCGGCAGGTGCGGGCAGCACACCGGCATTGAACAGCGCGGTCAGCCCCGACAACACGGGAACGTGAACCACCTGTGCAGCGATGAAGGTCAATGCGCCTGCCAGAAAGAGTCTCCACGAGAGTTTGAAGCGGCGCGACAGGTAAATCCCCAGCAGGATGGGCAAAAGGATCATCCCCAGAAAATTGATGGCATAGGTAACGGCTAACATAGTTTCTCCTTATTTTTGGCAACATGCCACAAACGTA
Source organism: Anaerolineales bacterium (assembly GCA_030018695.1). Taxonomy (GTDB): domain Bacteria; phylum Chloroflexota; class Anaerolineae; order Anaerolineales; family Villigracilaceae; genus CG2-30-58-95. Next base: position 69,686 of record JASEHI010000001.1, read on the forward strand.
TCATGTTCGGAACAGTACCTGCTCGCGATGGAACTGCCAGACGGCAAAAACAAGCCCGATGGCCGCGTACACTAGAGAGGAAGCCAGCACGACGCCAAATTCCAGCCCGCCAGCCGTGCCGAGGAAGAGATCGCGCAGGATCAGGTTGGAGCCAAAGATCGGGATGGCATAGGTTGGCAGGCCGGGAGTGAAATCGGGGATCAGCATCACGGCCATCGCCGGAATGAGCACCACGAATTGCAGCGGCACGATGTAGTTCTGCGCCTCTTTGAAACTGCGGGCGAAGAGGCACACCGCGATCTCCAGCGCGCCGAACATCAGCGCGATGGGAAACGCGGCCAGCAGCACGAGAAGCGCCGTCTGCATAGAGACCGTATACGTCACTGCTCCATCCGCTGCCCCCATTTCGGGCGTGGCGATCATGAAGGCGACCATCATGCTGGCGAGCGCCAGGATGATGGCGGCCAGCGAGGTGGTGATGACCGCCAGCAGTTTGCCGCTCACCACCTGCACCCGCCCGGAGGGGGTCACCAGCAGCGGTTCGAGCGTCAGGCGTTCCTTTTCGCCGGCGGTCACGTCAATGGCGGTGTACATACCGCCCACCAGCCCCCACAAGATGGTGAACATGGGCAGCATCATGGCGAGGTACTTGCCGCCCATCTGCTGGGACGTGGCGAGGTTTTGGTACTCGGTCTCGAACGGCGCGAGCAGGGTCACGTCCACGCCGCGCGCCGCCATCCGCTGGGCGACGATGCCCTGGGCATATATCATCAGTAACGTCTCCACCCGCGTCATTTGCACGTCGGCGGTCATTTTGCTCTGGTCGGAAAGGACGACAATCTGGCCGGGCTGCTTTTCCTGAGCCAGGTCTGCTTCGAAGTTCTCAGGGATACGCAGCCCGACGAGCGCCTTTTTTTCGCGCAGGAGTGGTTCGATATCGTCGCTCTCGATGACCCCGATGGTCGGATCGGAACGCAGGAAGGCCATCAGCCCCGGCGCATGCTCGCCGCCGGAAACCGCCACTGTGATCACCGCGCTCTCCTGCTTTTCGAACTGATCGATCATCAGTTTCTGCGGCAGGATGACAAAGAGCGGCATGATCAGCACTGGCCCAAGCACCATCGCCCAGAGTGTGCGGCGGTCGCGCAACGAATCCAGCATCTCCTTGAGCCAGACGATGAACACGGTTTTCATGATTTAATCTCCTCGGCCTCAACGCCCACCAGTTGGACAAAGGCCTCTTCCAGCGTGGCCTGGCCGCTCTGCCGCCGCAGTTCTTCCGGCGCGCCGGCGGCCACGATCTGCCCGCGGTGGATGATGGCAATACGGTCGCACAGGCGCTCGGCCTCGTCGAGGATGTGGGTGGAAAAAAGCACGCAGCGGCCCTCATCCCGAAAGCGGCGGATCAGATCGCGCACGCCGCGCACGCTCATCACGTCCAGCCCGGCGGTGGGTTCGTCGAGCAGCATGGTCTTGGGATTATGGATCAGGGCGCGCCCCAGGGCGACCTTCTGCTTCATGCCTTTCGAAAACGGATCGCAGCGGCGGTTAGCGTATTCGCCCATTTCCAGCAGGGCGATCAGTTCTGTGATGCGCCGTTCCAGCGGGGCTTCGGCCATACCATAAAGTCGCCCGAAGTAGCGCAGGTGTTCGCGGGCGGTCAGGCGGCCATAGAGGCCCCAGTTCTCGGGCAGCACGCCAATGGCAGCGCGCACTTTTTCCGGCGCGCGCCGCAGGTCATGCCCGTCCACAGCAGCAGTCCCGGAAGTGGGGCGCAGGATGGTGGCGAGCATGCGCAGGATGGTGGTCTTGCCCGCGCCGTTCGGCCCGAGCAACCCCATCACCTCGCCGTCGTGCGCCGCGAACGAGACGCCGTTCACCGCGCGCAGCGCGCCGAAGTGTTTGGTCAGGTTATCAACTGCGATCATTTTTTTCTCCTAAGAAGAATCCTCCCGCAACAACGCTCGAAATCCCGCCTGTTTAAAATGCTCATCCGTGGTCAACGCTTCGGTAATCCCGCGCTCTTGCATGACAACGAATGAGACACAATCGGTCAGTCCTCATTCCTTATCAGGACGCTCTCGATAGAGTTTGACAGCTCTCGCATACAGGTCTTCTGACAGTGGAACAATCTTTACGTTGTGGTCTGCTTCCAGTGCGTTCAACAACTTTACCGCCGCTTGACGATAGCGTTGTTTCGCCAAAGCATTCCCAAGTTCCAACAAGACTGCACGCGTTGTTACCAAGCGTGTCTTCGCAGCTTCTAACTCGTTGGCAAGGCGAACTGCTCGTTCGTGGAAGGAGTCGCTTGACGAAGACAAGGCGATTGAGTACGACGAGTCAAGAAACACCTCAGTTCTCACCGGCCAGTGCTCCACCATACAGGTACTCTTCCAAGTTGGCTGACCAATCTGGGGGGCCTTCTAAGTCGAGTGAGCGTGCTATCTGTAAGAACGATGTCTCTTGTTCTACAGCAGGCGGTATGGTTTCGATAACAATCAACACGCGAGTGTTTGGTTCAAGTACGATTGGCTCAGCAGGACGGAACACCGCGCCGTCAAATAATGCTTCAATTGTTCTAGCCATTGTTTTTCCTCCAACACTAAAAGTGCTTTCAGCATTCCATGCCATGCAGAGTATAGCACGGATATGCGCCTTATGCGCAGGGCGCTCATAGGCTTCCTCGCGCCCGCCTAACCACCGAAACACCGGCTTACCCCGGCCAGCTGTGCCGACGGCGTACCTCGGCAGAAAGTGATCGCTTGGCAACAACGGTGATTTTATTACTGTTTGTGATGGTGTAGGTACCGACCACTTCCCAGCCTTCCAGGCCCAATTCGTTTAACGTGGCCTCCAGTTCATCTTCCTTCGGCCCGCGCCACATGTTACCCAGGCTGAAAACAGTGTATTCCCATTTATTTGTATCTGCCATATAACGCTCCTTCGCAGTCTACATGTTTCACGTGAAACGAGGCGTAAAACGTAATGTCACGCTTTGCGTTTTACGTTTTACGTTTTACGTTTTACGTTTTACCCTTATTTTGAGATTATCAATTTTGAAGGCAATTCGTTTCACGTGAAACGTTACATTTCCTGTTTACGAAAAACCAACCCGGCGGCCAACAGCGCCGCGAAAATCAATCCCACGCTGACCCAGAGCGCCGGCCAGGCGGCTTCTCCGCTGCCCAAGGTCATGGCTGCGCCCCAGCCGAACAACCTGCCAGGGGAATAGTCGCTGATGCGGGGCAGCGAGCCGATGCCGCCAATCAGGATGAGCGCGGCAAAGGATAGTCCGGCAGTGGCTGCCTGTGTCCGCGCCAGTGTGCTGCACAACAAGGTAACCGCGATATAAACCAGAAAAACCAGCAGCATCAAGCCATTGAGCGCCAGGAACGTTCCCCACGGCAGCGCCTCGAACAGCAGCAGCGTGTAGTACCAGCACCCCAGCGCAGCCAGTATCAGGCTGGCGGCGAAAGTCAGCGCCTGAGCTGTGAATTTCGCCAGCAAAAACGTTCCACGTGAAACCGGACGCGTCAAGATCAACGCCGCGGTGCCGCGTTCTTTCTCCTGGGCGACCATGCCCATCGTCATCAGCAAGGCCAGCAGGATGCCGAACTGGCTCATATTCTTGACGTATTGCGTCACTGCATCCGCCAGCGTCGGCGCGGGGATGATAGACGCCAGTTCGGGCGGCATGTTGGGGATGGTTTTCAAGATTTCAGGCGTGAACTTTGCCAAGAGCGGAGAACTTAAGCCAAAAGCAACCAGCACCGCCGCGACGATCAGAAATCTAAAGGTGCGCCATTGTTCGAGCAATTCTTTGCGCAAGACGATGACGAAATTCATGACACACCTTCCTTCACCAGTTGCAGAAAAACATCCTCCAGCGCCGGCTTGACCTCCGCGTAGCGCGTCAGCTCCAGTTTGGCCTGCACCGCCGAAGCCAGCAATTCGCGGCGGGCAAAGGCCACATCCTTGACCGTGACCCGCGCCGTCTCACCTTCCAGACTGACGGCTGTCACCCAATCCGCCTGACGCAGTGAATCAGCCCAGCGGCGCAGTGATTCGCTTTCGATGGCCTCCAACTCGAACACCGGCACGGCGTACTGCGCCAGCAGCGCCTCGCGCGGCGACTGGACGACCAGTTTTCCATGATTGATGATGCCAACCACGTCACAGATACGCCCTACATCGGCCAGGATGTGCGTGGACATGAACACGGTACAACGGCCGCGCAGGCTGTCAATCAGTTCGAGCACGTCCTTGCGCCCGGCAGGATCCAAGGCGCTGACCGGCTCATCCAGGAACAGCACAGACGGGCGGTGAATGAGCGCCGCGCCCAATCCCAGCCGCTGCCGCATACCGCGCGAGAATCCGCCGATGCGCCGTTTTCGAGTCTCATATAATCCGACCTGTTCAAGCAGTTCGCGGATATGCGCCTTGCGCTCGGTGGTGGCAATGCCGTACAAGCGGCCAAGATAATCGAGGAATTCCAGCGGCGTCATCCAGGGATAAAAGGCCGGTTCCTCGGGCAGATGACCAATGGTGCGGGATAAAGCGCGTCCGTCGGCAGCGAGGTCAATTCCAGCAACCCTGGCCCGGCCGGCGGTCGGGCGCGCCAGGCCGGTCAGGATGCGGATGGCCGTCGTCTTACCGGCCCCGTTCGGGCCGAGGAAGCCGAAGACCACGCCCGGTTCGACGGTCAGGTCCAGTCCGTCGAGGGCGCGCACCGTGCCGTAGACTTTCGTCAGCGATTCGATCTGGATGGCAGTCATTCTTCAATCTCTTCTTCCCGGCCGGCAACGAAATACACGATCGGGCCGATGAAGTTGACGAGAACGATTACCACCGCCCAGAGCCATTTGGCGCTTTTCGTGCGCGGGCGGCGGATCAAATCGGCCAGCGCGGCGATCATCAGCGCCAGCTGGATGATAATCACTGGCACAAGCAGGGGGATATATTCGCGAATGTTTTCCATTTGCTATTTGCCCTTTGCTATTTGCTATTTGCTATTTGCTATTTGCCATTTGCTGATATTATTTCTTCTCTTTCGGCAAATTCTGCTGCGCCAGCGCGGCCATGCCGCTGATGCCGCCCAGGTTCATCGTGTCCACCGCGCTGCTGGGGACGATGATCAGCGCGCCCTTCTCTTTCAGACCCTCGAAGAGCATGTTCATCGCCCGCAGGTGCAGGGCGGTGGGATTATCCACGTAGGCTTTGGATGCCTCGGCAAAACTATCGGCGATTTGCATCTCGGATTCGCCCAGGATGACGCGCGCCTGGCGCTCGCGCTCGGCTTGCGCCTGGCGGGACATGGCGTCCTCGAGATCCTGCGGGATGACGATATCGCGGATCTCGACCGACTGCACGGCCACGCCCCACGGGGTGGTGCGCTCGTCAATCACCATCTGTAGTTCCTTGTCAATCGCGCTGCGCCCGACGAGAATATCCGCCAGCATCATGCGCCCGATGATGTCGCGCAATGCGGTCTGCGCCGCCCAGTCCACCGCAGCGCGGTAGTTCTCGACTTCCAGAGCGGCCTTTTCGGCATCCCAGACCATCCAGAACAGCACCGCGTCCACGTCCACCGGGACGGTATCCTTCGTCAGCGTCTTTTGAGCGGCAAAGGGCGTGACCATCACTCGGTGATCAATCCAGGTCGGGGTGGTTTCGACGATAGGAATGATCCAGAACGGTCCCGGCCCGGCCAGTTTGTGGAATTTGCCCAGCCGCAGGACGATGGCCTTTTCCCACTGCGAGGCTACCTTCAATGCAAACAGGAGGTAGATGCCAATCAGGGTCAGGCCGATGGTGGTGAGGCCGGTGATATTGTCCGCCACGCCATTTTCAGGCATGAGGATGGCGCTCAAAATGGCCGCCAGCATGAAAATTCCGAACAACGCCCCGGCGACGCCCGGAATGTGCGGATTGGGTTGTTGGCTTTTCTGGCGGGTGGATTGTTCTTTAGACATGGTTGTCGGGCTCATTTCATTCTCCTTTTTTGGGTGCAGGTTAATGATCTGGATTTGAATTGTCATCCATGACAGGCTGCCAGTCAGCCGCCTGGTCTTGCCGAGTAGGCGCTGCGCGCAGGAGTTTGGTCAACTCTTCCGGCGAGACGCCCAGACGGGCTGCGTCGGTCAGATAGCGCTGGGTGAGGGCTTCCACGGCCTCATGCCGGATGTTCTCGATCATCTCCGGCGGCGGCATCTCCAGGATGTACGTGCCGCGCCCCTGCTGGGTCGAGATGACGCCCGCTTCGTCCAGAATGCGGTAGGCGCGGGCGATGGTGTTAAAGTTGACGCGCAATTCCAAAGCCAGGGCGCGGACGGTGGGGAGCTGGTCGCCCGGCTTGAGTTTCCCGGCGGCAAATTGCTGTTTGATCTGCTCGATGATTTGCAGGTAGATTGGCACGCCGGAGCGCAGGTCAAGGTGGATGGTTTCGCCGAAATTCTTGTTCATAGGAATTGTATCATTGTATGATTGTACTAATTGTATGCCGATGTTACGACTTTGTCAAGTCCTTTAGTTATTGTGACATTCGTCACTTTTTTTTATTTTTGCCTGATGTATGCTGTATATACAACAATCCATATTTTGGAGGCGCTCAAAATGACACGTCTCAAATTCCCGCAAATCACAATAGAGAATTTGACTTCAACGCTGACCCTTCTGATTTTAAGTGTACAGGTGATTTTGCTTGTGTTACTTTCAACCAGAATCGGGAGACTCGAAAAAATATTCGCCAACCTGGCTGGAGGAAATGTTCCTCCACCAATACCTGTTGTCGTTGAACGCACTCCAGATGAGCGCGGACAGGTAATCGGGCCAGATAACGCTGAGGTTACAATCGTTGAGTTTTCTGATTTTGAGTGCCCCTATTGCGCTGACGCTGTGCCGGTCATAAAAGAAATTCTCGAAAAATACCCATCTCAGGTCCGCTTTGTATATCGACATTTTCCTCTGACGGATATTCACTCTAATGCGTTTCGCGCCGCAGAGGCAGCCGAAGGCGCCGGCGAACAGGGGAAGTTTTGGGAGATGCACGACAAACTGTTTGCCAATCAAACCGCATTGGACATAGAAAATTTACGCCAATACGCCGCTGAAATAAATTTGGATCTGGCACTGTTTGCCGTCTGTCTGGAAAGCGGCCGCGCCAGGGCTGCAATCGAGCTAGATCTCGCCGATGGGGAAAAATATGGGGTGAACAGCACCCCAACTTTCTTTGTCAATAACATGATGGTAATAGGCGACTCTGAATTAGATGATGCAGTAGAAAATGTTCTGAGCAAATCTAATGAGTAGTTTTGATTTCCTGTTTGTGAAAGGAGTACCACTATGAGAACACTTCGCATTTTAGTTGGCTGTCTATTGCTGGCCGTCACAGTTGTCAATACTGTTTATGTGTATGCCCAAGGGGAAGATTCCTTTGGCTGTGGAGGAGATATTCAAACAATCTCCATAGACGAGGTACCTGGCTGTAAAGTACCTTGTGACTCTCGCTCAATGTGCCGTCAGTATGCATACCACTACCGTACGCCGTGCGGTCGGGATTGTAGTAATGAAGAACAACAATTAAAGCATTATTGTGTAAGATGTTGCTATCCCAAGCAGTGTAGATGCGGCAATTGGGATTGCTGGCCCATTGGATGTGTCTACAATGAAAACTGTCCCTCTTATTATCTACCGGATGTTTGTGGCAGTTGCAGCGGAGGTTGTTGAGAGGAGAGCCAGTACATGGATAAGCAGAGTTCAATTTCCTCCCCGCACAAGTCACTGCCCAATGCGCTTTTGTTCATTTTGGCCGTATTGTTCAGCAGCCTGTGGCTTGCCAGTTGCCAACCGGCAACAAGCGGTTTCGGAAATCCTCATCCACTGCTTGGCGATGTGCGCGTCCGACGGGGAATAGCCTACTGCACCAACCGCGCTGCGCTGTTTCATGCGGTCTATCCATGGGTGGACAATAGCGAGCCGTTCGTCATGGATGCTCTGCTCCCAACCGTGCACCTGCTTTACCAGCAGCTCGGATCCGACTTTTCCCGTTACCCCTTTGATCCCGAACGCGGCCAAGCCTTGTTTGAAGAGGCCGGCTGGAAACTGATTGAAGGTGCTACCTATCGTACCAACGTACAGGGGCAGGAAATGACTCTCACCTTGATTACAACACTGTCCCAATTCAGGCAAACATGGACAACCGCCTTCGCGGAGCAAATGGCGGCTTGCGGACTGAGGGTGGAGCGGGTGCATGTACCAGCAGAGGAATTCTTTGCCGAGGGGGGCATTCTGAGCCAGCGCGAATTTGACCTGGCGGCGCTTGCCACTCGGCATAGCCAGAGCAACGGCAGCGAACTGAGCGAATACCGTTGTGACCGCATCCCTACCGCCGAAAACAACTGGCAGGGGGATAATTTTTCCGGCTGGTGCAATCCCAAATTCGACCTTGCCCTTCAGCATGTCCAAAATACCCTGCTTAACAAGGATTATCTGGCAGCATATCGCATTCTCCAACGTGAATACTCCGATGAACTGCCCGGCCTTCCCCTGTTCTCGCGAGTGGAGACTTGTGTAACGCAGCCGAACCTTATGAACTTTGTCCCCACAGATATTTTCACCTGGAACGCCGCACAATGGACAATCCCGGGCAGGGACGTTATCGTGATCGGCAGTAAATCAGAACCCGTTTCGCTGTATGAACCGGGCGCATTCATTGCTGACCTAATTCGGGCAATGGTATTTGGCACTGATGTTGTGCGGCGGGATTTTCTATTCCAACCAGTCATGCTCAAGCATTTGCCAAGCGTTGAAAACGGTGAGGTTCTCATCAACACCATTGAGGTCCGCGCGGGCACAACAGTAGTGGATGCCCATGGAACACTTGTTGAAGTCAACTCAGGCACACGCATCCAAAACGCAAAAGGGGAAGAAGTAGAATATACGGGAGGCACTGTCGAGATGCGTCAACTCACGGTGACCTATGAATTCGTGGATGGCCTGATGTGGTCCGATGGCGTTCCAGTTTCGCGCCGCGACTATGCGCTGGCTTATCGCCTACTCTGTGAATTCTATCAAAGCCAACGCGAGGTATATCCTATTCCCCTCCCTCGTGATTATATTGAGAAAGTGGATTTCAGCAGCGATACCTCGTATCAGGTGACTTGGAAACCCGGCTACCAAGGCTGGATTGCGAATTACCCCGGCCCTGCTTATTTTGAACCACCCATTGGAAGACTGCCAGCGCATTACACACTCGAGGATGGGCGGAAGCTGGCAGAGATTTCAACCTCAGAATGGATTTGGCTTATGCAGGAGGTAAAGACTCCACCAGCAGCGGGGCCATATTCAATCGCTCGCTGGGAATCCGGCAAAGAGATAGTTTTCACGGCCAATCCGTTTTACTATCAAGGCCCCCCGGCTACATCCACCATCGTCATTCGCTTTATTCCACAGAATGAGACCGCCAACCATTTCCTGCGGGGGGAAGTGGATGTGTTGTGCTCGGACTCGCTCATGCCTGAACACATTGAGATGTTGCTGCCCATGCAGGAAGCCGGAACGGCGCTTTTGTATTTCTACCCATCGCCAATCTATGAGTATCTCGCCTTCCACCTGTGGGAGGTAAGGTAAGATGTGAATAAGCCCGACTTTTCGTTCACAACCAGAATCAGCCATTACAAATGCTGTCTGAATTATTGCCAATGGGGATGCAACAAATGCAGGAAAAACGCGTACCCTTACAATATTTGCTACTGCTCCCACGAGGATCTTGTTTCCTGCGGAGGTGGACAGTGCGGTCGTTTTCCACAGCCCTGATAGCAGATGTATAATTTCAGAGGTTGACCAATGTGGTGTTGTGGTGCTGCCAGTGGCCTGATGAGCCTTTCCCATTGATCCTTTCGAAAGCCGCTCACATGTGAACCGGCAATGAGGTGCTTGCGATGGGCTTTCTCCAGCGAAAGTGCGCTCTCTCATGGGTGGCTATTGCGCTGCTATTTGCGGCCACCAATGGTTGTACTACTGGCGCGCCATCTAACCCATCTTCAGTGGCAACAAAATCAATACCAGAGGCGACCGCTACGCTGCCGGCCTTTTCGACACCTGTTCCAGGCAGCCCGGGTAGCGCCGAAAATCCTATCATTATAGGCGCTGAATATGCCGGTGCTTACGACCCCGCGCTGCTGGATCGCTGGCAGGAATGGGCCGAAAGATTAGAGAATGCGACCGGCCTGAGTTTCGTCGTCGAACCGGGCCCGCCAACCGAACTGGAACTGTTGGAGGCCATGCGCACGGGGGAAATCGGCTTGGCTTTTCTTACCCCCCTCGCCTATGCCTTTGGACACGAGCGAGGCTGGGTGAAACCGGCTGCTAACGCAGTAGCTACCTGGAACGGGCAGGATGCCAGGCGCATTATGTTCATCGCCCGCACAGGTACCGGCCTCCATCCAGGCGAGCCGCCTCAAGTCTTCGAGCAATTAAAAGATAAGCGCCCTTGCTATCGGAAACTTTATCCGCAACTGCCCAGTCTGGCTCCACTTGAGGAATATATCCTCCCTTCTGGCTTATTGGCACTCAATTCGGTCACGACTGGCGCTCCGGTATTTGTTGGGGGCAGCGATGGCTTTGGCAATGTAGAAGTTGGCGTTTTCTCCAAGGGCTGTGACTTTGCGGCCGTGGATGCATTGCCTCCAGAGCAATTTAGAAACAATCTGCCGGAAGGATTATCCGACTTTTCCCGCTGGGCGCAGGAGATGCAGATTCTCTATACTACTCCTCCCATCAATCCATTGGGTGTGATAGCCCTCTCTTCCACCTTGCCCCAATCGGTACAAGCCCAGATTGCTCATGCCATTGTCTCAATCCCCGGCTTGGATACAGAAATAAAGGAAGTAGATTTTAATGAGTCCCTGTACAATGAATTCGAGCGTATCGTTGCAGCCTCCGGCGTAGACATCCATAAATATCTCCGTGTATCATGGTGGGCACCGGAAGCGGCAATTTCAGCTGATAACCAGTGGGTGGCTCCTCCAAAAGATACGTTGGTAGCAGATGTCCCCATACAGGGAGGCGCGCCCTTTCTCCCTTTCTGGATTTATCAATCTTTGAACAGCTTGGTGATTCCCGCAATCTACGCTGAATTGGCCCGACTCGATGCCGGTGGTAATTATTTCCCCTACCTGGCGGCCGACCTCCCCACCCTGCAGAACGGCTTGGCGCGCTTCACCGGCGCTGGCGAAGACGAGCAGTTCGTGGTCGAGTTTCGTCTGCGCCCCGGCTTGACCTGGCAGGACGGGCAGCCGCTCACGGCCGATGACCTGGTCTTCTCCTGGAACCTGGTGATGGATCCTGCCTGGCAAGGCTCACACTGGGGGCAGGCCGGCGGGTACGCCCCCGAAATCTATGTGGCTTCAGTCGAAGCTCCTGGGCCCGACCGCGTCATTTACCGCTTCATGAGCCAGCTCCAGGCGCGCGAAGCCGCCCAGACCGGCGGCAGGTTGGGTATCCCATCGTATGCTGCCAGTCTGGCCGGGCAGTCCGGCCCGGTGGTGACTCTGGATTATATGGATGTAGGCCGAAATGTTTTTCCCAAGCATCTCCTGGAAAATACCACGCCCCAAAGAATTGCCTCCAGTGAATTTGCCCGCCGCCCGGTGTACGCCGGGGCCTACCGGCTGGTGGAAGGTGGGGAAATGGACAAACCGGTCGTCCTGGAGGCTTTCGACGATTTCGCTTTGGGGAGACCCCCGATCAAGCGGGTGGTGTTTGGCGCGCAATACTACTCCCCACAGGCTTCTCCCTATTGGCAGACCCCCGACATTCTGGCGCAAGCGCTGCCAGCCGGCGCCATCCAGGCTCAATTGGGCTTGCCAGCGGCAAGATTTCGCGAAGGAGAGGATGCGAGCGGGTATGATGTACTGACCGCCGACGCGCTGGCGAATGTCAACTGGGTATCCAGAGGATCCTGGGAAGTTCTGGATTTCAACCTCGACAATCCCCACCTGGCCGATTTAAGAGTGCGCCAGGCCATCGCCCATGCGATTGACCGGCAGGCGATCATAGACCAGATCCTGCTTGGTCACGGAGAGCAAATGAGAAGTTACCTGCCTGCCTGGCATCCGCTCTACGCGGGGGACGCAATGCTGCCCGATTATGCCTATGATCCGGGCCAGGCCCGCGCCCTTCTTGAAGCAGCCGGATACGATCTCAGCCAATATCCTGCCGTGCATCCCAGCCGCGGCGCGCTGACATTGCAGTTGGCTTCCATGGACGTGTACGTTTATCCGCGTCCGCCCATCGCGGCCATGATTCAGGAGCAGCTTGCCGGGGTGGGCATCCAGGTTGAAGTGGAGTTCTATACCTGGCCCGAATTCGAGGGAGATGATTGTTCGGCCATCCGAAACGGGCGCAAGTTCGATTTGGGGCTGGCCGCTTGGATGGGTATGGATCTTTATCCCCTCGGGTGGGTGGAGCAGGTAACGGCGATTGCAAGCATCCCCACGGCGAAGAACGGCTGCCCCTATGAAAAATCCAACTGGTCGGGTTGGCGCAACCCTGAGGCTGAAACCCTTCGGGTCCAGTTGCATGATGGCCTGCTCGCTCTCGAACGTCCGGATGAATACCTTGAACTATGGGCCGAGCACCAACGCCTGTGGGCAACCGATTTGCCCAGCCTGCCACTGTTCAGTATGGAGCGCCCGGTGGTGACAGCGCCGCAACTGCTGGGCGTGCGGCCCAGTCCCTTTGCTTTCGCTGGCGTGGAGGATACGTGGAATATCTTCGCGTGGGTGCTGAAATGAGCAGCCGCGCCCAGGTTGCCACCGTCAATGGAAGATGCAGGATGGTGGGCTAGCGTAAAGAACATCCCGATGTCCGAAAGCAGAAAAAAGGCGCTTCACTCGAAGCGTCTTTTTTTTGCCTGGCTGGCGTGGTAGAATCTAATCAGAAGTTTACATATTCAGGAGATAAGTTTTATGGAACAACAAACTGGTACTTTCGCCGTCAAAAAAGGATTGGCGCAAATGCTCAAAGGCGGCGTCATCATGGACGTGGTCACGCCCGAACACGCCAAAATCGCCGAAGAGGCCGGCGCGTGCGCGGTAATGGCTTTGGAACGCGTCCCGGCCGATATCCGCGCCCAGGGCGGCGTGGCGCGCATGTCGGACCCGGAACTGATCCTAAGAATCATGGACACGGTCAGCATCCCGGTGATGGCAAAATGCCGCATCGGGCATTTCGTCGAGGCGCAGATTCTCGAATCGCTCGGTGTGGACTACATTGACGAATCCGAGGTGCTGACCCCCGCCGATGAAGAGCATCACATTTTGAAGCACAACTTCAAGGTCCCGTTCGTCTGCGGCTGCCGCAACCTGGGCGAGGCGCTGCGGCGCATTGGCGAGGGCGCGGCGATGATGCGCACCAAGGGCGAGGCCGGCACCGGCGACGTGGTCGAGGCCGTGCGTCATGCGCGCGCCGTGCTGGGCGAAATCCGCCGCCTGCAGACGATGGCCGATGAAGAACTGATGGCCTACGCCAAAGGAATCGGCGCGCCGTATGAACTGGTCAAAGAGACGAAAGAAATGGGCCGCATGCCGGTGGTCAACTTTGCCGCCGGAGGTATCGCCACACCCGCCGACGCGGCGCTGATGATGCAACTCGGCGTGGACGGCGTCTTCGTCGGCTCGGGTATCTTCAAATCTGGCGACCCGGCGCGGCGCGCCGCCGCCATCGTCAAGGCCACCACCCACTTCCGCGACGCCTCCATCCTGGCCGAAGTCAGCAAAAACCTCGGCGAGCCGATGGTCGGGCGCAATGTCTCCACCATGCCGGAGATCGAGAGAATCGCCGGGCGAGGCTGGTAACGTGAGGTTCCCTTGCGTAGCATCTGGAAAATCCGCTAGCTATCGGGCAAACAAAAGCTGGCCGGTATCTCCGGGTTATTTACATACCCGACTCGGAGGCTGGCAGCGTCTTCGTGATAACCGCGTATGAGCTGCGTGGAAAAGCTCTCGCCGCGTACCGGCGGCGCAAACACAGGAGAAGAAAAGAATGAAAAACAATCGTTTCCCACCAGGATGGGATGAGGCGCGAGTTAAGCGAGTCCTGGCTCACTATGAGACTCAATCCGAGGATGATGCTGCTGTCGAGGACGAAAAAGCATTCAAAGGCAAAACACGCACCGTCATTGAAGTTCCAATCGAACTAATGCCGGTTATCCGCGAGATCATCGCACAATACGAGGCCGTTGGACGCGCCTGATGCCCAAAAAGCACCTATGAAAATCGGAGTCCTTGCAATTCAAGGCGATTTCGCAGAACACATCGCCATGCTCAAGCGCCTGGGCATCGAGACCACCGAAGTGCGCCTGCCCGCGCATCTCGAAGGATTGAGCGGCCTGATCATCCCCGGCGGCGAATCGACCACCATCGGTAAACTGGCCGCGGACTTCGGCATGATGGAGCCATTGCGTGAATTTGGGAAAAGTCATGCCATCTGGGGCACCTGCGCCGGGGCGATCTTCCTCTCGAAGGACGCCCGCCGCGCCCAGCCCTTGCTTGGCCTGATGGACATCATCATCCAGCGCAACGCCTTTGGCCGTCAGGTGGCTTCCTTCGAGGCGGATCTCGACATTCCCGAACTCGGCTCAGGCGGCGCGTACCATGCCGTCTTCATCCGCGCTCCCATCATCGAATCCGTGCAGGGCGATGCCAGGATTCTTTCAGCCCTTCCCGATGGCCGCATCGTTGCCGCGCTGCAAGGAAAACTGCTCGCCACCTCGTTCCACCCGGAACTGACACAGGACACGCGCTTTCACGAGTTCTTTCTTGCGGTGGCAGGTTGGCAGGTTGACATGTTGGCAGGTTGACATGTTGGCAAGTTGGCAGGTTGGCAGGTTGCATCCAACCAGAATCCATGCGAACCCGTAAACCCGAAAACATGCTAACTTGAAAACGTGCAAACCTGAAAACGCCAATGACGATAAGATCACTCGACCTCCTCGACCTGCCCTCCCTCGCCCGCTACAGTCGAGACGTGCTACCCCTCGACAGCGCGCGGATGTTGACGCGCGGCAATCCGCTCGGCGCGGCGGCACTGCTTTCGTACCTGAACCCGCGCCGCCATATCTACACCGCCGTCAGCACGGATGGCGCCGTCTCCTTCATTGGGCAGGTTGCCCAGCAATACGGCGAGACCTTTGCCCGGCTCTCTTTTCTGGCTCCCAGCGCGGCGCTCGACGGGGGCGAGATCGCCCTGCTCGACCATCTCGCCGCGCAAGCCGGAGAGTGGGGCGCGCTGCACTTGCTGGCCGAAGTGGACGAGCAGTGCATGGTTTTTAAGTCGCTGCGTAAATCCGGTTTCTCGATGTACGCCTGGCAGAGGGTCTGGAAATTGGCCGAACTGCCTCCCCATCAAAATGTCCCCGCCTGGCAGGAAACTGTTTCGAGCGACCTCATTGCCATCCAAAGCATGCACAGCCAGATCGTCCCGGCCCTGATCCATCCGGTGGATTCTGCCCCGCGCAAACCAGGCGGCTTGGTTTGCAAAACGAAGGGTGAGATGAAAGCCTACATCAGCCTGGATAGCGGCCCGGCGGGGATCTGGCTGCAACCGCTGGTGCACCCTGATTCGGATTGCGTGCCGGAAAAATTCTCAGCCCTGCTGGATGATATCCCGCTGCGCGCCGGACGCCCGGTTTATGTCTGTGTGCGCTCGTACCAGGCCTGGTTGGAATCGGCGCTCGAAGGCTTGGGCGCGGAAGCCGGCCCGCGTCAGGCTGTGATGGTCAAGCGGCTGGCAAAAATGCAGAAGGTCGAGGAAAAAATCTCGGTCATGGAAAAAGCCCTCAAGCCCGCCGCGCCGATTGCAAGTTTGAAGGAAATGTTGTATAGTGGCAAAGAGAAGAAATGAGAAACGGTGATCCAGATAGAAAGTCATTTTCGTGTGACAGGCGTGATACAATGAATGAGATGAGTCCTAAAATTTTTATACGCAGAGGCAAAATCCAGG
The DNA here is from genome assembly GCA_030018695.1 of Anaerolineales bacterium. Taxonomy (GTDB): domain Bacteria; phylum Chloroflexota; class Anaerolineae; order Anaerolineales; family Villigracilaceae; genus CG2-30-58-95. The sequence continues at coordinate 85,688 of JASEHI010000001.1, forward strand.
AAATGGACAGGTCTTTCGACCTGGAATTCTGGCAGGCGCAGTCGCCCAAATGCCGCTTCGACGCTGTCTGGGAATTGATCGCCTTCGCCGCACAGGTTAAGGGGAGAGATGTTCGTCAACTCCGACTTCAGCGATCTGTTGAGAATTTTCAACGCCAACCGCGTTAAGTACTTGGTGATCGGCGGTTATGCAGTTGTCCAGTATGCAGAGCCGCGCTACACCAAAGACCTTGACATGTGGATCAGCACAGATATTGCCAATGCCGAGGCAGTCTACAAATCTCTGCGTGAATTTGGCGCGCCTCTGGAAGGGCTGACCGCCAAAGACTTTTCCGAAGAAGGCTACTTCTTCCAAATGGGGATTCCGCCTGTCCGTGTGGATATCATAATGGGCATCCCCGGAGCGAACTTCGATGAATCCTGGCAGAGACGAAACGGAGTGGATTTTGACGGCCTGGAGGTGTGTTTCATCTCCAAACAGGATTTGATCGCCGCAAAGCGCGCCGCCGGACGCCCACAGGATTTGATTGACGCAGACTTGCTCTCAAAGACGGATACTGAATACTGATCACTGTTTACTGAAAACTGGTTTTTATATGACCCAACTCAAAATCACCGACGACCTCGACGCCCTGCTCAATGTCCTCCCCGAAGACATCGTCGCGGCCGTCCATAAAGCCAATAATTACGACAACCTGCTCGAAATCATCCTCGACCTGGGGCGTGTGCCTACCGCCCGCTTCGTCGAGAGCGAGATCGTCTTGAGCAGCAAGGAAATCGCCCGCGCCGAAATTGACTACGTGGACGAGCGCACCGGCGAATTCGACGCCGACAACCGCGCCGGCATCGAGCGCACCCTGCACCGCATCTCGGCCATCCGCAACCGGCGCGGCCACATCGTCGGGCTGACCTGCCGCGTCGGGCGCGCCGTGTACGGCACAGTGGACATCCTCCAGGACATCATCGAATCGGGCAAGTCGCTGCTCATTTTGGGCCGCCCGGCGGTCGGCAAGACCACCCTGCTGCGCGAAGCCGCCCGCATCCTGGCCGAGTCCAAACGCGTCATCATCGTGGACACCTCCAACGAGATCGGCGGCGACGGCGACGTGCCGCATCCCGCGGTTGGCAAGGCGCGCCGGATGCAGGTCAAAGTGCCCACACACCAGCACGAAGTGATGATCGAAGCCGTCGAGAACCACAACCCCGAAGTCATCATCATTGACGAGATTGGCCGCGAATTGGAAGCCGCCGCGGCGCGCACCATCGCCGAGCGCGGCGTCCAGCTCATCGGCACGGCGCACGGCAACACCCTCGACAACCTGCTGCTCAACCCGACCCTCTCCGACCTGGTCGGCGGCATCGAAGCCGTCACCCTCTCCGACGAGGAAGCGCGCCGGCGCGGCACGCAGAAGACCGTTCTCGAGCGCCGCGCCCCGCCCACCTTCGACGTTCTCGTTGAGATCCAGCAGCGCGACCGGCTGGCGGTCCACATGGATTTGGCCCAGTCGGTGGACGCCCTGCTGCGCGGCTTTCCCCTGCCGCCGGAGATCCGCGCCCGCGACGCCGAGGGCCGGATTCAGATCGAGAAAGCCGCGCCCGCGCCCAGGTCCAGACCTGAGTCGGGGTTCCGTATCGGAACCGGGACAACGAATGGGCCACGCCGGACCGTTCAACCTGCCCCCGCGCTGCAAACATCATCCCGTCCCGAACCTGTTCCCACCCGCCCGCTGCAGACGATGCGCGTCTTCCCGTACGGTGTGGCGCAGAACCGGCTGATGCAGGCCGCCAAGCGGCTGGGAGTCCCGGCGGTGGTGGTGAAAGAGGTCAACGAGGCGAACGTGCTGGTCACGTTGCGCTCCTACTATCGCGACCGCCAGCGGACTGTGGTGGACGCCGAGCATCGTGGCATGCCGATCTACGTGCTGCGGGCGAATACGGTCAGCCAGATGGAGCAGTTCCTGAGCGACCTGTTCAACCTTGCGGAAGTTCAGACCCCGCCGGGCGAACTGGAGGGCGTCGCCCAACAGACGCAGGCCGCCATCGCCGCGGTGCTCAACGGCGAACGCTGGGTGGACCTGCCCGCCGGCCCGGCCACCGTGCGTCGTCTCCAGCACGAGATGGCCCGTCATTCGGAACTGGTCTCGCATTCGTATGGGAAAGAGCCGAGAAGGCATGTGCGGATTTTCAGGGAATAAATTCACCGCGAAGACGCGACGAACGCGAAGATTATTTGTTTTCTCTTCGCGCCCTTCGCTTCTTCGCGGTTAAGAGATGACGGGCGGGAAATTATGTTCATCACCCTCGAGGGCCCCGAAGGCTCCGGCAAGACCTCGCACCTGAAACCCCTAGCCGAATGGCTCGCGGGACAGGGCTACCGCGTCCACACGGCGCGCGAGCCGGGCGGCACATCCATCAGCGAACAAATCCGCGCCGTGATCCACGATTTGAAGAATACCGAGATGCACCCGCGCGCCGAGACCCTGCTCTACCAGGCGGCGCGGGCGCAGATTGTGGAGCAGGTCATCCGCCCGAAACTGGCCGAGGGCTTCATTGTGCTCTGCGACCGCTACGCCGATTCGACGCTGGCCTACCAGGGCTACGGCCACCAGCAGGATTTGGAGCAGGTGCGCGCCCTCATCCGCTATGCCACCGGCGGGTTGATTCCCGATTTGACGATTTTGCTGGATGTGGATGTGGAAGTGGGGTTAAAACGTAAAACGAAAAACGTAAGCGAGTGGAACCGCCTGGATGCGTATACGCTCGAATTCCATCAGCGGGTACGCACTGGATACCTGGAGATGGCGAAGCAGGAGCCGGGGAGGTGGGCGGTGGTGGCTGCGAGTCAAGGGTGGGAGGATGTGCAGGCAGACCTCCGCGCCAGGATTCTAAGCGTTTAGAGGTTGAGAGCGTACCCCGAATACGTGAGAAGCATCTTGCGCACAGGTGAGGATTGTTGTATATTAAGTTCACCCTGACCAACAACAGGTAAACAGGTGCCTATGACCACAGAGATTTTTATACCCCATCCCCTCACCAGGGCAGCAGAACGGCTGGCGCGGCGGTTGGGCATTTCATTGAACGAGTTATACACGGCTGCGCTCAATGCCTACGTCACCGAGCATCAAGAAGGCGAAGTGACCGAAATGCTCAACCAGCTCTACGATGCAGAAACATCTGCCATGGAACCAGCAATGATCCAACTCCAGGTAAATGCCTTGGGCGGTGAAACTTGGTAATCCGGCGCGGGGAAATATGGTGGGCATCACTGCCCGACCCGGCTGGATCTGAGCCTGGCTATCGCAGGCCGGTGCTGATCATCCAATCCGACGACTTTAACCGCAGCCGGATTGCGACGATTATCGCGGCTGTTATCACATCGAATATCCGCCTGGCACAAGCGCCCGGTAATGTATTGTTGCCAGCCAAATCTTCCGGTTTGCTGAAAGATTCCGTGATCAATGTCTCGCAGGTTGTCACCATTGACAAATCTTTCTTGACCGAACGAGTCGGAGCAATCTCCTCTCATTTGCTCGAGCAGGTTGAAGAAGGATTGCGTCTGTCGTTATCGCTTTAGGTCATGCAGCTGTGAACAAAAGCGGCATCTTGAAGACTGTGGGCATTATCCTTCTGGTAATCGCTGCCTTCGCCGGCGGCTTTACCCTACGCGGCTTGATGTTGAAAACAACGCCCGTGCCAGAGGTTGAGGCGACCGCGACGCCCTATGCAACCGTGACGCCAGCCGGGCCGACCGCGACGCCGACAATGGATGCCTCCGGCTGCGTGGCCCAGACCAGCGAGGCAAAATTCTTCTGCGACACGGTTCTTGCGACAGAGTCGGAACTCTACCAGTCTGCCCTTGACATTGGCGGGGTGAATGTCCCGCAAACACTCGCAGGCATAGTTGACGCCCACCCGGAGGTCTTTTCCGAACTCGGCGCGAAGAACGAGACGTATGCAAGGTCAATGCTGCATATCGGGGTGGGCGTGCAGGACGCGGCGACGTATGAAACACACGATTTTTTTACTGATCCATCTAAAGCAACATCGCAGCCGGTTGAAGGCGTTGGCATAACTGATTTTTCTCTTCTCGGTGGGCCGGAGTTCCTTGACGCTGCGACAAAGGGATATGCGTACTGGTTTTTTGACAATACCAATACAAGGAACTTTTTTTGGGGCTCTGGAATCTGAAAACACAACCGCTTTCATTTTGTCTTTGACCCGTCCGACCCAAAGAACCCCGCGGGTTTTGAATGGAAGCCAGGCATGGTTGATCCGATTGCAGCCAAATCCATCGGGCTGAACATACCAGATAAAGGGATGCAGTACATCCCGACAGATGACGTGGAAAGATATCTGACCCAGCGGGCGATACCAAACGTGATTTTCACTAACAACTTTTGCCCTCCATACTCAGACAACGAAACGTTCCGACCCAAAGCATGGTAACGAAAACGCGTGAGCCTCGCACCCACGCGCTTTATTTCGCTTGAAATAGCATACGTTCCGTGTTATCATATATCCATGATACAGTCCCTCAAGAATACTGGCACAGAAGACATATTCAACGGCGTCAACAGCGCCGCCGCGCGAAGGACGTGTCCCGAAAATCTATGGAGAATTGCTGCCCGCAAACTCGACCAACTCGACTCGGTCACAGCATTGCAAGAGTTACGAATCCCGCCCGGAAATCAGCTCGAAGCTCTGTCCGGTGACCGGAAAGGTCAGCACAGTGTTCGTGTCAATGCTCAATATCGCATCTGTTTCACGTGGACAGAGCAAGGCCCCGGCCAGGCAGAAATTGTAGACTACCACCAGGAGAACCAATCATGATCCGCGTGCCAACCTCCCGCACCCCCACTCACCCCGGCGAAATGTTGCTCGAGGAGTTCCTCGTCCCGATGGGCATCACCCAGCGCGAACTGGCGGATGCCATCCATGTTCCGTATCAGCGCGTCAACGACCTTGTCAATGGGCGTCGGGGCGTTACGACCAGCACCGCACTGCGCCTGTCAAAATACTTTGGTACCTCGCCTGATTTTTGGATGAACCTGCAACTACGTTGGGATTTGTATTTCGCGCAGCAGGGCGAGTCGCCCATCCTGGAAACGATTCAACCGCGCGTGCCCGCCACATCAATAGCCGCGTAGAAGGATAAAACGCGTGAGCCTCGCCGCCCACGCGTTCCTCTCTCACCGATCACTGTTCACTCATCACTCATCACTCATCACTCATCACTCAAACCCCATCCCCATATCCGCGCCGCCCATACCTTCGCCCCCTAAATCAGGGATTTCCTTCTCGATCTCCTCCGGGCTTTGACCCTTCTCCAGGCGGTCTATCACTTCATCAAACTCAGGCGGCATTTCCTCGCCCAATTCTTTCCCCATTTTTCGCATCATGCGTCCCATCGCCTGCGGATCGTTCTCCAGCCCGGCCAGCGCGGAGGGATCGGAGAAGTCGCCGGCCAGATCGTCCATGCGGCTCTCCTCGGATTTAGCCACGCGCACGCGCGGCACGCGCCGGCGGACGTGGTCGCTCAGACAGTGGGAACAGGCGACGGGTCGCGCGCCGTATTCGCTGTAGGAAAGGTAAATCTCAAAGCGTTTGTGACAGTCGAGGCAGATATAATCATATATTGGCATACCCCTATTTTAACGCGAATGGCGCGAATGAGCAAATTTCGCGAATGCTTTTAAAAATTGAATTCGCGACATTCGCCTATTCGTGACACATCGTACTCGGAGAGTATTCGCGTTACTCTTTTCCCGTTTCGGGTACAATTGAGAGATGACTTCCGACCCCGATTTCAACCTCTTCCATCCCCAGCCGCTGCTGATCGTGCTCTCCGGGCCATCCGGCGCGGGCAAGGACACCGTGCTGCAACGCATGAAGGAGCGCAATATGCCCTTCCACTTTGTCATCACGGCCACCACCCGCCCAAAGCGCGAGAACGAGGTGCACGGCAAGGATTACTTCTTCGTCTCGAAAGACGAGTTCGCCCGCATGATCGAAGCCGACGAATTGCTCGAATACGCCATCGTCTATAATGATTACAAGGGCATCCCCAAGCAGCAGGTGCGTGAGGCGCTCGCCTCGGGCCAAGACGTGGTCATGCGCATTGATGTGCAAGGCGCGGCCACCATTCGCAAGCTGGCGCCGGAGGCCCTGCTCATTTTCCTGACCACCACGAGCGAGGAGGAAATGGTCAGCCGGTTGAAAGCGCGCAAATCCGAGAACTCCGCGGGGCTGGCTTTGCGCATCGCCACCGCCCGCCAGGAATTAAAACGCATTGACGAATTCGATTACGTCATCGTCAACTCGGATTTTCGCCTGGATGAGGCGGTGGACACGCTGGCTGCCATTATCCAGGCCGAGCATCACCGCGTCAAGCCGCGCAAGGTGAGTTTGTAAAAGACTTTAACACAAAGGCCACAAAGGAGAACTGTGAGTCAATATCCAACCCCAGCGCCATATTCACAACCACCCCAATCCCAGGTTGTGCGCGTCAATATGCCCAACGTCAAGCCGTATGCTACTTACACCCTGATTGGCCTGACCGTTTTCATCTACCTGCTGCAATTGCTCGGCCCATTCGTGACCAGCAGCCAATTCCTGTCCGCCCTCGGTATTCATCCCTCTGGATTCCCCTCCCAGGGTTTTGACATCGTTCAGGCTTTCGGCCTCAAATATGGCCCCTGGATCCGGGCCGGCCAAATCTGGCGGCTCATTACCCCGGTCTTCCTGCACGGTTCGATCCTCCACATCGCTTTCAATATGTACGCCCTGTTCAACTTTGGTCGGGGCATCGAAGCGCGCTTCGGACATTTGCGTTTCCTGGCGCTCTATTTTCTAAGCGCATTCGCCGGGAACGTACTCTCGTTCGTGCTGACCCCGGCCGCCTCGCTGGGCGCCTCGACCGCGGTCTTCGGCCTGTTGGCGGCGGAAGGTACCTTTCTTTTCCAAAATCGCGAGCTGCTGCGTGAGCAGTTCCGTCGCATCATTACCAGTATTCTCTACATGGCAGCCATCAACCTGATTTTCGGCTTCACCATTTCCGGCATTGACAACTGGGGACACATCGGCGGCCTGCTGGGCGGCGTGCTCTTCACCTGGTTCGGCGGCCCGCGCTGGAAGGTGGAGGGTTTCTTCCCGTCCTTGCATGTAGTGGACGAGCGCGATGGTCACGGGCTGCTCGCCGGGACGACTGCCGTGCTGCTGTTCTTCATCCCGCTGGCGGCCCTGGGCTGGATCTGGCCGGTGGGCAAGTGACCACCTGGGTGGTGAAGGTGACCAAAAACATAAATCCGTCCGGCAAACAAGGCTTGCTGCGCAGCCTGCTGACAGCAAGCGTTGTCATTCTTCTGCTCATCGGACTTTCCTACACCCTTCGCTCGCAAATCCTTACCGGCGCGGCCGACTTCCTGATCGTTGAGGATCGCCTCCAAACGGCGGATATGATCTTCGTGCTGAACGGGGATCACGACACACGTCCGTTTCGAGCCAGCGAACTGTATCAGCAGGGACTCGCCCCGCTCATCGTCATCGCCCGGGCCGAGAGCCTGCCGGCTGAAAAACTTGGCCTGGCGCCCAACGACACGGATATTTCCATCGGTGTGATGAAGGAACTGGGCGTGCCGCCCGAAAAGATCGTCGTTCTCCCCATCGAAGGAGGCACAACCAGCACTTTCGACGAGGCGATTGCGCTGCGCCAATATATTGAATCCCAGAACATTCGGAACATCATTCTCCTCACATCCGCCTTTCACACCCGCCGCGCAAAGTGGATCTTCGACAAAGAACTTGCCGGGCTGCCGGTCAGGCTCGAGGTCGCGGCTGTGCCACACTACGACTTTAACGAGACCAATTGGTGGCAAAGCGAGGATGGATTGATCACGATGAACAATGAGTACATAAAGTTGGCCTATTATTTCGTGAAATACCGGTGAGGTGGTGATAATTGAAAAGTCGCCATGAACTACGTTCACCACCAAGCATGAAAAAGGAATCCAACGTCTCCTGACGTTGGAGGTTGCAGGAACGCCGAAGTCGGGAGACTTCGGACTCCGTGCGCTATTTTCATACCAGATACCCGTATCTCTTCATTAACAAAAGGCGTTCTATCAATAAATACCACCCGCCAGGAGGAATCAGATGAGCACTGCGAATATGCCTGAAATGGAAGGCGAAGTTTACTTTCCCTCACAACAGGTAATCGAGCAAGCCTATGTCAAAGACTGGGATGCGCTCGCCAAACGCGCCAGCGCCGACCTGTCCGGTTTTTGGGAAGAACAGGCCGAGGAACTGGAATGGTTCCAGAAATGGGACACAGTGCTGGATGATTCGGACAAACCTTTCTTCAAGTGGTTTGTCGGGGGCAAGGTCAACATCACCCACAACTGCATTGACCGCCATCTAAAGACCTTCCGCAAGAACAAACTGGCGCTTTTCTGGGAAAGCGAAGATGGCAAGCTGGAGCGCACATTTTCCTACTTTGCCGTCAACCGCGAAGTCAACCGCATGGCCAACATCATCAAGGCCATGGGCGTGCAGAAGAGCGACCGGGTCACCATCTACATGGGGCGCATCCCGGAGATTATTTTCGCCATGCTGGCCTGCGCCAAGATCGGCGCCGTCCACTCGGTGGTCTTTGGCGGCTTCTCGGTGGACGCCCTGCAGGGGCGCATCGAGGACAGCCAATCCAAACTGGTCATCACCTGCGACGGCAGCTACCAGAACGGCAAGGTCGTCGAACTCAAGCGCACAGTGGATGCCGCCCTCAAAGGCTGCGCCAGCGTTGAAAACGTTGTCGTGGTCAAGCGCACTGGTCACGAGGTGCCGATGGAAGCCGGGCGCGACCACTGGTATCATGACATGTGCGCCCTGCCCATCGCCAATGGCAAGTGCGCCACCGAAGTGATGGACGCGGAGGACCCGCTCTACATCCTTTACACCTCCGGCTCGACCGGCAAACCGAAGGCCATTGTTCACACGCATGGCGGCTATATGGTCGGCGTTTACACCACCCTGAAATACGTCTTCGACCTGAAGGACGACGACCGCTGGTGGTGCGCCGCGGATCCGGGTTGGGTTACAGGACACTCTTACATCGTCTACGGGCCGATGCTCAACGGCGCGACCTCGTTCATGTTCGAGGGCGGCCCGGCTTACCCCTATCCCAATCGCTGGTGGCAGTGCATCGAACGTTTTGGGATCACGGTCTTCTACACCGCCCCAACCGCCATCCGCGGCCTGATGCGCTTCGGCGAGGCCTGGCCGAACAAGCACGACCTCTCCTCCCTGCGCCTGTTGGGTTCGGTCGGCGAACCAATCAACCCCGAGGCCTGGAAGTGGTACTACCGCGTCATCGGCAAAGAACGATGCCCGATCATGGATACCTGGTGGCAGACCGAGACCGGCATGTTCATGATCACCCCAACTCCGAGCGTGCCACTCAAGCCCGGCTCCGCGACGCGTCCGTTCTTTGGACAGGAAGCTGAAATCTTGAACGAAGAAGGCCAACCTCTCCCGGACGGCGAAGAAGGCTATCTGGTGCTCAAGAATCCCTGGCCGGCCATGCTGCGCACCATCTATGGCGACCCTGAGCGTTACGTCACGCAGTATTGGAGCAAGTACCCCGGCAAGTACCTGACCGGCGACTCGGCCAAGCGCGATAAAGATGGCTACTTCTGGATCATCGGCCGCGTGGACGACGTAATCAAGGTCTCCGGGCATCGCCTGGGCACGGCGGAGGTCGAATCGGCCCTGGTCAGCCACCCGGCGGTAGCCGAGGCGGCCGCCATCGGTTTGCCGCATGATATCAAAGGGCAAGGTATCCACGTTTTCTGTCTGCTGCGGATGGGATTCAGCGCCTCACCCGAACTGGCCGAGGAGCTGCGCCAGCACGTCGCCACCCACCTGGGCCCTATAGCCCGCCCGGAGGAAGTCAAAATCGTGGAACAGCTTCCCAAGACCCGTTCCGGCAAGATCATGCGCCGGGTGCTCAAGGCGCGCGCTCAGGGTCTGCCGGAAGGCGACATCTCGACATTGGATGAGTAAGAGAACGCTGCATCGAATGCCACGAATTGACCGAAATTTTTAGCCTGCACTGGCAGCAGGCCAGGGAGAAATTCGCGGAAATTCGATGCAAAAACAGAGCTGTTCAATGGGAAAGAAACAAAAAATATCTGTCATTGCGAGGGCGGTGTTCTTCCGCCCGAAGCAATCTCATGGCAGGGGAGGGGATTGCTTCATCGCCGCTATGCGCCCCTTCGAGGTGCAAGCGGCTGCTCGCAACGAGACAAAGCGAACGCCCCTCAGGGCAGGCCTCGCCGCCGAGACGTGTTCTACCTTCAGGGCCGTGGTAGTGCTTGCAAGAGATTTGCCATCTCGATGGCGCTCGCGGCCGCCGCAAAGCCCTTGTTCCCTGCCTTGGTGCCGGCCCGCTCGATGGCCTGTTCAATGGTGTCAGTGGTGAGCACGCCGAAAATGGTCGGCACGCCGGTGCTCAACCCCACAGCGGCCACTCCCTTGGCGGTCTCGGCGGCCACGTAGTCGAAGTGGGGGGTAGCGCCCCGGATGATGGCCCCCAGGCAAACGATGGCGTGGTAGCGGCCACTTTCGGCCAGCCGCTTGGCCACGAGGGGGATTTCTAGGGAGCCCGGCACCCACGTCACGTCCACACCTTCATCGGCCACTCCGTGCCGCCGCATGGCGTCGCGGGCCCCCTCCAGCAGTTTCCCGGAGATGAACTCGTTGAAACGGGAGACGACCACGGCGAAGCGGAGTCCCTCTCCAATCAGTCGGCCTTCGAATGTCTGTCCCATAGTTTTTCCTCCGTGTTACGGTTTTCTATTCGACTTCCAGCAGGTGTCCCAACTTCTCCCGCTTGGTTCGCAGGTAGGCGCGGTTCTCCGGCGTAGGAGGCACGAGCAGGGGGATGCACTCTACCACCCGCATCCCGTACCCCTCCAGTCCCACCACCTTGCGTGGGTTGTTGGTCAACAGGCGTAACTCCTCTACCCCCAGGTCAGCCAGGATCTGGGCGCCGGTGCCATAGTCCCGCAGGTCAGGGAGAAAGCCCAGCCGCTCGTTAGCCTCCACGGTGTCCAATCCCTGCTCTTGTAAGGCGTAGGCCCGCAGTTTGTTGCACAGGCCGATGCCCCGTCCCTCCTGGCGCATATAAAGGATGACTCCGCGCCCCTCGGCGCCGATGATCGCCATGGCCTTCTCCAATTGGGGGCCACAGTCGCAGCGCAGGGAGCCAAAGACCTCGCCGGTGAGGCACTCGGAGTGAGCGCGGACCAGCACCGGGCGGTCGCCGTCCACATCGCCTATCACCAGGGCCAGGTGGTGGAGTCCCGTGACAGTGTCTTCATAGGCCAAAACGGTGAACTCTCCGTGGCGGGTCGGCAGGCGGGCCTTGGCCATGCAGTGCACCAGCCTTTCGTGCCGCCAGCGGTAGGCAATCAAGTCGGCGATGGTGATGATTTTCAGATCGTGGGTCGTGGCGAAGGCTTCCAGTTGTGGCAGCCGGGCCATGCTGCCGTCCTCGGCCATAATCTCGCAGATGACACCGGCCGGGGACAACCCGGCCAGGCGGGCCAGGTCTATTGCCGCTTCGGTATGCCCGGCGCGTATCAACACCCCACCCTCGCGCGCCCGCAAGGGGAAGACGTGGCCCGGTATCGTCAGGTCCTCCGACTTTGTGGGCGGATCGGCCAGCGCCCGCACGGTGATAGCCCGATCGTAGGCCGAGATGCCGGTCGTGGTCCCGTGACGTGCATCCACCGAGACGGTGAAGGCCGTCTCGAAGCGCGAGGTGTTCGCATTGGAGGGCGTCATCATCGGGATACGCAACGCCTCCAGCCGCTCGGCGGGCAGAGCGACGCAGACCAACCCGCGCCCGTGAAGCGTCATAAAGTTGATTGCTTCCGCCGTGACTTTATCGGCCGCCAGCACCAGGTCGCCTTCGTTCTCGCGGTCCTCGTCGTCCACCACGATGATCATACGCCCGGCCTGCAGGTCCTCTAAAGCCTCCGGAATTGCTGCCAGTGCCATCATGCCTCCTTTTTAGGGTCTTTTAATATAATCCCTTGCCATGAGAAATCGCTCCACGTACTTGCCCAAGATGTCCACCTCGAGGTTCACCCGGCTGCCTACCCGGTAATTGCCGGCAATGGTGCGGGCCAGGGTATAGGGGATGAAGGAGATGGTGAAGCCATCCGCCGACCGATCCACCACCGTCAGGCTCATCCCATCCACGGCGATGAAGCCCTTGGACGCCACGTAGCGCATCACCGCAGGCGGGGCGGCGAAAGTGGCGATGACCGTCTCCCCTGCGGGCCTCAGAACTCGCACGCTGCCGACCTCGTCCACATGCCCCTGCACGAAGTGGCCGCCCATGCGCGCTCCCAGCGCCAGGCCGCGCTCCAAGTTGACCGGGCTGCCCGGCCGCAGCCCGCCCAGGTTGGTGCGTCGCAGGGTCTCCGGCGACAGGTCTGCGGCGAAGTGGTCGGCTGCCACCTTCGTCACCGTCAGACAGGCGCCGTTGACGGAGATGCTATCGCCGACGTGCGTTCCTTCCAGCACCTGCCGGGTGGCTACTTCCAATACCGCCGATTCGCCTCGCCGCTCCAGGCGACTGACCTTGCCCTTCTCCTCCACAATGCCGCTAAACATCTAGGCCGCCTCCCGAATGGGGTATCCGCTGATCAAGACGTCAGGTCCCAGTTGGCGAACGCGGACGCGCTCCAGCCGCCATGCTTCGGCGATGCAGGCCACGCCTGCCCCTCCAACGGGTGTCGGGGCGTCGCGCCCGCCGATGATCAGGGGGGCGAGGAAGGCCAGGGCTTTATCCACCAGTCCGTGGGCGAAGAAACTGCCCAAGACCGTCCCGCCGCCCTCCACCAGCAGGCTGGTGACTTGCCGCTGCCCTAGCGTTGCCAGCAGCGCTGTGAGGCTGACACGTCCATCGTCGGCGGGCAGCACCAGCACCTCGACGCCGCCAGCCATCAGCGCCTGGTGGCGCTCTGCCGGCATGACCTCCGTGGCTGCGATCACCGTCCGGCCGGGCAGGGCCGCATCGAGCACACGGGCCGTGGGCGGGATACGTCCCGTGCTATCGAGGATGACGCGCAGCGGGTGGCGCACGTCCGCCCTCTCCAGCCGCGCCGTGAGCAGCGGATCGTCGGTGATGACGGTCTCCACGCCCACCAGGATGGCATCCACCTGATTGCGCAACCGGTGGACGTAGTGGCGAGCCACCGGACCGGTGATCCAACGCGCGTCGCCGGTGCGGGTGGCGATCTTGCCGTCCAGGCTCATAGCGAACTTGGCGATGACGAAGGGGCGGCCGGTGGTGATCCAATGGGCAAAGACTTCGTTCAGGGCTCGGGCTTCGGCTCCCCGTTCGCCGACTATGGTACGTATGCCGGCCGCTTCCAGTTCGGCCCGCCCGCGACCCGCAACGAGCGGGTTGGGGTCGAACATGGCCAGGTGGACCTCGGCGACGCCGGCGGCGATGAGGGCCTGGGTACAAGGCGGTGTCCGTCCATGGTAACAGCAGGGTTCCAGGTTGACGTAGAGGGTGGCGCCGCGGGCCTGCTCGCCGGCCTGCCGCAGGGCGAATATCTCGGCGTGGGGCTCACCGGCGCAGGGATGAAACCCTTCGCCCACGATTCGACTGTCTTTGACCAGCACTGCCCCTACCATTGGGTTGGGACTGGTGCGCCCCCGGCCGCGTTCGGCCAGGCGCAAAGCGCGTTTCATGAGATCTTGCTGTCCCATTGACCTGCTCCAAAGGGAACGCCCCGTGGGGCATTGTGCTCACACACGGGGCAAGAAGACGCAGCATGACGAAAACCCCGAAGACCGTGTGGCCTTCGGGGCGTGAATCATCGCATCCTGCGCTGCAGGACGCGGCTGTGCCACTCACCTTCTTTCATCCGGACTGTAACCGTCGGCCCCGGAGTTCACTTGCACCGCACTGCGTTTGGTGCAGTGCAGGTGTCACCGGATCATGCCTGAGATTCTTCGCTACTCCTTCGCTGCGCTCAGGACATGGCTCAGAATGACATACAGGCTCGCGGGCTTTACCGCCGATCGGGAATTTCACCCTGCCCCGAAGGTCTATATTCAATTGTACGAAATTATATCCCGCTCACGAAAACGTGTCAAACCTCTCTTGATGGTTACGCCTTGAGGATGCACTCCACCGGGCAAACGGCGATGCACTGGGGCGCGTCGTAGTGACCGACACACTCCACGCAGGTGGCGGCATCAATGACGTAGAGAACGCCGTCACCTTCGCTGATCGAATCGGTCGGGCATTCCGGCACGCACGCGCCACATGCGATGCACTCTTCGGTGATTTTCATTGCCATAGTTTGTTTCTCCTGATATTGATTAAAGTTAACCTTAAAATTACTTTATAGGCGCATGGGTGTCAAATGACAAATGTCTTGGGTTTGACCGCTTTTGTCATAGCGATTTTTCCAGGCGCAGAGTCTCCCGGCGAGCCAGCCAGAGCGGTATTATACCGAAAATGCCAAAGGCTATGTCCGCCAGTCCCCACAAGGGCGGGATGCCGCGCACTGCCCCGAAGACCAGCGCCCAGGGAATGATCAGGACACAGGCAATCATCCCGTACTCGATGATCCAGCGGTTGCGCACCGGGTCCTTGATGGCTCCCAGGAACGAGATGGCGATGACAATGTGGCCGAACGCCAGCCAGTCTGTGCCGTATGCCAGAAAGGGATACTGCCCGTACCCGTTCTGGACACCAGCGTTGACACGCCCGATCCACTCACCCAGCCCAGGCATCCGCGCTCCAAGCGCGGACCCAGGACCTGCCAGCCGGTCTAGCAGGCCGAGTTCCCACCGGAGCGGGATGGCCGTCAACCCGCTGGCGGCCAGAGCGAGCATAAAGAAAATCAAAATGGTTCGGACAAGACGCAGACGGTTCTTGTTGATCATAACGACCTCCTCGCCTTGAAACATAACAAACCGGAGGTTGCATTTGCTATCATTCCTCCTCCAGTCGCTCTCCGCGCTTGCAGTGGCTAAGCCCCTGCAGAAACAATCTCTAGATTTTGTACAACTCGTCGTACTTGGCGCGCAGGTAAGCGATATACGGCTGGATGGCAATCTCAGAGCCGGTCACCCGTTTCACCAATTCCGGCGCGGTGTACTTGCGCCCGTGAGTATAGATGTTCTCTTTCAGCCATGTATGCAGCCTGTCGAACTTGCCCTGCTTCATCTCTGCCGGGATTTCGGGATGCGCCTCGAGCGCCGCGGCATAGAACTGCGCCCCGAGCAGGTTGCCCAGCGTGTAACCCTGGAACATGCCGCCAACGATGCCGCCGAACCAGTGAACGTCCTGCAAACAGCCATCCTTGTCGTCCGGGGCGCGCAGGCCAAAATCCGCCTCGAAGCGTTCGTGCCAGGCTGCGGGCAAATCCTTCACCGCCAGTGTGCCTTCCAGCATTTGCAGCTCAAAGTCGAAGCGCAGCATGACGTGCAGGTTATAGGTCACTTCGTCGGCGTCCGTGCGGATGAGTGAACGTTGGACTTTGTTGATCGCGCGGTAGAAGGTCTCCAGCGAGACGTTCTTCAGGTGTGGGAAGGTCTTTTGCAAATCAGGATAGAAATACTCCCAGAAGCCGCGGCTGCGCCCGACCAGGTTCTCCCAGGTGCGGGATTGGGATTCGTGGACGCCGGCCGAGGTCCCGGAAGCGAGCGGAGTCCCCTCGTAAGCCGGGTTGACGCCCTGCTCGTACATGGCGTGTCCGGCCTCGTGGATCATGCTGAACAGGCAGTCGCCCAGGTCATTTTCCTGGACGCGCGTCGTGATGCGCACGTCGTTGACCGAGAAACTGGTCGTGAAGGGGTGATGGGTTTTGTCGTCCCGCCCGCGTTCGTAATCAAAGCCCAGGCGTTTGACGACCTGGCACGAGAAGGCGATCTGCCCCTCTTCGGGGAAAGTCTGTTTCAGGCAGGCGTCGTCCGCCGCGGGCTGGGAGGTGATCGCCTGCACAATGGGCACCAGGTTCTCGCGCAGTTGCGCAAATAACGCCCGCACCGAGGCGGCTTTCATGCCGTAATCGGCCATGTCTATCAGCGGGTCGGCGATGTGTGCGTAGCCGGGGAAGTAATTGGCAAATTCGCGACTCAGCTCGAGGGTCTTTTCGAGATGCGGGCGGACCTTGGCAAAGTCATCCGCCGGGCGCGCCTGCGTCCAGGCCTGGTAGGACGCGGCCTGATGCGCAGAGAGGCGCGCGACGAATTCTGGTGGCACCTTGGTGGCGCGTTCGTAGTCACGCCGCGTGACGCGGATCAGGCTGGCGTCGTCCGAATCGTAGGGCAGGCTCTCGGCGTATTTCTGCAAATCATCCAACAGTTTGCCGACCGCCGGGTCAATGATTTTTTCCTGCGACATCTGCGCCAGCATGGCCATCTGGCGACCGCGCGCCGCCGCCCCGCCCGGCGGCATGTAGGTGGACTGGTCCCAGCCGAGCAGCATGCCGATGTGGTCGAGGTCGTAGATTTCTTGCAGGCGTTGTTTGAGTTCTTGCAGTTTTTGTTCCATGAGGGCTCCCTTGACCGTGTCTTTGCGAGCACCCGCGTTCTTTGCGGGGGCGTGGCAATCTCAACTCACATCTAATCCTATCTTTATAAGTCGTCACGACTATTTTACATCCAAAACCAAAAGGCGGGATCGAATCGGTCGCAAAGAACGCTCCCTCAGGGTGACAATTTGAGTAGGTTTTATTGAACCTTGCGCTGTAATACTAGCGTGATTTACGCTAGTTTACAAGCGAAAACCAGCTATTTAGATGGTTTGCTCGCGAAATAGATTCAAGACCATCCCTTCAATTCAAGACCTTCGCCAAAATCTGGCGTTGGACAATTCTATAGAATTGTCCAACAAGTTACCGCTTAAACTGTCCCTTCAACTTCTCGGCGGTTTCCTTGAACGCGGACAGTTTCTCGCGTTCCTTCGCGACCACGGGTGCGGGGGCTTTGTCCGCGAAGTCACTGGAGAGCAGTTTCTCCAGCCGCGCGACGTGCGACTCGACCTCAGCCAGTTCGCGTGTCAGGCGCTCGCGCTCGACGGACTCGTCTACCATGCCCGCCAGCGGCAGGTGGATTTCCACCGCGCCGATGACGAGGGCAATGCTGTTCTTCGGCTTCGCCGGAAGAGAGTCGAGAATAGAGAGTAGAGAATAGTCGAGGCCGGCCAGCGCGGCGATGACATTGGACTGCTCCTTGAGCAGATCCGTCTTCGCCCCGCCGGCGATGGTGGCCGGGATGCGCTTCGCCGGGCTGACCTTCTTCTCGGCGCGGGCATTGCGGATGGCGCGGACAATATCCTGAACGAGCGTGAAATCGGCAATTTTGTCTTCTTCCCAGCCTTCCGCTTCGCGCGGCTCGGGCCAGGGGGCAATGATGAGGGCGTCGGGCCAGTCTTGCGCAAGAGTTGCGAGTTGCGACCCTTCGACTGCGCTCTGGGCAAGGTTGCGAGTTGCGGTACGCAGATGTCCCCAGAGTTCCTCGGTCACAAACGGCGTGAAGGGATGCAGCAGCCGCAGGCACATATCCTGCACGCGCGCCAGCGTCACTATTGTCTGCTCTCTACTCTCTGCTCCCTGCATCTGCAATTTCGCCACCTCCACGTACCAGTCGGCGAACTCGCTCCAGAAGAAATCGTAGATCTGCCGCCCGGCCTCGCCGTATTGGAAGGTCTGGAACAGGCGCTCGACCTCACGGATGAGGGCTTGCAGGCGCGCCCAGATCCAACTGTCCGCCAAAGTCCAGACCGTGGACGGTTGACCGTAGACAGCGCCTTCACCGTTCACCGTCTTCGATCCACCGTCCACTGTCCACTGTCCACTGTCTGCCAGCGAAGTGAGGGCCGCGATCACAAACCGCCCCACATTCCACATCTTGTTGGCGAAGTTGCGGTTGGCCTCCACCTTTTTGATATCCATGTTCACATCGTTGCCGGGGGTGGAACCCACCAGCAGGGTGAAGCGCAGCGCGTCGGTGCCGAAATCGTCCATAACCGGCAGCGGGTCGATCACGTTGCCCTTGCTTTTGGACATCTTCTGCCCGTTTTCGTCGCGGATCAGGCCATGCAGATAAATGGTGTGGAACGGTATCTGTCCGGTGAACTCCAGCCCCATCATGATCATACGCGCCACCCAGAAGAACAGGATATCGTAGCCGGTCTCCATGATGGCGGTCGGGTAGAAATACTTGTAATCCGGCGTCTCGTCTGGCCAGCCAAGGGTGGAGAAAGGCCACAACCCGGAGGAGAACCAGGTATCCAGCACGTCCGGGTCCTGCTCGATTCTGGCCGAGTCGCAGTGGGCGCATTTCAGCGGGTCCTGGCGGGCGCAGGTCTCTTTGCCGCATTCGGCGCAGTACCAGACCGGGATGCGGTGTCCCCACCACAACTGGCGCGAGATGCACCAGTCCTTGATATTGTCGAGCCAGTTGTAATATATTTTCTCGAAGCGTTCCGGAACGATGCGAATGCGCCCGTCCTTGACCGCGGCCAGCGCGGCCTCGGCCAGCGGCGCGATCTTGACGAACCACTGCGTGGAGATCATCGGCTCGACGATCTCGCCGCCGCGCTCGGAGCGTGGGATGGTCGTGCGGTAAGGTTCGGTCTTGATGACCAGCCCGGCGGCCGCCATATCCGCCCATAAGTTTTTGCGGCACTCGAACCTGTCCTGACCCTGGTACGGGCCGCCGCTTGCGGTGACGCGCGCCGCCTCGTCCAATACAGATAGGATCGGCAGGTTGTGCCGTTGGGCGATGGCGTAGTCGTTCGGGTCGTGGCCGGGCGTGACCTTGAGCGCGCCCGTGCCGAACTCGCGGCTGACGTAATCATCGGCGATGACCAGTATCTCGCGCCCCAGCCTCGGCACGATGACTTTCCTGCCGATATACTTTTTGTAGCGCTCGTCTTCGGGATGCACCGCCACCGCCGTATCGCCGAGGATCGTCTCCGGGCGGATGGTGGCGACAGGGATGTAGCCTTCCGAAGGTTCGGAACCTTCGGAAGGTTTGAGCATGTATTTGAAATAATACAGCGTCACATCCTCTTCGCTGTACTCCACTTCGAGGTCGGAGACCGCCGTCTTCAACCCCGGCGACCAGTTGACCAGCCTCGGGCCGCGATAGATGAGTCCCTTCTCGTACAGGCGCACGAAGGCTTCGCGCACAGCGCGCGACAGGCCATCATCCAGCGTGAATCGCTCGCGCTCCCAGTCGCAGGAGGCGCCCAGGCGGCGGATCTGGTTGCCGATGATGCTGTGATACTTCACTTTCCACGTCCAGGCGCGCTGGATGAATTTCTCGCGCCCCAGTTCCTCGCGGGTCACCTCCTCGACGCGCAGCAGATCCTTCTCCACCTGCAACTGGGTGGCGATGCCGGCGTGATCGCTGCCGGGCAGCCACAGCGCGGGGATGCCCTTCATGCGGTGGTAGCGGATCATCAGGTCTTCCATGCTGACGAACATGGCGTGGCCGAGGTGTAATTCGCCGGTGACATTGGGAGGAGGTATCGAAATGACGAAGGGCTTTTTGGCTGGGTCGAAATCCGCCCGCTGCGGGTCGTTGGACGGCTTGAAGTAGCCTCCTTTTTCCCACATCTCGTAGATGCGCGGCTCGGTGGATTTGAAGTCGTATGCTTTGGGAAGATCATATTGGGTCATTTCTCGCTCCTTTTTTTCACCGCGGAGATCGCTGAGTCCGCAGAGTCATTCTTTTTTCTTCTCTGCGGTTGAGAATTCTGTTTCCTCACTCCGCCATCCCGGCACGAAATATTGGATTTGCTTGAATGGCTTGACCTGCTCGCCGACCGCCTCACGCATGATGTTCCCTGAAATGTGCATTAGCGTGTCGCTGTAATCGGCCACCTGAGGATACGCCCGCGCCGCCTCCCATACCTCGATCTGCCAGGTTCCCGGCGCGTGCTTGCGGATGTTATCCACGTGCCGGCGGCCGTAGTCGCTGTTGACGATTGCCAGTATCCTCATCACGGTCTCCGTTTGCGCATTTCAAGTTGCACGTTGGAACGTTGGCAGGTTGGCACGTTGGAACGTTGGCAGGTTGGCACGTTGAGAATTCTTTCCGTCCACCGTCCACCGTCCACCGTTCATCGTCCACCGTCCACCGTCCATCGTCCACCGTCTATCGTCCGTCATCCACCGTCAAAAACAAATACGCCTCCGTCCATTATGAGGACGAAGGCGTTCCTTCGCGGTACCACCTCATTTCGCTTTTTTCACCTTCGTGCTACTTTGTGTCCTTTGTGGTGAAAAAAGCGCACTCCATGACCGGCCAACACCGGTCTGCGGCTGTAACGGGCGCACCCGTGCCGTTCTACTTTTGTTGGTAAATTGGTGATTGGTAAATTGGTTACCAGATTACCAACCTACCACTTACCAATTTACCGCTTCCCAATTTCTTCGGCATCCCACCGGACGACTTCGGCGGCGCTTCCCTGTGGAGACTTCCACCGTCGGTCTCGATACCTTCATACTCGACCTTCGTCTCCTTCTCTATCAGGTCACCGTCCGCTTACTCCTCCCGGCGATATTGTTGGGCTGATTATACAGAGAGATGCGGGAGGAGTCAAGAAAAATATAGACCGGCGAGGGTCTCAGGACAACTATCTGCAATCTGCAATCAGCCATTCGTTTTACTTCACGGGTGATTGTTGGGATTGTCGGCGGTCAACCCCTCGGCGGCGGCAGCCTGGAGGAGGATGGCATCGGAAGACACGAAAAGGAGAGGGCCTGCCCTGGCGGCTCGCAGGATTTTGTTGAACGATAAGGCCGATGCCAGATGGACAGCGTCGTAGCCTCGTAAGGGATACTGCTGTGTCAATTCGCTTGCTTTGAATATTATTTCATCGGTTAACGCCAGTGTCGTAAAATCCTGGCTGACGGCGGTCAAGAAATCCTGGTAGAGATTCTGTTGTGTATCCGGTGTAATATTTCCTGTTCGCGCCCGCCGGCCAATAGCAGCGCAGGTTTCGACAATGGCAACTTTGGAAAAAGAGATCGTGTTTTTCCTCGAACCTGATGCATCACACTCTCTGACGATATATTCGACCCATCGGCTGCCGGTCTCGGAGACATACAGTTTGACGAGAGCGCTGGTATCAAGGTAATAGATGGTCATTAGCGTGGCTCCCGTTCTTCGATAATGGCTTCAGAGAGAGGCGGGACGCCACTCAATTTCTCGCGCCACTCTCGATAACTCAACTTGGGTGCACTTTCCGAGTATTTCTTCCACTCCGTGCCCTGTGGTTCCCATAACCCACTATCACGGAGCACTCGGATGACGCGCTCACGCTCGGTTTCAGGATAGGTTGTCTCTTCCGAGAGTCCGTGCTGTATTGTTTCTACCAGTACCGTGTTGAGTGAGCGCTCGGTGGTGCGCGCGCGTTGCCATAATTTCTCGTGCAATCCTGCCGGGATGCGTAGGGTGAGTTTAACAGTTGCTTGCATTTCGACCTCCTTGATGCCACTATGGTGGCATTCAGTTTATCATATCCCGCCAGCGATGTCAAATCTCTAAAAAACATTCGCCATCTATCTTCATCCTTCATCTTTCATCTTTCATCCTTCCGCTTTCATCCTTCATCCCTTCGACTTCGCTCAGGGCAAGCCTTCAAAATATGGTATCCTTAACCCCATCAACTTTCCGTAGGGCGAAATTAATTTCGCCCTACCCTACCGGGAGAACCCATGTACATTGCCATCGAAGGAGTCATCGGAGTAGGGAAAACCACCCTGGCGCGGCTGCTCCAGCCCGCCTTTGATTCCGAACTATTGCTCGAAGTCTTCGAGGAAAATCCCTTTCTCTCGGATTTCTATTCCGACCGCGCCCGCTACGCCTTCCAGACGCAGATCTTCTTCCTGCTCAGCCGCTACCACCAGCAGCGGCGGGGCGTGACGGCCATCCTCGCCGCGGGCAAATCCCTGCTCTCGGATTACACCTTCGCCAAAGACGCCCTGTTCGCCAGCATTAACTTGAAAGGCGATGAACTGGAAATGTACCACCGCGTCCACGCCGCGCTGGCCGAAAAAATCTCCCGTCCCGACCTGCTCGTCTATCTCAGAGCGGATACCGACGTGCTGATGCAGCGCATTGCCCTGCGCGACCGCACCTACGAGCGCAACATGGAACGCGGCTACATTGACGAACTAAACCGGGCTTACGATGATTTCTTCTCCAAGCCGTATGACGATACGCCCGTGCTGGTGCTTGACTCTAATCCGCTGGATTTTGTCCGTCACCCGGAGCATCTCAAACTAATCGAGAATCGCATCCGCCAGAGCCTCGGCCTGCCACCCTTCCAGGCCGAGCTACCCCTCGAGACGTCCTAAAAGCCCTCCGAAAATTCTTTGCGCAGCACCCTTCGATAAACTCAGGGCAACGCCTACTCGGCAGGTAACACCATGCATCTGATGATTGAATCAATGATCCTGATCGCCAAAGAGGCTGCCCTCCAGCGCGCCAAGTCCAACAGCGACATCCTCGCCGCCTACCTGACCGGCTCGTTGCTGGACAACGATCCCTTCCTGGGCGGAAGCGCGGATATTGACCTGGTCTTCGCCCACGCCCAAGAACCGACTGTCCGTCGCGAGATCCTCTCGCTCACACCTGAAATCCACCTGGATATCAAACATAACCCGCGCCGCGAGTACAACCCTCCGCGCGAATTGCGCCTCCATCCCTGGCTGGGGCCGGAAGCATATGACCCGCTGCTGATCTACGAGTCCGGGCACTTCTTCCAATTCCTCCAGGCCGGTTTACGGGACAAATTCCACGAACCGGTGAACACCCTCCTGCGCTCCCGCCGCAACGCCGAACATGCCCGCCAGATGTGTAACGGGCTGCAAGTCCCCGCCGAGACTGGCCCAGCGCTCGTCCTGAAATACCTAAAAGCGGTCAACCACGCCGCCAACGCGGTCGCCATCTTGAACGGCAAGCCATTGGCTGAACGTCGCCTCCTGTTACAATTCCCGGCGCGGGCTGAGGCGGCCGGGATCCCCGCTCTCAGCGCCGGCCTCCTCGCTCTGCTGGGCGCTCAGAATATGGATTTGTCATCCCTGGCCGGTTTCCTGCCCGAGTGGGAAAAAGACTTCCTGGAAGCGGCCGGCAGTCCCGGGGTCGAGGCGCGCATCCACCCGGCGCGGCTGGGGTATTACAAAAAGGCGTTCGAGAGCTTATTGGGCGGCGAAAATCCACAAGCCCTCCTCTGGCCCTTTATCCACACCTGGAGCCTGGCCGTGGCCGTCCTCCCGCCAGAGAGCCTGACCGCTTGGAAATCCGCCTGTCAGCAATTGGGACTGGTTGGCGCTGCTTTCAAGGCACGCCTTCAGCAATTGGATCATTATCTGGACAGCATCGAAGAACTATTGGATAAGATGGCCGCGGCGAACGGGGTTTAATTCGGGAAAGGCGTGTCCTTATTCGGTGGATAACTGGCAAAAAACTGTGGATAAACCCCGCAAACTGTGGATAAGTCGCTCAATTGTTCGAGTTATGCACCCCAAGATATGGGGGAGTGCAAATCCTGCGCCCAAAATGTGGTTCAGTTAAAAATGAGCCATAAATTTCGTCCCTTTTCTTACAATTTTCTCCACAGACAGTGAAACTCCTGAGTAATCAAAAACCCCCACATATGGGACTGGTCAATGCCGCGAGGCTGCCCCTGTGCGGAAAGCGCTCTTTTCCACATTTCCACAACCCTTACTACGACTACTAATATTCATATCAATAACATAAACTACTTGAATATTATCCGCAAATCTTGTACAATCATTTTAGAGACGACCCATTCATTCGACATTGTTCATCAAGGGAGATCACTATGGATATTATCAAGGTGGCTGCAACCTCCCGTACTTCTGCAGTAGCCGGGGCGATTGCGGGTGTAATCCGCGAGCATAAACGGGCAGAAGTGCAAGCGATTGGGGCCGGAGCAGTGAATCAAGCGGTCAAGGCTTTGGTGATCGCTACTGGCTACCTCAAGAATGACGGCATTGATGTGGTCTGTGTACCACAATTCGTGGATGTGGAGATCGAGGAGAAGGTACGCACGGCTATCAGGCTGGTCGTCGAGCCTCGCTAAATCTTACATTCGCTCCTTAGGAAATTCCCGCGCTAAGGGGGGACGAGGTTCCTTTCATGTTGCATGACCGGCGTTATCGTGCATGGGCGATCGTTGGGCTGTTCCTGGTTGGGACTTGCTTAAGTATTGGGCGGCTGAACTTGAGGCCGGCTGAAGTCGTCCGCGCCGCGCCGCTGAAGCAGGCAGGCAGCCCGGCCAATCACCTGGTCATCAGCGAATTTCGCACGCGAGGGCCGAACGGGGGGAACGATGAGTTCATCGAGATTTTCAACCCCACCGGCGATTCTATAGAAATCAGCGGTTGGATTATCAAGGGGTCAAGCAACACGGGCAACGTAAGCACACGGGCTACAATAAATTCAGGAATAACGCTTTTACCAGGTCAGCACTATCTACTAGCGCATTCCGGTTATAGCGGAGCGATCATTGCAGACCAATCCTACAGTGTTGGTATAACAAACGACGGAGGAATTGCTCTGCTCTTGCCAGACGGTATCACTCCTGTAGATCGGGTGGGGATGAGTAGCGGTTCAGCCTATAAAGAGGGAGAGACTCTTTTCCCCCTCCCTTCCGATACAAACCAGAGTTATGAGCGCAAACCCGGCGGGACGGCAGGCAGTTGCTACGACACCGATAACAACGTCTCCGATTTCGCCCTAATTTCCCCCAGCGAGCCGCAGAACATGGACAGTTCGCTGATGGTCTGCGCAGGCGCTGCCACGGCCACTCCCACCTCGACCAATACTGCTACACCCACCTCGACCAATACTGCTACACCCACGCCGACTAAGACCGCCACAGCCACGCCGTTTGCACCCCCTCACCTGGTCATCAGTGAATTCCGCACGCGAGGGCCGAACGGGGGGAACGATGAGTTCATCGAGATTTTCAACCCCACCGGCGATTCTATAGAAATCAGCGGTTGGATTATCAAGGGGTCAAGCAACACGGGCAACGTAAGCACACGGGCTACAATAAATTCAGGAATAACGCTTTTACCAGGTCAGCACTATCTACTAGCGCATTCCGGTTATAGCGGAGCGATCATTGCAGACCAATCCTACAGTGTTGGTATAACAAACGACGGAGGAATTGCTCTGCTCTTGCCAGACGGTATCACTCCTGTAGATCGGGTGGGGATGAGTAGCGGTTCAGCCTATAAAGAGGGAGAGACTCTTTTCCCCCTCCCTTCCGATACAAACCAGAGTTATGAGCGCAAACCCGGCGGGACGGCAGGCAGTTGCTACGACACCGATAACAACGTCTCCGATTTCGCCCTAATTTCCCCCAGCGAGCCGCAGAACATGGACAGTTCGCTGACAGTCTGTGCAGGCGCTGCCACGGCCACCCCCACCTCGACCAATACTGCTACGCTCACAGCGACCAATTCCACCACAGCCACGCCGACTAAGACCTATGCGCCAACTTCAACCCGAACCCCCACCCCGACGACTGTTCCGTCTCTCGCTGTGCTGATTAACGAGGTGGCCTGGGCGGGTACTCAAGCAGATTCCAACGATGAATGGATCGAACTCTACAACCCGGGCGCGCAGGCCATTAGCTTGACCGGCTGGAAACTGGTCGCCTTGGATGGCAGCCCGGAGATCATCCTCAGCGGGCAGATCGCGGCAGGCGGCTATTACCTGCTGGAACGCACCGATGACAACACCGTCTCGGATGTGCCTGCCAGTTTGATCTACGGCGGGGCGCTATCGAACGACGGCGAGGTGCTGAAACTGCTGGACCCCAATGAAAGCGTGGTGGATACCGCCAACCTGGACGGCGGCTCATGGCCGGCGGGCAGCGGCTCGCCCAATTACGCCAGCATGGAGCGGCGCGGCGTGCTGCCGGATAGTGCAACGGCCTGGATCACCAACACCGGCGCGGTCGCCAACGGGCGCGATGCCGCCGGAAACGCCATCAAAGGAACGCCGGGGCAGCCTAACTGGGCTTACTCGGTCACGCCCACCGTCATCAGCACCCCGACCCGCACGCCGACGCGAACTCCCACGCCGACGCGAACCCCCACTCCGACCAAGACACCAGTGCCAGGAAATATCGTCATCAACGAGTTCCTGCCGCGCCCGCGCAGCGATTGGAACGGCGACGGCCTGTCCAACGTTTACGACGAGTATATCGAGATCATGAACGTTGGGACTGAGGCGGTCAATCTGAAAAACTGGAAACTGGACGATGATCTCGGCGGCTCCAGCGCGTACACTTTGCCGGACATCACCTTAGAACCGCGCGCCATCACCCGTTTCTTCCGCTCCAATTCTGGCATACTCCTCGGCGACGGCGGCGATGCGGTGCGTTTGCTAAAGCCGGGCGGACAGACGGCGGATATTTACACTTACCCGGTCGTGGAAAAGGCGGACATTGCCTGGTGTCGCCTGCCGGACGGGAACGGGGCCTGGACCTTTGCCTGCCGCCCGACCCCGGGCCGGCCCAACGCCCGGGCCGAATCCGGCTACCTCACCCCGACGCCGTCCAGCGGGACGGGAGGGCGGAACGCGCCGGCTGTTTGCCCGCTGGCCGATACCCTCCCGCAGGGTATCCTTCAGGCCGAATGTGGAGACGGGCGACCAGAGATATGGAATTGGGGTTTGTGGGGGGAAGGCGAAGAACGTTGGCTGGAAAACCGGTTCAAATGGGGGTTGTTTATCCAGTAAAAAGTAGAGCGAAATTTATTTCGCTCCCAGTAAAGAAGAGAGCGAAATTAATTTCGCTCTACAGTTCAATCGGAAGCTGCGCGCGCCACTTCATCCGGGGCGAAGATGACCTCCTCCTTGCCGGTCAATTTCTCCTGAACTTTAACGGCGATCAGGCTCAAGTGGCCGGGGTGGGCGACGTAATCCACCTCGTCGGAGGGAACGGTCAGCACCGGGCAAAGGGTGAAGTTTTCTATCCAGGATTCGTACAGGTTGTTCAAGCTGGCCAGGTAATCGGTCGGGATGCTGCGCTCGTAATCCCGTCCACGCCGGGAGATGCGTTGAACCAGGGTAGGGACGGATGAGCGCAGGTAAATGACCAGGTCGGGCGGGGGAAGGAACTCGATCAGGGTGCGGTAGAGTTCCCGGTAGGTATCGTAATCGCGCTGGCGGATGTGCCCCTGCAAGAATAGGTTGTGAGCGAATATCTCGGCGTCCTCATAAACGGAGCGGTCTTGGATGACCGAGGACGGGTAAAGCGCCAATTGATGGTGGGCGCGCAGGCGATGGGTCAGGAAGAATATTTGCGAATGAAAAGCCCAGGCTTGCATGTCGCGGTAAAAGTCGGCCAGGTAGGGGTTCTCGGCGACCGGCTCGAAGAAAGGAGTCCAGCCCATTTTTTGGCACAACATCTCGACCAACGTGGATTTGCCCACGCCGATATTCCCGGCAACGGCGACGAATTTTTTCATGGAATTTCCCCCGCCAGTTCCTTGTCAATGACCTGTTTGAACACCTCGTAAGGTTGTGCGCCGACGATGGGGATGCCGTTGATGAAGAACGTCGGCGTCGAGCGGACACCCAGGTTCACCGCATAGTTGTAATCTGCCATCACTTCGGATTCATAGCGCCGGTCTGTCAGGCATTTGGCGAAGGCTTGCGTGTCCAGCCCGAGTTCGACTGCATATTGCTGGTAGCCAGCTGTGGTCAGATCGTACTTCATGCTGAAGAGAGCCCTGTGGAAAGGCCAATAGGCGCCTTGCGCGCCGGCGCAATCAGCAGCTTCTGCGGCGGGGGCAGCGCCTGGATGGATGCTAATCAGCGGAAAATCACGGTAGACGAAGCGGACCTGGCCCGGATAGTTGGCCAGCAACCGGTCCAAGACCTCATCGTGCCACTTTTTGCAGTAGGAACACTGATAATCGCTGAACTCGATGATCGTAATCGGGGCGTTATCTGGACCCAGGCTGGGATCGTCATCCACCGGCACGTCGTAGCGCCTGACTTGCGCGGTCGGTGTGGCAAGGGTGGCAGGCGCGGCGTCTGCAACAGATGTACGTCCCCAGATCAGGTAACCGGAGCCTATCCCGAGGACGAAAATCACGGGCAATAGTAAACTGTAAATAAAGGGGCACTGAAAGAAGGGAGTGGAATTCTGCATGGCGGGATTATATCATCCCCGGAGGGGATATCATCCCCGCAGGGGGTATCATCTCTGTTTTTGTTCGCGATCCAGCCACAGCTCGCGGTACTCGCGGTTCCAGTCAATGGTAAAGCGAAAAGCGATCACCAGCCCCGTCGCCGCGGCAACCCAGACGACCGGGCTGCCAAAGCCAAGCAGCCAGAAGGCTGGGGCGATCAACAAACCGGTCAGCACACTGGCGCGGGCGCTATGGCGGATGATCAGCACCAGCGCCACCAAAATGCCCAGACCGATGACGAAGGCAAGTGGATTGGCCGCCAGAATAGCCCCGCCCGCACTGGCATTGCCCATCCCGCCGCGGAAACCGGCGAAGACCGGCCAGCAGTGCCCGACGACGACCAGCGCGGCGGTGAGGGGCGCGACCCAGGGCATGTAGGACAAAATTCCATTTTGTCCCCCTGCGTGCAATGCCAGCCAGGTGGGTAGAAAACCCTTGGCGATATCCAGAACTAAGACGAGCGCGCCCCAGCCGAACCCGGCCTGGCGGATGGTGTTGGTGGTCGTGGCGTGACCGGAGCCGGCGTCGCGCACATCCACGCCCTTCGCCAGGCGCGTGATCCAGACGGCGAAAGGCAGCGAGCCGCACAGGTAGCCGAGCATGCCGAAGCCGAGGGTGGTGAGCAGGGGGAGGAGCAATACGTTCAATTTACCGCCCAAGTTAGGCGCAGTTCTTCATCCAGAAGAATAACCGTAATCATCAAGAACGTTCTTCAATTGATTGACAAGTTTTGGCAAATCCTCCTGTACTGTTCTCCATACCACAGGCAAGTTCACACCGAAGTACTCGTGAATGAGCTTGTCCCTCGTGCCTGCTACCTCTCGCCAGGGTATCTCTGGATAGGTGTCTCGCAAATCTTTGGGAATATTCTTTGTTGCTTCGCCAATGACTTCTATGGCCCGGATAACAGCATAGATCGTTCTTTCATCCTCTGTAAATTCTTCAAAGCCCATTCCCTTTACAAACCGTAATGCCTTTTCTGCGTTCTCCAACATATCCCGAATGTAATCCAGGTGCACACGCTGATGGCTCATATTGGCCGGGCCTCTTCCAAGATGAATTTTCCGATGAACGGTTTCAAACTATCCTTCATCACCAAATCCACTTTCATGCCCAAAGCGTCGCTCAATTGGTTTTCCAACGCCACGAAGCTGAACAGCGAGGGGATTTCGTCAAAGGTCACCAGCAAATCCAAGTCGCTATTTTCTTTTTCTTCCCCGCGCACAAATGAACCAAACACTTCCAGCGTGCGGACATGATGCTGCTCTCGCAGCGTTGGGAGCTGGTTCCTGATCTTTGCCAAAAGCTCGTCGAGATTTCTGGATGGTTTGTTCATACCGCTCATTATACAGCAAGTCGCCTCATGTTCCACAGATGAACCGTTGAGCGGCAAGGTTTAGGCAGCGGCGGGACTGGCAAGACGTGCCCGTTGCGGAACATCAGGTCATGTACCGATTTCTCGGTCACGACAATTACTGATGCGACTTCATGTCGCACACACTGAGGTTAATCGGTAGCCCGTTTTTCGAGTAAAACTCATGTTTTTGAGCCTATGACGAAACAGAACAAATCCTAAGAAAGTAAGAGGATTTCCTAAGATGGAGGGGGAGGGTCATGGGCTAGTAATATTACCCTGCGCATCGGTTTTAATTATCCATAAATCAACTCCGCCATATCCGTCAGCAGAGAGATACATTCCGCTGACTATGGCTTGGACTTTTGACAAAATTTGACAAAAAATGAGAACTGCGGCAAACTGAGTGCATGAACGAAGCATCCCAATTGTCGCAGTTCTGGCAACAAGTTTACCAGAACTTTAACAAACGAGCCGATGCTTCCAAGGATTTGGTGGATGCCCTGACCGAGCTCCTCGATTTCGGCCTCGCCCAGGCTTTGAAAGGCAGGCTTGTGCGCGGCAATGATTTCATAGGCCGTCCAGCGCTGGCCGAAGGTTTTGAAGAGTTCTCGCGCCACGCCCAGAACAAATTCCGGCGCGGCCTTTTTGAGCAGCTGCGAATATTTACGGCGGACGGCGCGTTCGTTGGGAGTATTCTGCAATGGCAGGGAGCGCAGTTCGGCGTCCATGGCAGTAGCGAGGTTTTTGGCATCCAATTCGGATTGTCCCATGCGGATCACCTCAACCGATGATCTCTTTCACCCGCCCAACCTCCCCGCTCAACAGACGTACCTTGATGCCGTGCGGGTGCGTCGCCGAGCTAGTCAGGATTTCCTTGACGATGCCTTCGGTCAGTTTGCCAGAAGGCTGGTCTTTCTTCAAGACGATGCGGACGCGGAGGCCGGGTTTGATGTTGGCGCGATTATTGCCATTCATAGGGGAGACCTTCGGTCAATTTCGTGACAGGGTTAGAGATCATGTCACGACAAATCAAGCCTATTCCCCTGAAAGCCGCCATAAGTCGCGCACCAAGAATGTCTGAAAATCACGTATCTGTTCGCTCAGACGTTCATTGGTGAGCATTTCTGGCCTGGGATCAACATATGCCAGATCGAAATAGTCAGTCAACGCGTTGAAAGCAGTTTTATCCTGTACATTGGCCTGCAGGTCAAGGAGTGTAGTTTCAGTCATCGAATGGATTTCCTCCTGCGCTCATTTTCAAGATCGTATTGTATCCACTTTTCCACCGACCAGTTCTCCGCCAGTTCTATCCTTTCAGCGGCCCAATGGCAATACTCCGGTGATATATCACATCCTTTCCACTTCCGTTCAAGTTGTTCTGCAACAACCGCTGTTGTCCCGGAGCCTAAAAATGGGTCAATCACCATGTCTCCAGGATTTGAAGAAGCCAGCACGAATTTTCGTAACAGTTCCTCGGGCTTTTGTGTGGGGTGGTTTGTTTTTTCGTGCATCCCATTACAGGTCGTTGGGATTTCGATTACATCCCTGGGCTTTGCACCGGCCGGATTGGGCTGCCAGATTCTACCTTTGCTATTTTCCCCATTCCCATATTGACTGGTCTCCGCTTGAGGATGTTCGGGATACTTCAAAGTATGGTCTCCGTAGGAAATGCGCACATTGTCAATATTCATCGTAAACGATTTGCTTTTCCTGAAGTGTAGAATACTCTCGTGAGACCGCCCCCAATCCAAGCCAAGATTGGCTTTGTTCTTATAATGCCAGACCAGCCACCTGCACCCCTTGAAGAATTTCGAGGCGGGGAGCTTTATGTCCGCGAGTATTTCCGAAAAACCACAGATATATAGTGTGCCGGTCGGTTTGAGAATGCGCGCGGCTTCCTCTATCCATTTCAATGACCAATTAACATATTGCTCCTGTGACTCAAATTCATCCCATTCCGCCTTCTTGATGTTGTAAGGGGGGTCAGCAAAAATCAAATCCACCGACGATGCTTCTAGGGAGCGCAACCACTCTATCGCATCTCCCGTCCAAATTTTCCCATTGGGATGCGAATAAAAGAGTCTGGGTGAAAGAGACTCTGACCCTTCCGCAGCAAGTTCGTGAAAAGTGCCTTTAAGCATTGGTTGACCAAAGAAAGTAGGGATTTCTTTGGTGCGCACATATTCCGCGACTGGCTCTCGGATGTTTAGGCTGTGTAACTTTTCGGACCTCGACTGCTTTTTACTCATCGTGAGACTCTCTTACTGCACCGAGCGACTATCAAGATTATACGGCATTCTCACCTGTCTCGGACAATCACTTCAGCAAGGGCAAGCGGGCGGGGTCTCGATACGCCTGAAGAACACGGGCTACTCGACCACCGCCCTCGCGATGAAGTTATGCCAACAATCCCTCCGCAAACTTCAAGAATTCCTGCACATCCTCGAAATTGCTGACCAGCCCCAGCGAAACCCGCACCGCGCCGGAGGCTTTGCCGTCAATGCACAGGCGGAAGTCGTCGTAGCTCAGGCGCTGGTCGTGGCCGGGACTGGAGAAGCAGGCAGCCAGTTCGGGCTTGGAGATGCCCAGGGCCACCTCGCCCGCGCCCGGGTTGCAGAAACAGCCCGTCCGCAGGGAGATGTTGTGCTGGTTGGCCTGTTGTTCGATGAAACGGTGGTCAATCGGGATCCCGTCCTTATCATAGAAGTTGACCGTCACCGCGCCGCCGCGCGCGCGGGTCATCACCGGCCCGTAGACGCGGGCAAGCGGCTCGCCGCTGCTGTGCCTCATCGCCGTCAGCTTATCCAGCAGCCAGCCGGTCAGACAGCGCACGCGCTCGTGGATTGTCTTGTATCCGATGGATTCGAGGTGCTTCAGGCCGATCTCGATCGCCGGGATGTTGAGATAGTCGAGCGTGCCGTCCTCGAAGGCGGCGTGACCTTCGGCCAGGTAATATTTATCGCCCTGCACCGAGGCGACCGTGATCGTCCCGCCCGCGAACCATGGACGGTGCAGCTTGGCGAGTTTATCGCGGCGCGCCAGCAGCGCGCCGATGCCGGTCGGGTAGCCGAACATTTTGTAGAACGAGACCGGCACGAAGTCCGGCTGGACAGCGCTCAAGTCGAGGCGGTTGGTGGGGACGAAGGCGGCCGTGTCCAGCAGCACGTCCCAGCCCCGGTCGTGGGCGCGCTCGATCCACTCCAGCGGGTGCTGCACGGCCGAGAAGTTGGATTGGGACGGGTAGGCGAACAGGTTGAAACAGTCGCCCTCCGCGAGGTTGAGAAAAGAATCGAGTTGCCCCTCGTCCACGCGCATATCCGGCAGGGCGACCGGGATGTAGGTCACCTCGGCGCCTTTGGCGTGGGCGAATTCGCGGATGCCGTTGACCGAGTTGTGGTTGTCGAAGGTCAGCAGGTAGTGGCAGCCCTGCCCAAAGGGATAGGATTCCCCAACCAGCTTGAGCGCGCCGCTGGCGTTCTGGGTGAAGATGCACACATACTCATCCGGTGAGGCGTTGAAGAATTGCAGAACGTATTCGCGGGCGCTTTCGATCATACGTGTCACGGCCTGCGAGGTCGGGTTGGACGAGTGCGGGTTGCCGAAGACGTTCTCGTCGAGTAGCGTGTGATGCTGGCGGATCTGCGACTCGGCGTACAGCCCGCCACCGGTGTAATCGAGATAGATGTGGCCGAGGCGGTCGAGACGGCTGTATTCGCGCTGGCGCAGTTCGTCAATGTCGTGGGTGGTGTCGTAGATGGCATAGGATTGGACGAAGTCAGCGTAGGCGGGATCGAATGGCATGGTGTCTCCTCGGTTTGTTGCTAATCCTTCGGCATCGAATAGCACGAATTTGTCGAAATTTTCAGTAAGGCGGCCAGGGGATTTCGATCCCTTTTGTATAACCGTGCTTCTCGACGGCGTAGAGCCGGCCATGCGAAGGTTCGTCACAGCCGGGTTCATCCGTAATTTTGGCCGTCGTAAGGTATGAGCCGAGCGGGGCAAAGTGGATCTGTCCATTTTGGCAGACCCAGGCTTCGATCAGGTAAGGGAACTGCTCAGAATCATCGCCTGCTCTCAGGGTGATCCCATTCCAGGAGATCGTAACCTCGCTCCCCTCACGCGCCGCGCTGACAAACGTCAGCGGGCCGTAGTAAGGCGACTGGGGCAGCACCATGTCTTCCGGCTTGACAGGCGCGACGCTCATCAGGTCGCCCTTGATGTTCATCAGCTTTGCGTTGACCCAGCAGGGATTATTCCCGCCGATGGCGCGCACGTTGATCCAGGTGGCGGGTGCCCAGCCGCCGCCTTCGGTCTGGCTGAGGAGCTCCATGCGACCGATGATCTCCAGGTTGCTGCCCCCGACCAATCCATATTTGTAGAGATAGGGCGCGCCAGGCCCATAACGGCAACTGGCGTGCTCGACGATGACTTCGCCACGCAGGATGGCGTATGTCGGCGTGGGTGTGGCCGTGGGCGTCTCGGTAGGGGTTGGGGTGATCGTCGGTGTGGAAGAGGGAGTGAGGGTAGGCGTCTCGGCCGTTCGAGTCGCAGCGGCAGCCTGTGTTGCCGGTTGAGGGGTTTCCTTCGGTGCGCAAGAAGCGCTGAAGAGGATGAGCAACAAGGCAGTGACAAGAGTTCGATAGGGATTAACGGAATTGGTGTTTGCGGTCATGAAGATTCTTTGGCTCAATCCGAGAGATTTGTCCGGTAGAGAAGGAGAAAAGACGAGATCAAGGATCACAACGCGATCAATACAATTGCCGCAAACGCCAAGGCAATCCCAATGGCCTGCATACGCAGGATACGTTCCCTCAACACCAGCCGCGCCAGGGCGACGGTCGAACCGGGATAGAGCGAGCCGAGCACGGCGGCCACGTCCATGCGGCCAATTTGCCCAGCGAGAATGTAAAAACTATTGCCTCCGATGTCAAGCACGCCGCTCAGGGCGACCAGCGGCCAAAGGGCGCGCTTTGGCCGCCAGGGCTGCTTTTTGACAAGGTCGTATACCAGCAGGCTTGTGATGGATGTCAACCGCGAGGCGACAATCGGCCATAGGACGGACACGCGACTGGCCTGGTGCATGAAGACAAAAAACAGGCCGAAGGTCAGGCCAGCCGCCAACGGCAGAACCAGCTCTTTCAGGCGGATGGCGGCGCCGTCTTCGCCGCGTGAGATCAGCCAGATGGCCGCCAGCGCCAGCGCGAAACCGGGTAACGTCCACAGCTTCGGCAGTCCCTCCGTCCATGCACCGACCAGCACCGGGAGGATGGCCGCTGAAAGAGCGGAGACTGGCGCGGCCACGCTCATCCGGCCATCCGCCAAGGCGCGGTACAGGATGGAGAGCCCGACTCCGCCGCACAGCCCGGCCGCGCCACCCCAGAGCCAAATGGCTAGAGACGGCAGAGGCTCGCCGGTAAAGT
This sequence comes from Anaerolineales bacterium, assembly GCA_030018695.1. Lineage (GTDB taxonomy): Bacteria > Chloroflexota > Anaerolineae > Anaerolineales > Villigracilaceae > CG2-30-58-95. The sequence goes on from JASEHI010000001.1 coordinate 120,753, forward strand.
TGACCAGCGCGAGCAACAACGCCAGTCCGGTAGCCTGCCCACCGATGACCACACCGTAAGCGCTGCTGTGCCTGGAGGCCAGCCCGCCGCTGAAATCTGCCGCGCCCCAGGTCAGAGCGGAGAGGAGTCCAAAGAAGATGGAAATCAGGAATTCCTCATAATGGAGCGCAGACTTCAGTCTGCACATTTTGCGGACTGAGGTCCGCGTTCCGGCTCTTCAGCATCTTCGCCATTTCCAGCACGCCTTCAGCGGCTTCACGTGGGCTAAAAGTCAAGGTCAAAATCTGCGTCGCCGGTGTAGCCGCACTGACCGACGCGCGGCGAATTGACGAGAGGCAAAAAAGCCTCATCGCCGCATTTGTGTTTCCGGGAACACTTTTTGCACAGCCAGCCCCCAGGCGCATAACTACAATATCCACACACAACGACTGCCGGTTTACCGCACTCACTGCACGGGATGGCGGGAGGCTGATTGCGCGCCAGAATGCGGACACCTTTGTTCTGAATGGATCTTTCCCCTTCGGCCACGACTTTGCCAGCCAGCTCGGTGGTTGTGCCGAAGTCGTACTCGTGATCGAACTTCAGCCCAGGCTGCAGAACGGTGTACAACTTTGCGCTCATGCTTTTCGTGGGCATGGATGGGCCGAAGAAATCCTTCCACATGGCATCCACCTGGCCAGTGTCCTCTTCGTAGCGGGTGTTGCCAATCGTGAACGCGCTCAGGTGTCCGCAGCATTCCAGCCAGATATCGCGCAAGAATTGGTCGAGTTCCGCCAGCTTCGCGGAGGCCGGTACTTCCAAATGAAGCCAGTATTCGGGCAGGTACTTTCCCCAGACGTTGATCCAGAACGTCTTTTGGGTTTTCCCACCCGCAGAGGCAGCCTGCTCTTGAAGGCATTTCTTGATGTGGCGGGAGATGACATTTTTTGCAAAGTCTTTCCCGCACAGATTGCAGGTTCCGGTGGACATTGGGCCTGTCATAGATTTGTATCCTTTCTTTTTGTTTCTTGAGGAGTTTGTTTTGGCGGCCTTGACTAGCGCGGCGGTTCACGCGGCTCGGTAATCAACCTGAGGCCGTCTAGAATCTGGCGTACTCGCTTTTGGGATAACGTGCCAATGTATTCACGCAGCAGGTTTTTATCTACCGTGAAAAGCTGGGATACCACAGCCACGTTTTGTTTGGAGAGGCCGCCTTCCCCGATCTCGAGCGAAACGTTGCCAGGTACAGCCGAGCGTTGGGTGTTCGAGGTAAGACTACAAACGAGAACGGTATTGATGCTGCTATGGTTGAACATATTGTTCTGGAGGGCCACACCTGGACGGCTATAGCCAGGTCCTGACCCGCTCGGCTCCTCCAGATCAATCCAGTAGATGTCCCCTTGATTGATTACCATTCGCCCTCCGCAATGCGGCGCTGTTGACGCCGGATTTGTTGGAGGTGTAATTGTTCAGCCTCGTCCGGCGGAACATCTTCATAGGCCTTGTTGATTTGATCGAACAAGCGCTTATCCTGATAGTCACGGATGAAATTTTCCAAAGCCAGCACAAATACGCGGCTTCGGGAGACCTTCAACTCGTGGGCAAGGTTTTCCACCTGTTCGAAGAGTGAACCCTGGAGAGAGATTGCCGTTTTTACATTCGCCATTTTGTTATACCTTTTTTGTAGTTTAGTATAACTTCACGCCCTCCCTTTGTCAACAATTTTCCAAAAAGACAAACCTGTACGACGCTCTAAATCTTCCCCGCGGCTCGCGCCCGCGCCAGCACATTCTGCGCCGCCTTGACCAGCGGCATGTCAATCATCTTGCCATCCAGCGCAAACGCGCCGGACCCTTTGGCCTGATGCTCCTCGAAGGCCTCCACCAACCGCCGCGCGTGGGCGATAGCATCGTCATCCGGCGTGAAAGCCTCCTGCGCCGGCTGGACTTGATTGGGATGGATGATCTGCTTGCCCGTGCAGCCCAGCCGCGCCCCGAACTCGGCCTCGCGGCGGACTTTCTCGATATCGTGAAAATCTATTGTCACCATGTCAATCGCCCCCAGGCCGTAGGCCGCCGCCGCGGTGACGGCAGCGCTGCGGGCGTAAAATACCTCCCAGGCCTCCGGTGTGCGTACTGCGCCGACGCTGGCGGCGAAATCCTCCGCACCGAAGATGAGCGCGTCAAGCCGAGGGTGGGAGGCGATTTCTTTCAGATTGAGGATGGCTTTGGGGGTTTCCACTCCCACCAATATTCTGATGGAGTTGAGCGGCCAGCCGTGTGCCAGTTCCGCGGCCTCGATGATTTCGCTCGCCCATTGGATTTGCTCCAGCGATTCGATTTTGGGAATAACGATGCCATCCGGACGATAAGGCAGGACGGCCTCGATATCATCCTTTTCCAGCCCCGAGCCGACGGCGTTGATGCGCGCCAGTTTTTCAGATATGCCGAAGTCCAGTTCCTGCAAAGCGCGGGCGATGGTGGTGCGCGCCTCGGTTTTGCGATTCAAGGCCACGCCGTCTTCCATATCCATGCAGATACAGTCCACGCCGAAGGTGAGGGCTTTTTCGATCTTGTGCCGGTCGTCGCCGGGGGTGTAGAGCAGGGCGCGTCGGGAGGGCATGGGATTCTCCGCGTTACCGCCATTCCGCAGGCCGGCGCAGGGTAAATCCATCGGGCTTGACCACTTCGTCTGGGAAAACGCTTTTCGAGAGTTTATCCCGCCCAATAAAATAAAATCCATGCGCTGTGCGTTGCAAGGCGACCGATGACCGTGCGGGAGGAAAAGCTACAACTACCTTAAAAACAGCCTGTCTCCGATGCCGCCCCTCTGGATAATTCACAATTGTTGTGAAATACTTTGTGCCAACCAGTTCTTGACCAGGTTTCATAAGATGTTGTGCCAGTAATTGGACATTGAGCCAATAAAACCATTTCCACTGCTTGTGTCGCAAGCCGTAGTAAAGGTTATAACCATCGATGTAAGCGATGACACGTTCCACGAGAAATTCCTTCCCTGTTAAGAGACGACCCACCTTTCGGTGGGCGTCGGCCCGGAGATGCTATCTCCGGGGGGTTGATTTGATTGTACTCCATTGCATGAAATTGTCAATCCTTTTTCGTCGCCGGGGGTGTAGAGCAGGGCGCGGCGGGAGGGCATTTTTTTCACCACGAAGTACACCCTGGCCTAGTCCGCCAGGGCAGGCGAAGGGTCACGAAGGAAAAACCGAAAGGTTTTCGGTTGCAGGTTGAAGGTCGAGAGGTCGAAGGTCGAAAGTTGAAGGTCGCAGGGGTTACAGCCAGATGGTTTGTCTTGTACGGGCGGATTCCAGCAGGGCGAGGATGGTTGCCACATTGCCGCGGCTCTCGGCCAAGCTCACGCGCGAAGGCTTGCCGAGCAGGATGGCGTCAGCCATGTCTTCCACTTCGCCCAAGTATAACTCCTGGCCGGGAACGCGAATGGTCTTCACCTTACCATTGCGAGTGAGCAGGATTTTTTCCCGTCGTCCGGGCTTGAAGGGCGTGGGGATGGTGAGGCTCCCCTCGCTGCCGACGATTTCCATCTGGGCGCGGAACGGAGCGCGAAAACCGCAATCGAACTGGGCGAGGATGTTCCCTGCAAATTGCATCTGGCCGGCAAGCACCTCGTCCACCCCGCTG